>CAMTVZ010000214.1:0-12775 GCA_947085285.1 uncultured Ignavibacteriota bacterium
ACCATAATAATGCGTGGGAATCAACAACTACTTCCATTGCGCAAGGTCTTTCTTAGAAACATATTTTTCAATATCGAAATCAAATAACATTTCAGAAGCCTTCTCGATTAAATTAGTGTCGATATCCATCTTAGAGAAAATTTGCTTGGATTGTTTTAGCTTTAAAATTTCTTTTTCAAGCTTATTAACTTTCCGTTCCAGAGTTTTAATATTCATAGTTTTTTACTTTTCACCAATTTAATAAAATAAATCGTCAAGCTACCCTGTGTCACACCTTCGGTAACTTACCGTTGCTTCCTTCCGGACCTGGCGGGGTTGGGCTACTTACGGTTGCACAGGACTTGACCTCTGTAAACTTGCATCACAAGATAAGAAATAATGCTAACATCTGCAATCTAAAATCAATTATATTCTTCTTAATTTAGAATCGTAACAAATTAAAAGGAGAAAAAATGATAGATGCATACAGAAAAACAAAGGGGGATTTATTCGAACGAATGCTCGAAGCTCTTGACGCCGCCAAATTTCATGCCAGCAAAACTGGCACGCCACCTAAATTTTGTTATTTATTAAACTTCTCAACCAAGTCCAATATACCATTTTTATCCCTTAGATTCAAAAGGTTGTTCATGCTTTCTTTGGCAAACCTGTTAAGTTTTCTTAAATTCAGAAAACAAAGACGAAATATTTTTTGTTTTGCAAAACCAGCTAATTCTTTATCATTTTTTAGAAAAATATCTAAACGAACAAAAAGTATTTCGTAAGCCATTATTAACGCAAAAATATACAAAAATGGCATATACACCAAAGTCATCAAAGGCGGTAAAACAAAAGAGTGTAAATTATTTGATGTAACAAAACCCTGATAATCGCCGATTATTTTTGAAGCAGCAAAAACAATCAAGAATATACCAATGAACGCTAAAACATAATCAATCAGTTTTTTGACCAGCAAATATTCTTTTTTTATTTCCGCCATGGCACCCATAGCTACAATCAGAAACATCAAAGGCACAAAAATCATTTCAAGCCAAAAGTTAAATGAATAGAGAGTAATTATAAACTCAAGCACCAAAATTAACTTTAAGTTGTCAAGCAGGATTTTTTTGAAATGATGATCGTCTTGCGTAGCATTATGAACATTCATTAAAAGCACAAACGCCGAACCTAAAATCCAAAAAATGGTATCTTTTGTTAGTGAAACATTCCAAATCTGTAATTTTGAAAATAGCAATATGATAAAAAATACATAAACAAACATCGCTAAAAATACAGTGATTATTTTCTTTTGGAAAAATGCTTTAAGTACGCCAAGCATTGAGTTTCTAATATTTTTTTGCGACAACGCCAAAAATAAAAAAATCAAAAGCCAAACAATAACTGCTTTTTCTCTACCATTAAATGTATTCATGAAAAAATTTATATCCGTCATTTTTAGCTCTTAATAATTTTTAGAGACTTCTGAAAAATTAAATCTGTGATTATTAAAAAATTTAAATAGAACACAGATAAACGCGGATTTGACGCCTGCCTGCCGCAGGCAGGGATATACACGGATTATTATCAGTGTTAATCTGTTGCATCTGTGTTTATCCGTGTTCTATTTTATATTTTTCAGAAGTCTCTTTTATTTCTTCTGCTGTAAGTCCATAGAGTTTATAAATTTCTTTGTCAATTTGTTGCTCGACTTTATCAATCTCGGTTTTTAGTGAGTGCCATTTATCGGTATTCGCTGAAGTATTACGAAAATCTTGATAAAGTTTCGTTATCTTATCAACAAGCGAGGCGATTTCGTTTTGTGTTTTTTCGTCGGGTTTTATCAAGGGAATATTTAGCAATGGCCCTTTATCTATTTGCAGTAAATCACCAAGTTGTTTCCCTTTATTTTTAAGCCAAAAGTATGAAAGGCGAGAATTGAGAAGCCCCGTTAGGTATTTCAAGTTGATTCTATCGGTTTTGATGAAATTCATTGCTCGTGAGCCATAATATTCTTCTTCCGTGTAAAAGCAGTTTGGATACTTAGTGCGAATGGCGCTTACTATTTTTGGCCCTTTGCCGAAATACTTTTTATCTCTTGGCCAATGCAAATGAAACCATTTTATGCGACCATTTTTTACCTCACGCCTATTTTTAAGTTGTGAAGTATAAAGACCCAGTTGATTTTTTATTGTGGGATAATTCTCGAACGTAGTGATTTCTTTATTTATGTAAGCTATCAAACCTCTCTGTTCTCCAGAGTGATATTTGCCAACAGAAGTGAAATATTTAAAAAGTATTTTGCTCTCATCTTTATTAAATTTTAGGTCATCAGAGAATATAAAGGCTTTATCTGGATCTCCTACAATACCCTGTGCCACCTCTTTTTCCGTAAGCTCAAAATTTTTCTTGGCTTCAATTTTGTTCAAAATCTCATCATTCTTCTGATTGGCGAATACGATATTTTTTCCTAGAAGTTGTTGAGGATTAAGAGTTGCGTCAAATTTAGTTATCCCGCCATTGCACGCTTTAAGGTTTGATTGTAACAATAGATTAACCGCGTCTTCGCCGATGTTTTTGTCTGTGATTTTCGCGTAAGTTGTTTGGTAGCTTTTCTTTGGTTTACCTTTCTTGAACACAAAAATCATCGTTTGAATACCGGCATCTTTAAACACTTTGAAGTCGCCAAAATCTACAAATTTTGTAATCTGTCCCTCTGATAAAATTTTGTCTCTAAAAATACGCGCCCCTGCGTTAGTGAGCCAATTATTTGGCGCAATAAAGCTGAAATAGCCGCCGTCTTTTAGTAAATCAATCGCGGTGCAAGCAAAGAGGGTCCAAATATCCATTTTGCCTTGGTAATAAGGATTGTCATGCAAGGCGTCAAAAGCTGATCGGTTTGTGTATTCCTTTATATATGGCGGATTGCCGATGATTACATCAAAACCACCCTGAGCAGATACTTCTTTGAATTCGGTTTCAAAATTGAACGGCTTATATTTCGGGTCGCCTTCCGAAATAAGCGAATTGCCCACACGCAAATTGTGTTGAAGCATTGGCAATTTTGTTTTTTGCGAAAGGACTTTGAGCAAAAGATTAAGCTGGGCGATTTCAACTGCTTGCGTGTCCAAATCTACGCCGTAGATATTATTTTTGAGAATATCGAACTTGGTAAAAAGCGAATGATTTTCTACACTTTCTAGAATTTTGTCATAGGAAGCAGTAAGGAAAGATCCAGAGCCGCAAGCGGGGTCAAGAACCCTGATTTTAGAAATTTCTTTTGGTTTGGTTTTCTTTAACAGCTCGCCCAAAGTTTCTTTGACGATAAATTCATTGCGGGTCTGTGCCTCGTTGTAGGATTTTATCTTGCCCGCTTCCGCCACTCTTTGTTATTTCTCAACGAGTTTTTGGATTTGTTGTTTAGCTTCTTGTTTGTTCATAAAACTACTCGATTAAATCATCAACTGAAACCTCTAATACTTTGGTGATTTTTTGCAAAGTTTCAATTGTTGGATTGCTAATCCCGCCAGTTTCTAACTTGATTATGGAATTATAATAAACTTCGTTTCGTAATAACAGAATCTTTGACTGTTCTGTAAATCCGACTTATAACTTAACTTCTCCCGCTTTGCGGGATCGTTAAGTTATGTCGGATTCAAAGTGGAGCTGATCGGGATCGAACCGACGGCCTCCTCGTTGCGAACGAGGCGCTCTCCCAGCTGAGCTACAGCCCCAAACTTTCGCCATAGCTCTCGCAATTCGACTGATAACTTACCGATTACACTGTATGTATGATTGTTAAGTTATGACGAATTGGAACCGAACTACAGCTCAAAGCACATAGAATATAATTATATACACTTATTTTTCCAAGAAATATCTGTTTGACGTAAATAAAATAAAGTTGACTAACAGAATAAAAATGCGTATTTTTTATACGAAATTTATGGATTTTTTAACTTATACATTGATTTTCGTATGTTTGATGAATTGACAGAACGACAAAAAGAAGTTCTAAAAAATATTATCCAAAACTTTATTTTAACTGCAACCCCGGTTGGATCGAATCTTTTAGCAAGGCAGTCGGATTTAGGTTTAAGCCCCGCAAGCATCCGGAATGTTATGGCGGACCTTGAAGAGCAAGGATATCTTTCGCACCCACACGTATCGGCAGGTAGAATTCCTACCGATAAAGCATATCGCCTTTATGTTAATGGGCTGATCGAGTTTAATGAAATCGGAAAACTCGAACAAGAAACTATATATCAGGATCTAAAAGGTATTTCTGATACTGAAGATTTACTGAAAGAGGCTAGCAAATTACTCAGCCGCATCTCGCATCAATTGAGTATCGTATCGTCACCAAATTTAATTATAGGCAGGTTAAATCGTATCGAAGTACTTAAAATTTCGAGTACTAAAATTCTTGTAATTCTAACAATCGAATCGGATGTGGTTAAAACAATTACGATGGAATTTATATCTGACATTAATCAAAATAAATTGGAAAAAATAACAAATTTTTTAAACGAACGATTATCGGGATTAACTCTTAAAGAAATACGTGATACTTTTCACGATCGAGTTAAAGATTTCGAGAATGAAGAAACCGGATTAATCAGGTTGTTCCTTGGGAACACTGATAAATTATTCAGCGATTTTTCATCTAAGGAGCGAGTGCATATAAGTGGAGCAACAAATATTTTATCTCAACCCGAATTTGAATCCCCAGAAAAAATTCGTAGCATAGTCGAACTAATAGATAATGAAGATATTATCATACATATCATCGATAGGTATGAAGAAAAAATGAGCCCAAATGGAATTACTATTCTTATTGGTTCAGAAAATGATTTTGAAAAACTCCAAAATTACAGCATCATTATATCTTCATACAAAATTGGAGACACAAAGGGAACAATTGGGGTGATAGGACCTAAAAGAATGGAGTATCAGCGACTGATTCCACTTGTAGGATGCGTTGCCGATTTCATATCATCAAGAACTTAACTCAAACAGAAAGGAATTTTAATAATACAAAATGATAGAGAACGATAATATTCAAAATACAGAAAACAATACAGAACAAAATATTGAATCATCTACTAATGTCGATGAAATACAACTATTGAATGATAAGATTGTTGAGCTACAAAAAATAAACGACAATCTAAAAGATCAACTTTTAAGAAAAGCAGCTGAATTCGATAATTACAAAAAGCGAAATGAGAACGATATATACAATATAGTAAGATTAGCAAACGAGAACCTGATAGAAAAGCTTCTTGTAATTTTAGACGATTTCGAAAGATTTTTGCAACATACGCGGGAAGAAAATACTAATTCGGCGAACGACCCATTTTTTCAGGGTATCGAGCTTATATATAACAAGTTGCTAAAAATACTTGAGCAACAAGGTTTAGCAAAAATGAAAACTACTGGGCAACCTTTCGATGTAAATATGCACGATGCTCTGATGGTTATGCCCTCCACCGATACCAATACTCCGCCAAACATTGTAATCAAAGAAGTTGAGAGTGGATATATGTTGCACGATAAAATTTTACGCCATGCAAAAGTGATAGTATCGGGTGAAATAAACATACAAGAAGGCGGAGCTGATTAATTATGGCAAAGCGCGATTATTACGAAATATTAGGAGTTTCTAAAAATGCCTCGCAGGACGATATTAAAAAAGCATATCGTAAAATTGCGATGCAGTTTCATCCCGACCGTAATCCTAATAATAAGCAAGCTGAGGAGAAGTTTAAAGAAGCAGCCGAGGCATACGAAGTATTGAGCGATACCGAAAAACGACAACGTTACGACAGGTATGGTCACGACGGTTTGCGCGCTGGACAAGATTTTCATGGTTTCACAGATATTCATGATATCTTTTCTTCGTTTGGAGATATTTTTGGAAGTGCCTTTGGTGGTAGTATTTTTGAAGAAGCCTTTGGCAGCCGAAGTTCAAGACAAAGAAAGCAACAACAAACAGGGGTTCCGGGATCCGATTTAAAAGTAAATTTGAAACTTACACTCGAAGAAATAGCAACAGGCGTAGAGAAAAAATTAAAGATTAAAGCTTACAAAACCTGTGAGCTCTGTGGTGGTAGCGGAGCGAGATCAACTTCTTCGCGTACAACCTGCCCTACCTGCAACGGTAGTGGCGAGATACGACAGGTATCGCGCTCAGTATTCGGACAATTTGTAAACATCTCGACCTGTAATACCTGCAATGGCGAGGGAAAGATTATTAAAGATTTTTGCCCTGAATGCCGCGGCGAAGGTCGGGTGCACGGCGAAAAAACTATCAAAATTAATATCCCACCAGGTGTTTCAGAAGGAAATTATATTCCCTTACGTAATCAAGGTAATGCTGGAAAACGGGGTGGTCCCAATGGCGATATTTTGGTAATTATCGAAGAAGAACCACACAACATTTTTGTTCGCCAAGGTAACGATATTATTTTAGATTTGTTAATCAGTTTTCCCGAAGCCGCACTTGGCGCCGATATCGAAATTCCTACATTAACAGGCAAGGCTAAATTACATATAGAACCCGGAACTCAATCAGGTAAAATACTCCGAATGCGAGAGAAAGGGCTTCCACAACTTAATGGCTATGGCAGAGGCGACCAATTAGTAAGAATTAACGTGTGGACTCCAACTCGACTCACAACAAAAGATAAAGAGATTCTAAAAGAATTATTGAATCGCGATACTATGAAACCACGCGAAGGCGATAAGTCGGCAAATTCGGATAAAAGTTTTTTTGAAAAATTCCGAGACGCTTTTTCTTAATTGATTTTTATGAATATTCTCGAATCTATCAATAAAAAAATTGGGTTTACTAAAAATGAACTTCGGGTGATTTTATTTTTAGTAGCGGCTTTCGTAATCGGTGCCGGTATTAAAATTTACAAAGCCAGCACCTACGATCAGCCCGGGCATATTTTTAATTATTCAGAAAGCGATTCACTATTCTATTCACTTTCGCAGAACACTTATTTCTCACAAAGCGAAAATATAGCCTCCAACGAGGATCCTCCTTTACCTCAAAAACAAAAAAAATCGTTACCAAAAGAAAAAAGCATCAACTTGAATAAAGCCGACAAAACCGAGCTGATGAAAGTACCGGGAATTGGCACTGTAACTGCCGATGCGATTATCAAATACCGTGAAGAAAACAATGGATTTGACGACATCAACCAACTATTAAAAGTTAAGGGGATCGGTAAAAAGAAATTAGAAAAAATAGCACCGTATCTTACACTTGAAAAGTAAAAATTAACTGAAATTATTTATAATATGCCACAACAAATTACCGCAGGAATTAGTGTTTTAGACGATATCGCACATTTCGTTGTTCTAAAATTAAATGGCTATAAAACAGAGTTGATTCATTTAGAAGAATACCAAAAAACCGAACACGACATCTCGGAAACCTGGTTTTTAAAACCGTTAGCTACGCGTGGCAATACGGTTTTCGAAAAACCTCAAAGCATATCTATAGCACTCGACAAAAAGTTCCTGTTTATACACAACTTTCCGATAGATTCAAATTTGACTAAAGTAGAACAAAACGAACATCTGAATTGGGAAATTTCGCAACACATACCAAACTTCCATCCGCAAGAATACATCAGCGATGCTCATCTATTGAAAACATGCGATGAAAGAAAAATTAACGATATTATTTCAGTCACGGCAAAAAGAAGTTTGATATATGCGATTCATGAATACATAGCTCAACGAAATTTAATTTTAAATTTTGTAGATGCTACACAATTTGCCGTCGAAGATGTTCTACTCCTTAATCAACCTGAAATCAAAAATCAAAAATGTGTAGTGGTAGGATTGACCAGATCAAGCATAGAATACAGCAGATACTATAACGGGCATTTGATAGAATATAACGGTCGTCCAATTTCAGATATCGATGCGGGGGTAGCTTATTTGAAAAATTCGTTATCGGGGCAGATTTATGATACTATATTTATTTTTGGTAACCAGGCCTCTGCCGAAGTTTTAGGAAAAATAAGAAGAGATGTTTCGCTAAATACATCTATCCTAAACCCATTTCGCCGTTTAAATATCTCGTCGGTACGAAATTACGACAGGTTTGTAAATAATGTTCAGCGGTTCGTGCCAGCAGTTGGAATTGCTTTAAGGAAAACTTAATTTATGCGTGTAATCTCAGGAATTTTTAAAGGACATCAATTAAAATCTGCCCGCCAACTCGATATCCGTCCGGCTACCGATCGTGTAAAAGAGACAATTTTTAATGTTTTGCAAACACGTCTGAAACTCGAAGGTTCCAAAGTTCTTGACCTATTTGCTGGCACAGGTAGTTTAGCCATCGAAGCTTTGAGCCGACACGCCGCCTTTGCTACTATTGTTGATAATTCAAAATCTTCCATCAAGTTAATTAAATCGAATGTTGATAAATTAAATTTGTCGGATAAAACTCGGATCGTATATACTGATGCTTTTAAGTTTATAAACAAAACTGATGAAAAATACGATCTAATTTTTGCCGACCCTCCCTACTCATATGAATTTACAAATAAGATTCCCGAAAATGTTTTCACTAATAACTTATTAAACAGTGGTGGCTTTCTGATTATTGAGCATATAAAGAAAATAAATTTTGAAAATTCCGATAAATATATTCAATTGATAAAAAAAGAATTTGGTAATACAGTAGTATCGTTTTTCACACACAACATAATGGAGAACAAATGAAGATTGCAATTTACCCTGGAACATTCGACCCAATTACTTACGGACATATCGATGTTTTAGAACGGGCTTTAGAAATTTTCGATAAAGTAATTGTAACGATTGCACACAACACTGCCAAAGAGCCACTTTTCACAGATGCAGAGAGGCTCGACATGGTAAAAAATGTTACAAAAAAATATGGGAAGCGCGTTGAGGCTGAGTACTTCGACGGCTTACTGGTAAAATATGCCCGCAAGAAAAAAGCCATCGCTTTGATTCGTGGGTTGCGTGCCGTTTCAGACTTCGAATATGAGATGCAAATGGCGCTGATGAACCGAAAATTAGCAAAAGAAATTTCTACTATTTTCTTTATGCCTCACGAAAAACACACATACCTCAACTCTTCGATAGTGCGCGAAATAGCATTGCTAAATGGAGATGTTACATGTTTTGTTCCTCCGTATGTTCAGAAGATTTTGAAATCTAAAGTTTCAAAATAGTATTTGAGAGTTCTGATAAATCAAATCTACAATGAATAAATTATTTACTGATGTTACGCAAGTTACGCAAAACATAAATTAGACCACTGATGACACAGATTAAACTGATGTACACAGATATAAATCCGTGAAAATCAATCAAAATCAGTGTCATCCGTGCCTGCACGCCGTAGTGCTACTATGCGTTTCGGTCGCCTACGCTCCAAAGCTTCAGCGACGGAGCGCACGCAGGCGTGTTCTATTATTTTTTTAATTCTTGTAAAAGTTGAACTTTGCGTAACATCAGTTATTTAATTAGAACATAGAGAATGTTGCTAAAGCATTCATCTGTCTAATTTCTAATCCTCTCTCGTTTTTTGAAATCTCCCTAAAATTAAGTAAATTAAGCCACCAAAGTTCATTGTTGGTTCTTTCCATCAAATTTAATATGTGTTGAGATGTGCCAATCAAAAACGAATATGTTAATAGTAACACCGTTCTTATTATTTTCATTAAAAAATATGAGGATTATTAATAAATGAATGTAAGTCGACTTGCGCGATCAATTGCTGAATCGCCAACCCTGAAGCTTACCGAAGAAGCTCGTCTGCTGAAGGAAAAAGGCGAAGCAGTTATTCACTTAGGAGCCGGTGAACCGAAAAACAAAGCTCCAATCAATGCCATATTGAGCTCAGCCGCCAAACTGACTACTGGCGACGTAAAATATACCCCCGCCGACGGTACACCTTCGCTCAAAAGAGCAATTATCCGGTACACTGAAGAAAACTATGATAAGATTGTGAGTCCTGATAATATTATCGTATCTGCAGGCGCCAAGCAATCGGTTTATAATTTGCTTTTCACTTTATTAAATCCTCAGGAAGAAGTTATTATACTCGCACCCTACTGGGTTAGTTATCCCGAAATGGTTCGGATGTGTTACGGTGTTCCTGTTATCGTTACACCCGAAGATGGCTCGTTCCATCCGCGAATGAAAGACATCGAACAAAAAGTAAGTTCTTATACAAAAGCAATTATCATTAACAGTCCAAACAATCCATCAGGCATTATGTACAGCGAAGAGTTCATCGCTGAAATCGTAGATTTCTGTGAACGCAAAGGGATCTACTGCATTATGGATGACATTTATCATAAATTAATTTTTGATGGAAGAAAACCAATTTCGGCATACAAGCATACAAAAAAAGATTTAGAAAATTCTAAAGTCATCGTTGTGAATGGTATCTCGAAACTATACGGTATGACCGGTTTCAGAATCGGTTGGACTGTTGCACCGAAAGAGTTGACTCAAATAATGACAAACGTACAAGGACAGATTACCACAACAACATCAGTTATACTACAAGCTGCAGCCGAAGGTGCATTGACTGGAATACAAAGCATCGTCGAGGGGTTACGTATGATGATAGAAAATCATCGCAATGTAATGATGCAGGAGTTGCAATCGTTCAACGGCGTGAAAGTTACTAAACCGGATGGAACATTTTATTGCTTACCCGATTTCAGCGCTTACAATAAAAACTCACTCGAATTATCTCAATTTTTATTGAAGAAAGCACTTGTAGTTACAGTTCCCGGAAAAGAATTCGGTATGGAAGGACATTTACGTCTGAGTTACTGTGGTACAATCAAAGAGATTAAACAAGGAATTGAACGAATTAAATGGGCGCTTGACCCCAACTCGCCAAATGAAATATTTATAGGCGAACGGAAAATAGTGAGGGATTGGTTATGAACAATTTATTAAATATTAAAACACCGGCACAAGACCAAGCTAAAGCACTGAAAAGTGATTACGGACTCGATAATCACGGTCTAACAAACCTGAATACAGTTTATTGGAATTTACCAACCGAAGCACTTTACGAAGAAATTACCTTCCGCGGCGAAGCACGTATATCGAAACATGGTCCCATCATTGCACACACTGGTAAACATACCGGTCGTTCAGCTAACGATAAATTTGTTGTGAAAGAACCTTCAACTCAGGATAAAGTGTGGTGGGGCGAATACAACCGACCATTCAATCAAGATAAGTTCAACGAAGTACTCAGTCGTTTACAAGGATTCTTACAAGGCAGAGATTTATTCGTGCAAGATTGCTTCGCCGGAGCTGATGCGGAATATCGTTTACCAATCCGAATCATCACCGAAAAAGCATGGCATAGTGCCTTCGCCCGAAATATGTTCATCCTGCCAAAAACATCAGAGGAATATAAACGGCACGTCCCCGATTTCACAATTATTTCGGTACCATCATTCAAAGGACTTCCACAAATCGATGGAACATCGACCGAAACATTTATTCTTTTAAACTTCGAACAGAAGATAGGCATTATTGGCAACACGGCTTATGCCGGCGAAATCAAGAAATCGATTTTCACTGTTATGAATTTCTTACTGCCATTAGAAGGTGTAATGCCGATGCACTGCTCAGCAAACATCGGCAAAGAAAAAGACACCGCGCTCTTCTTTGGATTATCCGGAACAGGCAAGACGACACTTTCAGCCGATCCAAATCGTGGATTAATTGGCGACGACGAACACGGCTGGAGCGATGAAGGTATTTTTAACTTTGAAGGTGGATGTTACGCTAAAGTTATTGCTCTGTCGCCCACAGCAGAGCCACAGATTTACGCTTGCACACAGAAGTTTGGAACAATTTTAGAAAATGTTGTTTACGACCCGGTAACACGTAAAATAGATTTAGATGATGGATCGATAACAGAAAACACACGCGCATCATACCCACTCGAATTCATAGAAAACTCAGTATCTGAAAAGATGGGTGGACATCCGAAGAATATCATTTTATTAACTTGCGATGGATTAGGTGTATTGCCTCCGATTGCAAAGCTATCACCCGAACAGGCGATGTATCAGTTTATTTCTGGTTACACTACAAAAGTTGCCGGCACCGAGATGGGACTTGGTAAAGAACCGGAGCTCACTTTCAGTGCATGCTTTGGCGCACCTTTTATGGTACATCATCCGGCAGTTTATGCCGATTTATTGAAACGGAAAATCTTAAAGTACGGGGCTCACTGCTGGTTAGTAAATACTGGCTGGGTTGGCGGACCTTACGGAGTTGGAAAACGCATAAGCATAAAATATACACGTCAATTATTGAATGCGGCTCTGAGCGGCGAACTTTTAAAAGTTAAGTTCAAAAAAGATCCGATTTTCGGTTTCGAGGTTCCTGAAACCTGCGGAGATATTCCAGCTTCTGTTTTAGATCCTTCATCATCCTGGAATAGTAAAGATGCACACATGACGAAGTATAAACAGTTAGCCAGTCGGTTTATCGAGAACTTCAAAAAGTTCGAATCTGGTTGTCCAGTTGAAGTCATAAAGGCGGGACCGAAGGTGTAAGAGGGGTAAATAAGATGGTTATGAGTCTCTGGTCTGTTTATCCCAGATTTGTCATTAGAGAATTTTTAAGTTACACAAGTTGATCGCTTGTTTAGATAAACCGTTAAAACGGTTCAGAAAATAATTTATTTTCTCATTAACCCACGACTCCCGCCTGCGTCCTGCGGACTTTGGCGGGCAGGTAAGTCGTGGGTTAATGC
>CAMTVZ010000215.1:0-4528 GCA_947085285.1 uncultured Ignavibacteriota bacterium
CATAGCATCCTGTTTCGTTTTATACCTACCAATACTAACGCGATACCATTTATCTTTTTGTGTAATCATAGCTTCATAACCTGCATCAGTCCAGCGCTTTAAATTTTTTTCAGCATTCGACTTTTCTTTAAATGAACCAACTACGATTGAATAACTTCCAGTACCGGCTTCTATGTGTACTTTTTCTTCTTTTTTCACAATTTGTTTTGCCGGCTCGGTAGTTTGTGCTATTGGCTGCTGAACAGCTGTTTCTGTCGTTGGAATATCGGCTGTTGTAGTTTCAGCAACTGCCTGCTCTCCTTCGGTAGGTTGAGTACTCGAAAGTTCAGCCTCCAATTCGGTTTTTTGTTCCGCTTGTTCAGGAATTACAATTACCTTTTTTGATTTTTCGCCCCATAAATTTATATAACCGTATTGGTTTAGTGCGTAGAGAACAATTCCGACTAAAATAATGAGACTAAAGATAACCATAATTGGAAGCATTTTTGAACCTCCGCCCGACATCGCTTGTCGCTTAAATGGCGATAATGGTTGCTGACGCATATTACGTTTTTGGTCTTCCGGGATATTTAAGTTTGGCATTTTGCACCTTCAAATTTGTTTTTAATTTCGTTTTAATGTAAGAAAATATTTTGTAAAACGGTAATCGAGTAAACTCAGTTCGGATGGAAATATAATACGAAGCTATACCAATGGCAACAACGGATATCGCCGATACTGAATAAACCGGGATACGATTATTATAGAGACTTCTGAAAAATAGGAAATAGAACACGTGCGAAGCATCCCGTTGGGGGATGAACACAGATGCGACGGATTTACACGAATAATGATCCGTGTATATCTGTCGAATTCGCGTTTTTCCGTGTTCTATTAATCACATTTTTGATTTTTCAGAAGTCTTTATCATATTATCGCCTCCCGAGTTTTTATAGTTCTATATCATGTTTCTAACAGAAAATTAAATAACATAATTTTATAATTAAGGAGATTTAAAAATGAAAAAATTAATTCTATTATTTTTAGCAATAACTTTGCTTGCGGGGTTTGCAGGTGGAGTGAATGCACAAACAATTATTTACGGTCCTGTGAATTTTGGCACTGGAGCCACAACTGTTAGTGGACAAGGTGATGCGTTGAGTACTTATGTTGCTGGCTGGACTTCTGATCCCATTCATAACGGTGGTTTGTTGACTACTGGAGGATGGGGTGTTAGTTCAGCATCTACAAGTTCTGGATACACAGGAGCAAGCGGTGCGAATAACGCCATTGTCGAAAATAGAGTAATGGGTACTTACCCAACAGGTTCTCATCTAATATCCCCGAGTATTAACAGTTTAGGTTTTACATCCATAGAATTAAAATTTGGTAGACGGTTTTCTTCTGCAACGAGTCCAATTACTATTACGGTTTCATATTCTACGGATGGAGGTGTAAACTTTACAACCACAGGTTTGACGGGCAATGTCTTAACAAGTTCAAATTCTAATTGGGGAGCAATCTCAGTAAGTGGTTTTCCAGCGGTTTCAGATTTGAAGATTAGGTGGACTGCTTCAGGTAGTGGTTCAGCTTCAACAACAAACTTCAGAATAGATGATGTTGAATTAATCGGTATCTCCTCCACATTAAATGATGGTGCAGGAACTGCATCACTCTCGAATGAAACAGCCGGTACATTTAATGGTACAACAATTTTTTCACGTAATGCAAGTCATCAAACAGTTAAAATTACAGTAACAGGTGTTTCTGTCGGCTTACTCGACCAAGTGCGTTTAACAGTCCCTTCCGATTTTACCGGTTTTAGCGGTACAAATGTTACACTCGGCGGCGCCTTCGCCGGAAAATCTACAAATATCGTCGGTAATCAAATTACAGTTTTAAACGCCGCGCTCGGTACTACTCCCGGCACTATTACAATCGCACATCTCACATCTCCAAACCCGGTCGGTGCGGGGTTAAATGGTAATTCAAACTGGATAGTTGAAACTGCAAAAACTGGCGGTACATTAACCAATATACAAGTTCAACCCAAATCTTATACTATAATCCCAATTTCAAACTTAAAAACTGGTGGTGCCGATGGCTTCGGTAACAGCGATGCTGGAAATACACCTGTTATGTTGGGGCAAACTGTTGCCGTAAGCGGTGTTGCTACAATGGAACATGCGGTTTTAAATACTACTTCGTTTACAAGTTTTTACATTCAAGAAGCAGGTTATGGTTTACAAGTATTTAGGTCAGCCCCACCGGCAGTAACCTGGGTCAGAGGCGATCAATTAGTATTACGTGGAACTGTAGGTCAGTTTAATGGTGGTATGCAGATTAGTCCCTTTACAGGCTCAAGTCCCGATTTCTTCAATCTTGGCGCCGGTACTATGCCAAGTCCGTTAGTTCTTACAAATGCCTCGCAACTTACCGAGCAACACGAAGGTAAATTGATTCAGCTAAATAGCGCCACGTTCGATTCAGCAGGACAAACTTTTATTGCCAGTGCAGTAAATCGTGGAATGAACAATTTCAGAACAGCACCAACCGATACAGGCACACTCTTCTTACACGTTGCTAATACAGCAGTCGTTGGTAAAACTATTCCCGTATCTGCAAACATAGTAGGTATCGTTCACCAACGGAACGATATAATAGGAGCTGGACAAACGCGATATAAAATCGCAGTGCGTAACCTGGCAGATTTGGGGCTTGATCCGGCCGACGGATCTGGTAGTGCAACTATAAGTCCCACTACACAAGTAATTGGTTCAACTTCACTCACACAAACAATTGTGTTAAAAGGCGACGCAACCAATATAATTAAAGGTATGAGTGTTACTATACCCGCAACTTGGACCTGGACGGGGAATGCTGCTCATGCAGTTACTTCCGGTCCCGGTTTTGCATCTGCTTCAAAATCAGTAAGTGGAAGTGGTAGTGTAAGTGATCCTTGGATTATTACACTCAGCTCAATCACTGTAACAAATGTTGATACTGGTATTATTGAAATTTCAAATCTTACAGCTCCATCTGCCTACGGATCTACTACATTTATAGTAAAAACCAGAGGTGAATTTGGTACGCTTAATCCAATAGCAGTTCAACCTACTGTTACTATTACAGCTGTAATACCTCCATTTCCTTTTGTCGAAAATTTCGAATACACAACAGGATCGTTATTAACTGCTAATGGTTGGCTCGCACATAGCGGTGCTGGAACTAATCCAATTGCAGTAAACGAAAACCCGTTGACATATACCGGATACGTTCATTCAGGTGTTGGTAAATCTGTAACTTTAACAACAACTGGGGAAGATGTTAACCGAGGATTCCAAACTGTTAACAGCGGTTCAGTTTATGCTTCGTTTATGGTTAGGGTTGATACAGCTTTGACTGCTGGCGAATATTTCTTCCATCTAAGTCCTGCCGGAAACCCGGGGACGCATCCTGTAAGGGTATATTTTAGAAGAGATGCTGCTACCAATGTGGCTTTTGGTGTTGGCAAAGGTTCAACTGATAGTTCTTTCACACCATATAATTATATAATGGGTACTACATATTTAATCGTGTTGAAATATACTTTCAACACCGGTTCAACAACTGATGATGAAATTAAGCTCTGGATAAATCCAGATTTAACTGGCATAGAACCGACTGCTAATCTAACTATTACAGGAACTACCGCAGATCCAGTGAATTTAGGAGTTGTAGCGTTACGTCAGGGCTCAGGTAATGCTCGACCAGCAGTAACAGTCGGGGGATTAAGAATAAATACAGCCTGGGTGCCATCAGGTGCTGCCGAATACACAATTCCTGTAGCCGCTGGTTGGAATATGGTTTCGGTGCCACTTACAGTTACCGATTACCGTAAATTGATTTTATTCCCGACTGCAACTTCATCCGCCTTCTCCTACGATGCGGGATATAAAACTAAGGATACATTAGAAAATGCAGTTGGTTATTGGTTAAAATTCCCGTCAGCTCAAAATATTCCGATGTCGGGTGTTGCACGTACAACCGACAGCGTCTCGGTTAATGCTGGCTGGAATATGATTGGCTCGTTAACCGAGATTTTCAGGACAAACAAGATTACTCCGAGTTCAGGTGTTGTAATTACTTCGCCATACTATGGTTATAATAATGGATATCAAATTGCTGATACTATTAAGCCGGGTAGAGCATACTGGGTGAAGGTGAACTCAGCTGGTAAACTTTACTTCAATCTCTCGACTTTATTAGGGAAAGAAGTAAGCGAAGCGATTTATAATGTAGATGAATTAAATACAATCACAATTACCGATGCAGTAGGTATGTCGCAAACTCTCTACTTTGGTGCAGTGAAAGATGCAAATTTCGCAGTCGATTACTTCGAGTTACCGCCGCAATCGCCATCAGGCATATTCGATGTTCGTTTCAAATCGCAGCGCTCAGTCGAAGTTCATCCAGCAGTGATTGAAAAAACAGCATCGTATCCTATCACAATTTCATCTGCAATTTATCCGATAACTATAAGTTGGAATATAAAGAATGCAAACTCGGC
>CAMTVZ010000216.1:0-5225 GCA_947085285.1 uncultured Ignavibacteriota bacterium
TAGCCGACGTAATTAAATTTGTATTTTTGTTGATGTAGCTTCCATAAGTAATCATAGCTCCCATACCCAAGCTTAATGAAAAGAAAGCCTGTCCTAATGCGGCTAAAATTGTTTTGCCTGTGATTTTGCTGAAATCGGGGTTGAGATAAAATTTGATACCCGCTTCGGCACCCGGTAAAGTTATAGAAAAAAGAATCAGCCCCAATAAAATCAAGAAAAGCAAAGGCATCAAAATTTTTGACCAGCGTTCGATACCACCTCTTACTCCACCTAAAACTACAAACATTGTGAGAGATAAAAATAGAACGAAGTAACCAACCTCACTTATCGGATTCGCTATAAAATCCGAGAAACTTCCTGTTTGATGTAGTGCGGTTTTTACTATGTAACCGATAGTCCAACCAGCAACGACTGAATAGTATGAGAGTATTACGATACCCGCAATTACACCGAGGTAGCCAACAAACTTCCACCAACCTTTGGGCATAATTTTTTTAATAGCGCCGACTGGATTGCGCTGAGTGTATCTGCCTAAAGTAAGTTCAGCAATTAATACAGGAATACCGATAACAATTACACAGATTAAATAAACTAATACAAACGCAGCGCCCCCATTTTCACCGGTTGTGTAAGGGAACCGCCAAATGTTTCCGAGTCCGATTGCCGAACCGGCAGCCGCTAAAATAAACCCAAGTTTTGAGCCCCACTGCGAACGTTGTGCTTCTATCATTACTTTTATTTCTTTATTATTTGTTTCAAGTGAAATTATAATGAAAAGATGTATGAATATCAAGCATAATTCAAATAAATTTTATAAATTTATTATGAGCTATGAAGAATAAAACAACAATAAAAAGGCGTCAAACGAAAAGTAGGATAATAAATCTCCAACGGGATAAGAATATTCACCGAAAATTACCTTTGTACTGCGACTTTTATTGTAAGTATGCTACATTTACAGATAAATGCCTATCGGGCGCCTGTAATCGTGAAAGTGCAATTTATTGTAAGTTGTTTGAACGCTACAACAATAAGCATGCTCGGTGTTTTGGTGAAAAATAGTATTCCAAGGTAGTAGTACTCCTTTTTGAAATAATGAAAACTTTCCACCTATGCCGGTCTCGTTTACATTTATGTAGGGATATTTTATACGATGTTGTCAAACACATTAAGCATTCCCTGAAAAAGAAACACAATCCCGAGTAAAAGCTGACTTATCTTGAAGTATTTAGATAATGGGAGTATAAGTTGGATTTGGATATTTTGCATAAACAGTTCCGATTAGAAAATTATTTATTTGAGACATCTGAAAAATTCCTAAAAAGTCACCCTGAATTTATTTCAGATGTCTCTATCTATGTGTACCTATAGCGACTACATATAATGTATGCAGTAAAAACGACCGTTGCGGAGCGAACTATGATAAATTTTACCAATATGTGAGCGGAGCAATGGTTTGCCAAAGGTATCCCTTCGGGACATTTTACATTTTTGTTGCTGATAGGCGACTCTGTTATTACTTATGTTATTTTAGTTTTATCCATGATTGGAATAAAGGATGTTTGGTTTTTATTCCATATACTGGTAAGAGTTTCTGTACAATAAGTTCCCTGTTTAACAAAACTATCATGAAAAATATGGACTGAATAATATAACGATTAATCCCAAATCCCTCAACAATGCCATCGATATCTCCTCCATAAATAAACGGTCCGATTGAAAGATTAAATGCATCGGCAAGCATGAAAATAACTATCATCCAGTAACCTAAGGCCTTTATGATATGATTTCGCACTGGTTTCATCTTTGTCCTGAATAAAAACAGTAAATAGCCCAATAAAAGAGTGACCACATTGCTCATTCCCGAAATGAAACCCCACTTTATACCTTCCCTTTCAGCTACAGGGGTTTTGAATATTACTTCCAATCCGTAAGGATGAATCGCAAATGTCTGATACTCATCAAATGCTACTGCAACAAGAGCATGAGTGCCTTCATGTATAATGGCAAATATTATTAAAGCCAAAACTAAATTTAGTAGATTCATAAAAGTTCCTATCATCTTATTTGAGAAGAATCATTTTGCGAGCCCGAAGGGTGTTACCAACCTTTACGACATAGAAGTAGCTGCCTGATGCGACAGAAGTAGCTTTGTTGTCAGTCCCCTGCCACGGAACATAGTGCTCGCCAGCTTCTTGTTTCTCGGAAAGTAGAGATTTGATCAGTTTTCCTTGCAGGTTAAATATCTCGATTGAAACGTTATCAGCGTGAGGAATTGAGTATTGAATCATTGTGCTGGGATTGAAAGGATTCGGGTAGTTTTGTGCAAGACTCATAGCATCGGGATGGTATTCGATACTACTATTTTGCGTTACACCTGTCGTGATACCAAGGAAGTAAACAGACAGGGGGCTATTTCCAGACGGAGGATTTCTAAAAGCAATTTTCACAATGTTGCTTCCAGCAGTTCTGACTAACGTCAAACCATTGTAAACGTATAACATTTCAAGTTGTAACGATTGCAAGTTCTTCATCCGAAGGATCCATTGGATTAGTCAGTTTAAATTTAGCAATTTGTTTTTTTATCTGTTATGTATATAATTTAAAATCACGTTAGCCCCAGAAATTATTTTCCCACGAAAAATGGGGAATGACAACTAACATTTTGCGGCTTGGCGTAGTGGCGAACTTAGAAGCACTCAACTATCAACCAAGCACTAAAGTTTAATAGTAGCACAACACTTCAACTTACAACGTCACCCGCCATTACGCCAAACCGCTGTTGGGTGCTGTGCTTCTTTTCGGTCAATAGTTTATAGTCTGATTTTGATATAAATAAGTCGCCTTCTATGCTATTTAATTTTTGAATTATTGCTTTAATCGCTTCGTCCGATTGGTCAATACCTATCCATTGTCTGCCGTTTGTCTGTGCAGCTTTTAGTGTAGTTCCCGAACCTGCAAAACAGTCAAGCACGATACTGTTTTCGTTTGAAGAAGTTTTTACAATTAAGTCCAACAAGTCAGGATTTTTCTCTGTCGGATAAACTGGATATTGTGGGTCTTTGAACTCCCAAATATCTTGCACTCGTTTACCTTCTTGTTGGTCAAAATAAATTTTCTTTCTCGGATTTCCGTTGTCGCTCCATTCAATTAAGCCGTCTTTATCCCATTGCTCTAAAACAGTTACATCACTTCTCCAATGTCTGCCCGGTGGCGGTAGAATACCTTTAAATGCTTGTGAAGTTTTGCCGTTTTGGGTTTCGCCCGGTGCGTGAAGCGGGATAGTAGTATATCGTCTACCGTCTTTCTCTGTTTTTGGAAAAAGTTTGTTTTTATCTTCTTCGGTGTAAGGTATTTTGGGTTCGCTCCAAATCAAGTTGTCAGACTTTGAATAAAATAAAATCATATCTTTAATGTTGCCGTAACCTTTACGAGCAAAGTTTTTCGGATTGCATTTTATACGTGTAATATCGTTGCGGAAATTCTCAATTCCGAAAATCTCGTCCATTACCACTTTTACATAATGTCCGATTTTGTAATCTATGTGTAAGTAAATTGAACCTTTGTCAGAAAGTAACATTTTTAGAAGAACTAAACGCTCACGAATAAACTCAATGAAATCAAAACCTTTTAAAGTATCCGTATAGGCAACTGTCCCGTTAGAACTATTGCTTATTGTGCTGGCTCTGCCGTCAGTAATTGTAAATGTGTTATTTGTTGCAAAAGGCGGGTCTATGTAAATCAGGTCAATTTTGCCTTTAAGATTGTGTTTAGTGATTAACTGTTTTAATGCAATTAAATTATTTGCTTGAATAAGCAAATTAGGGCTGTCGCTGGAATTGATTTGTTCCAATTCAATGTCAGGAATACTATTGAAAATTTCCTGCTCAGTTTTTTTATTTGGATAATGTAGCTGCATAGTTTTATAGTTGATATAAAAATTCACGCAGCACCAAACTGCTCATAATGTTTAGATCTTTGTATTTCGTGGTAATGTCTTTATACATTTTGTTTTTGCCTTTTATGTATAGAACACCGTCAAGAATGGCAATTTTTACTGCCTTTACATTTTTTGCTAGAACAGTGCTGATTGCATCGTTAAACTGTGCATTTTGGTGTCCGCCAAAATCGGTCAGAAATTTTGCTTCTCCGATAACATACTTTCCATTAAAACGACCAATAAAGTCAAGTCCTTTACTGTGTTTGTAATTCAACTCGTCATATGCAAAGTTCATCAACTGCTTATCGCTTCCATTAAGAATTGCGTCATTTTTGTTTTTTGTAAAGTCGTCAAGCGTAACAGGTTGAATGCCTAACGCTTTAGTGTTTAACCAACGTCTGAAAAACGGTCCTATTTGTCTGTTGGTTTCTTTGGGTTCGCTGCAACGCTCAAAGATTTTATCAAGTCCCATTTCATAAAGTCGTCCGCAAATACGATTAATTGTTTTCGGGTTTCTCTCAATGGAAGAAGGGTCTCGTTTTAGATATGCAATGTAACTGTCCTTGATAGGAAACAAGTCAAGTTTCAATAATTCTTTAATTAGAGCATCATTATTTTTCTTTTTGAAGGCTTTTTCAATGTTTGACCAACCCTCATTATTTATTTCTCTAATTCCTTCTGGAACAGTCGGATACACTTTAAAAAGGTCGTCAAGATATGACCTTTGGTTTGCGTATTCAATACTTAATTCTGTCCAATAATTCATATTTCAAACGTAGTCAAAAATGTCGTTAGTTCTCTCGTTGTTTAAATGTTTCACTGTCGGTCAAATAGCATTGCACCAAAACGTGCTTTTTAAAAAAGACGTTTGTTTTGTTGATATGCATAGAGCGAAGCAACCAAAACGCAACAAAACTAATGTAGCGAGTATCTCAGTGTTATAATAGTCAACGAGCGACTTTTTACAATTGTTAGACGTTCGTGCCGCACAGTTAATTATTGTTGATTTATTTAATTTAGTTTTGATTTCTTACGCTATATTCTGTAGTGAAAGTAAAAAGATTTATTTAAAATTGCAACTCGAATAACTATGCTGATCAATTTTTCAAACCGCCGAACAACATACCACATTCGACAAAGACCGTGCGGCATTCTGACTAACGTCAAAACATTGTAAACGTATAACGTTTCAAGTTGTAACGATTGCAAGTTCTTCATCCGAAGGATCCATTGGATTAGTCAGTTTAAATTTAGCAATTTGTTTTTTAATCTGTTATGTATATAA
>CAMTVZ010000217.1:0-2670 GCA_947085285.1 uncultured Ignavibacteriota bacterium
ATTGTTCGAAAACTACCCAAACCTGAAAGCTAACGAGAACGTTATACAACTTCAGGAAGAATTAACAAGCACTGAAAACAAAGTTAGTTTTGCCCGCCAGTTCTACAATGATATTGCGATGAAATTTAATATTGCGCGGGAAGTTTTTCCGACTAATATAATTGCTAACATCTTCAATTTTAATAAAGCTGAATTGTTTGAAGTTACTTCAGAAACTGAACGAGCAGTACCTCTAGTTGATTTATCGCTAAAGAAATAACCGATGGCTACAAATTTATTTCCAAATATTTACGAACAACAGGCACGTAATAAACGACGCACCGTTTTTATTATGTTGATATTCATTTTGTTCTTTGTTTTTTTAGGATATGGTTTCGACCTGTTTTACTTTGGAAATGATCCACTTGGAATATTTTCCGATAGCTACGGATTACCGATAGCAACAATTGCAGCTTTTATGTTTGGCTCGATCTTCTCGTTGTACGGATTTCAGAGCGGAGCAAAAGCCGTATTAACTTCTGCGGGTGCGTATCCCGTTCCTGAAAACGACCCGAAATTTCAAACTCTCCGAAATGTTGTAGCTGAAATGAAGATTGCTTCGGGATTGCCTCAGCCAAAATTATTTGTGATCCCAGACCCTGACCCGAATGCGTTTGCGACTGGAAAAAATCCCGACAACTCGTACATCGCAGTTACACAAGGATTACTCGATACATTAAATCGTGAAGAATTGCAAGGAGTAATAGCACACGAGATGGCACATATACGGAATCTCGATATTCGATTGATGACTATTATTGCGGCATTAATCGGTGCGATTGCTTTGTTATCCGATTTTGCGGTAAGAGGTTTGAGGTTTGGCGGTATGAGTCGAGGAAATAAGAAAAACTCGAAAAGCGGCGCCGGCGGACCTATTGCTTTGGTTTTAATGATTGTTTGGATAATAGGAATTATCCTCGCACCAATATTGAGCCGTTTATTAGCGATGGCTGTATCGAGGCAGCGTGAATACTACGCCGATGCAACTGCAGGAGAATTTACACGAAACCCGTTAGCGTTAGCTTCGGCGTTAGAGAAAATTGAAAATTTTTCTGCTCCAACTCAATCTATTAAACGCGGTTCGGCTCATCTTTGTATTGTCGATCCGTTAGGACTTAAAGCAAATTTCAAGGAAGGATTTTTATCAGATTTACTCGCTACTCATCCTCCAATATCAAAACGAATTACACTTTTAAAAGGAATGGCATATCAAATTGATTCTAAAAGAAATTCTTAAATAAAATAATCATATAACTTTCGAAAGGGAAAAAAATGAAAACATTATTTAGCTGTTCGTTATCTTTTCTGTTATTCCTTATTACAATTGGTAATCAAAATGTATTTGCTCAGGAAACTGATTCAGTAGAGTACGGCAAATGGGCAATCCAATTTCAAATCGGGGAGAATTTTTCGTTAAAACCATTTAATGGTATGGGATTAGCTGGTATGTATCGTATCACGAATACTTCTGCATTACGTGTAAGTATCCGACTTAATTCCAGATTCGGAGATGATGAATCTGAGCAAGAAAATTTATCGATTATTAGGGACGAATTTTACGCTGAGCAAAAATATGAGGATTATGGAATTAATATTATTACTGAGTACTTAGCGTATCATTCTTTTATAAATAATGTTTCATTATTTTATGGTTTGGGACCTTTATTTCAATATTCTAACATCGACACTAGATCTCAAAGTATTCGCCAAACCGGAGAGCAAATTACAAAATCTAACGGTAGAAGGGAGGGATTTAGATTGTCGGCGGGATTGTCTGGAGTGTGCGGTGTAGAATGGTTCGTATTAAAAAACTTAAGTTTAACAGGTGAATATAATTTATCAACTGGATACGAACGATACATTTTTAAAAATACATTCACCGACACCTATGACTCCGGCGAAATATTTGAAAGGAAGTCTGAGAGTGCAGGAAGTGCATTCACCATATACAGTGGCAGTGTCAAACTTGGGTTAGCAATTTATTTTTAACTATAAAATTCAAATAATAATTATGAAAAAAACAAAAACCAAACTACCCGAACCACTCGATAGGCGCTATGACACACAACGAATCGATACTATCGACACAAACGTCCTCGATACATTTCCTTACGAATATCCGGGTAAGGATTTAACAATTAACATCGACACGGACGAATTCACAGCGGTGTGTCCGTTCTCGGGTTTGCCCGATTTTGCAGTAATCAGAATCAATTACATCCCGGATAAACTTTGCATCGAGCTTCGTTCACTCAAATATTATCTGATGTCGTATCGAAACGTCGGCATTTATCAAGAACACGCTGTTAATAAAATACTCGAAGATTTAGTTGCATCGTGTAAACCAAAATGGATGCAAGTAATCGCTGATTACAACGTGCGTGGCGGTGTGCACACTGTAACGAGTGTCGAATACTATAAAAAGAAAACGGTGAAAAAATGAAACCTGAAAACAGAATTACCTTGATTAAAGAATTACAAAAAATTAAGCAAATCAATTCAAGAACAAGCTACCTTGGTGCATGGGTTGGGCTAATAATTTCCGGCTATATTTTAGCAACACTTATTGTTAAACCATGGGGCAATATCTTGAATCAGGAATTTGATCTGGTTCAGTCTCTCATAATCTTC
>CAMTVZ010000218.1:0-16221 GCA_947085285.1 uncultured Ignavibacteriota bacterium
AAAAAAAAGTTCTTCCCAAAGCTTAAATGAAAAATTTTACCTCTTAGCAATCCGAATCCTATTCAACGCACGTTGGAGAGCAGCTTGGGCGCGTATCAGATCGGTTCCTGGTTTTCTTTCTTTTAACCGCTTCAGAGCTCGTTGATGTGCAGCTTCGGCGCGTGCAACATCTATTTCTTCTACATTCTCAATTGTTTCAGCAATCATTACAACGGAATTGTTTTTTACCTCAACAAAGCCGCCGCTTGTTGCATAGCGGATTTCCTGTCCATCTTTTGTAGTAAGCTTAATAGCTCCTATTCCTGTTTCCGAAAGGAGGGGTGCGTGGTTGAATAAAACTTGGAAGCCGCCTGTTACACCGGGCGCACTAAAACTTAATACATCGCCGCTGAAAATAATTTTTCGGGGTGTTACTATTTCTAATTTGTATGGTTTGTCGAACATCTACCTATTGTAACATTTGATTTGCTTTTTCTAATACTTCCTCGATTGTACCTACCATATAAAATGCCGCTTCAGGAATGTCGTCGTAATCGCCGTTAACTATTCCTTTAAATCCTTTAATTGTGTCCTCTAATTTTACATACTTTCCAGGAATTCCTGTAAATTGCTCGGCTACGAAAAATGGCTGGGATAAAAACTTTTGAAGTTTTCGTGCACGGGCTACTGTAATTTTATCCTCGTCCGATAATTCATCCATTCCTAAAATATTTATAATGTCCTGCAGATCTTTATAGGTTTGCAATATTTCTTTAACTCGTTTGGCAACGGAGTAATGCTCTTCGCCTACAACACCAGGTTCAAGAATTCTGGATGTTGAATCGAGAGGATCAACAGCAGGATAAATTCCCAACTCAGCAATCTGGCGGCTCAAGACTGTGGTTGCATCTAAATGACTGAATGTTGTAGCTGGGGCTGGATCGGTTAAATCGTCGGCTGGAACGTAAATTGCCTGAACCGAGGTGATTGAGCCTTTGATAGTAGAAGTAATACGCTCCTGCAGGTCGCCCATCTCGGTTGCAAGTGTAGGCTGATAACCGACTGCCGATGGAATTCTACCCAACAAGGCTGATACTTCAGAACCGGCTTGCACAAACCTAAAAATATTATCGATGAACAATAGAACATCTTTAGCTTCTTCGTCACGAAAATATTCTGCCATTGTCAAAGCTGTTAAGCCGACTCGTTGTCGGGCGCCAGGTGGTTCATTCATCTGCCCAAAAACAAGGGCTGTTTTATCTAACACACCACTCTCTTTCATTTCAAGCCACAGGTCGTTACCTTCGCGTGTTCGTTCCCCCACACCGGCGAAAACAGAATAACCGCCGTGATGCAATGCTATATTATGAATTAATTCCATAATTATAACTGTTTTCCCCACGCCAGCGCCACCAAATAAACCAGTTTTACCGCCGCGCGAGTAAGGTTCGAGTAGGTCGATAACCTTAATTCCTGTTTCATACATTTCTTTTTTTGTACTCAGATTTTTAAAATCGGGGGCTGGCCGGTGAATCGGATAAAATTTATCACTTTTGATTGGTGGGAGGGAATCGATCCCTTTTCCTACCACATTGATTAATCTGCCTAAAACGTTTTCGCCTACTGGAACCATAATTGGTGCTTCAGTATCGATTGCTTCCATTCCGCGTACAAGTCCATCGGTCGAGTCCATAGCTACCGTACGCACCCTTTCTTCGCCTAAGTGCTGCTGTACTTCGCAAACCAATTCCTCTTCTATCCCCTCGGTATTGGTCCGTTTTATTTTTATTGCATTCAGAATCGCTGGAAGCTTACCTCCCGAAAAATCGATATCTACAACTGGTCCAATTACTTGGACTATCTTACCTGTGTTCATTAAAAACCTTTCATATATTGAACAATTTTCCTGAAAATGTTTCAGGAGCTTTGATAATTTTCATAAAAATTTGTTTCAAATATAAAACAAATTGAAGAATTTTACAAACCATTCGAAATACTTCTACATCGGCTTGTTTTTTCCCTATCTTTTAATTAATTTTCAAAAAATAATTAAGGAAAATAAGTGTTAACAAAAGAGGAAAGAAAATATTTACTCGACATTGCAAGAACATCGATCGAGTATGGAGTGAATAAGAAAACACACACACTTCCTGATAATTATCCTGATGTTTTCCGTAAGCCTTCGGGGGCATTTGTTACCATACATAAATTTGGTGAACTCCGCGGATGTATCGGATATATAGAAGCCACAAAGCCATTGATTGAAACTGTAGCTGAAACTGCAGTGCATGCGGCGCTGCACGATCCGAGATTTATGCCAGTTTCGATAGATGAGTTGGAAGATTTAGAATTAGAGATTTCGATATTATCTCCTTTAAAAGAGATTACAGATATAAACGAAATAGAAGTAGGAACTCATGGTATTGTTATGGAACAGGGGCTCAATCGCGGATTATTACTTCCGCAGGTTCCGACAGAATATAATTGGGACAGAGAAACTTTTCTGAGTCAAACTGCTCGTAAGGCAGGGCTACCTTACGATGCGTGGAAAAAGGGGAACGTAAAAATTTATATATTTACAGCCGAAGTTTTTAATGATTCAGGTAAATGAAATGGATAAATTAAATGTACGCCAACCAGCTGTAGCTGGATTATTTTACCCTGTCGAGCCAAGGGCTTTGATACGACAGATTACAGAATTATTTGAACGGGCTAAACCCCCAAAAATTAAAGGCGAAATAAAAGCCCTTATCGCGCCACATGCTGGTTATATATATTCAGGGCTAACAGCTGCTTATAGTTATAAGTCGTTAGAAAATAAAAAATACGACACTGTTGTAATTATTTCGCCAAGTCACCGCGAATATTTCAAGGGGGTATCAATTTTTCCAGGAACATGTTACAAAACTCCACTCGGCGAGGTACCGATAGACATTGAACTTAGCAAAGAAATTATTGCCGAGGAAAAATTAGTGTTTCTTTCTATGTCAGGCCATCACGACGAACATGCACTTGAAGTTCATCTCCCATTTTTACAAATGACTTTAGAAAAATTTAAACTCGTTCCGCTTGTGATGGGCGACCAAGCCCCCGAAAACTGCATCCGACTTGGCAAGGCATTGGCAAAAGTTTTAAAATCTGCAGCTGGCAAAAAGAAAATACTTATAGTTGCCAGCACCGACTTATCGCATTTCCATCCATACGAAACAGCTAAACAACTCGATCAGAAAGTAATCGATTCGATAGCAAATTTCGATTACATGCAACTATTAAAAGATTTAGATAACCAAATTACCGAAGCATGCGGAGGAGGACCTACAGCCGCAGCAATGATTGCTGCAAAAGGATTGGGCGCCGATAAAGCCCAAATTTTGTATAGTTGCAATTCGGGGGATGTAACAGGGGAAAAACGCGAAGTAGTTGGATATCTTTCGGCAGCAATTTATAAACAAACAACTAATGCCTCACACTAAATTTAAAATATCAATAATTGGAGCTGGTAGAGTTGGTTCGGCTATGTCGTCTCTACTTTTCAAAAAAGGTTCTATCATTCTGTCGATTGTAGATTTAAATATTAATGCCGCCCGAAAACTTGCTAACTCAGTAAATTGCAAAAATGTTTCTACCAACGTTTCAGATATTCACCCCGATACCCAAATAATTTTTATTACGATTCCAGATGATCAAATATCGGATGTAGCACAAAAAATTTCGCTGAATAAAAATTTGAAATTTCAGAAACTAACTGTTCTTCATACGTCGGGTGTGCATACTTCCGAAATATTAAGTCCTTTAGAAAAAGAAGGAGCGTCGGTTTTATCGTTCCACCCTATTCAAACATTTCCAGCAAAAAAATCGATAAAAGAATTACAAAAATATTTAGATGGAATATATTTTGGAATCGAAGGCAACAAGAAAATTCATCATATATCAAAACAGTTAGTAAAAACTTTCGGTGGCAAGTCGGTTTTCATATCTAAAAACGATAAACCGCTATACCATCTTGCATGTGTGTTTGCTTCAAATTATATTGTAACTGCTCTGAATGCACTTTTTGATGTAACAGAGAAATTAAAATTAAATGTTAATTGGGTAGATATATTCACCCCCCTTATAAATACATCATTAAAAAATGTATTTACTTCGTCAACATTAGATGCACTAACTGGACCAATCGAGAGGGGGGATATCAAAACAATCGAAACACATTTAACAAAATTAGAAGCGGTAGCACCAAGATTAATTACGTACTATATCAGTATGGGCATCGAGACAGCACGTTTAGCCCGGCAGAAACGAACAATTACAAACGAACACTTTTTAGAGTTAATAAAATTATTCAATTCATTCTTAAAAAATAAATGAAGGAATCCTTTTGTGAAAGCATTAATAGCAAGCGGTGGGCGTGGAACGCGGCTTAGACCAATAACACACACGCAGAACAAACATTTAATTCCAATTGCAAACAAACCTATTTTACATTATGCAATTGAAGGGGTTGTTCAGGCAGGAATCAAACAAATCGGTATTGTAGTAAATGCCGATAGCGACGAAGTTCAAAAAGCTATCGGAGACGGTAGCAGATGGGGGGTAAAAATTACTTACATTCCACAAGATGCCCCTCTTGGATTGGCACACGTTGTAAAAATTTCGGAAGCTTTTATCGGTAAAGACGATTTCATATTTTACTTAGGCGATAATATGGTTGTAGGTGGTGTAAAAAGATTTATAAAAGAATTTAGAGAGAGTAAATACAACTGCTGGTTAACATTAGCAAAAGTAAAAGACCCTGAGCGTTTTGGTGTTCCAGAGATTAACAAATCGGGTAGGATTGTGGGGGTTGAAGAAAAACCAAAGAAACCAAAAAGCAATTATGCTGTATCGGGGATATACATTTACGATTCAAACATATTCAAAGCCTGCAATAGTATAAAACCGAGCGGACGTGGAGAACTTGAAATTTCGGATGCACACCAATGGCTGATCGACCACAATTACAAAGTCGGTTACAGCGAAATTACCGGTTGGTGGAAAGATACCGGAAAACCTGTCGATCTACTTGAAGCAAACCGCCTGATTCTCGATAATCAGGAACCTCGAATCGATGGCGAGGTCGATTCATTATCAGCAGTGGCTGGTAAAGTAGTACTTGAAAAAGGAGCAAAGATAATTAACAGCGTTGTTCGCGGACCAGCTATTATCGGAAGAGATTGTATTATCGAAAACAGTTACATCGGTCCTTTTACTTCGATTGGAGATAGAACGGTTGTTAGAAATAGCGAAGTTGAGTACAGCATAGTGCTGCGCGACTGTAAAATAATTTCTGTAAAAATCCGTATCGAAGGAAGCTTGCTCGGTAACGATGTAGAGATAGTAGAAGCTAATAGTAAACCGCACGTTCATCGTTTTATGATTGGCGACCAAAGCCGAGTTGAAGTTGCCTGGTAAATTGTAAATAATATTCACAAATAGAAAGGAAATTGAAAATGGAATTTAAAACTATACTTGTTGAAATCCATGATAAAATAGCTATTGTTACAATTAATCGACCTGATAAATTAAATGCGATTAATATGGAAGTAATTGCAGAAATGAAATCGGTTTTCGACTCATTCGAAAAAGACGAAACCGTCGGTGTAATTATTCTCACTGGCTCGGGCGAGAAAGCCTTCGTTGCAGGGTCTGATATTAGTGCCCTTGCCGAATATTCTCCTGAACAAGCTAAAAACTACTCTGAAGTAGGAAATGCCTTTTTGTATCGGATACAGAATTTTCCGAAACCAGTTATTGCCGCAGTCAATGGATTTGCACTCGGAAGTGGGTGCGAGTTTGCAATGGCTTGCCATATTCGAATAGCTTCAGAGAATGCAAAATTCGGACAGCCCGAAGTAAACCTTGGTTTAATTCCAGGCCACGGCGGTACGCAGCGCCTCGCCCGAATCGTAGGTATCGGCAAAGCCATGGAACTGACACTTACAGGTAACACTATCGACGCAAACGAGGCATTACGAATTGGATTAGCCAACAAAGTTGTCCCGCTTAGTGAATTAAAAAATTCAGCAGAAGAAATGGCAAAAATAATTTTAACGAAAGCTCCCCCCGCAATAAAGTATGCCATCCAAGCTCTCAATTCGAATTTAGAATTACCACTTACCGAAGGGTTGAAATTAGAAGCTCAACTTTTCAGTGATTGTTTCAAGACTGAGGATTTCAAAGAAGGAACCAAAGCATTTTTAGAAAAACGCAAACCACAATTCAAGGGAAAATAACACTTGGAAAATGGTATCATCATTCGTATATTTGTATTGATTTTATTGGCTTTAGCTATTTTCTTATACTTTCTGTTAAACGATAACGCCCATATCAATCAAAAATTCAATTTCCCTAAAATTGAATCACTAAAATACTCACCAGCCGATTTAGATAGTGCTGTTGAAAAGGTTTTTTTCAAGTTTGATATTTCAAAAAATCAAATAAAGAGGAACGAAATTCGATTTACTAAAACCGATTTTGTACGAATCGATAGAAGAGTTTACGTTCCCGACGATTCGCTTTCGCTACTCATAAATCTTGAATTAAAAAAAAAGATGGATGATTATGGTCTGAAAGTATCGGGCACCGAAAATTTTCAAGAAAAAATTACAACATTATTTATTATTGATAAAGGAACGATTCTTCAATCAATAGGTTTTAAATCAAAAAAATAAATTAAGAAAGGAGAAGTTTTTATCGCTTCTAAGAAGTCAGACACAATGGAAAAAATTGTATCGCTCGCAAAACGAAGAGGTTTTATATTTCAATCGAGTGAAATTTACGGTGGATTAAATGGCTGCTGGGATTTTGGACCTCTCGGTGTTGAGATGTTCCGCAATCTAAAAGAAGAGTGGTGGCGAACAATGACATTTCGAGAAGACATTGAAGGTCTCGACGCTGCTATTTTAATGCATCCGCGAGTTTGGGAAGCATCGGGTCATGTTGAAAACTTTACCGATCCGATGGTAGATTGCAAAAATTGTAAATCGCGTTACAGACTCGATCACTTAATCGAGGAATTATCAATAAAAAAGAAAAAGGAAATTTTACGCAATCTTGACCCAAAAACCTTTGAGGGGAGATTAGACGACGAAAAAGTAATCGAAGAATTTAAAAACAGAGTAACTGGCGATGTTGTTTCAACTATTCTCCAAAATTTAGTTTCATGTCCGAACTGCGGAAACCAAGGTTCATTTACCGAGGCACGCAAGTTTAATTTAATGTTTAAAACTTTTGTAGGACCGATGGAAGATTCCAGCGCCGTAGTGTATATGCGCCCCGAGACAGCTCAAGGAATTTTTGTAAACTTCTTGAATGTGCAAAATGCTACGCGGCAAAAACTTCCCTTCGGAATTGCTCAAATTGGAAAAGCTTTTCGTAACGAAATTAACACGAAAAATTTTCTATTCAGAACACGCGAGTTCGAACAAATGGAGATGCAATATTTTGTAAAGCCCGGCACCGATACAGATTGGTTCGAGTATTGGCGGCAACAACGGATACAATGGTACATCGACTTAGGAATGCGTAAGGAAAAACTTCAATGGCATCAGCACGAGCCTCAGGCATTAGCTCACTACGCAAAGGATGCTTATGATATCGAGTACGAGTTCCCTTTTGGCTGGGGCGAAATTGAAGGGATACATAATCGTACCGACTACGACCTTTCGAGACACGAGGAGTATTCGGGTAAAAATATGAAATACTTTGACGATGAAACGAAGGAGAAATTCACTCCATATATCATCGAAACATCGGCGGGGGCAAGCCGTTCTTTTATGGCATTCTTGGTTGATGCCTATGCCGAAGAAGAAGCCCCGACAGCCGACGGAAATATTGAAATGCGCGTGGTATTAAAACTTCACCACCGATTGGCTCCGATAAAAGTAGCAGTATTCCCATTGGTCAATCGAGACGGAATGCCCGAAATAGCTAAGAAAATAGAAAACGAGTTACGTAAACATATGCGTGTTTTCTACGACGATTCGGGAGCTGTCGGAAGGCGTTATCGCCGACAAGATGAAGTTGAAACACCATTCTGCATTACAGTCGATTCCCAAACACTTCACGACCAAACAGTTACAGTAAGAGATCGAGATACAATGCTACAAGAAAGAATTTTAATTGAAAATTTATTAGATTATATACAAAAAAAATTAACAAAATGTTTTTAGTTCAGAATTTAAAAATAACAATTATAAGAAAGGAATTAATATGAAAAAATCAATATTAGGAGTGATTAGTTCAATTGTTCTCGGCATTTTATTTATAATCGCCATTCCGGGTTGCAGTGAGGACGAAGTGTTGAAACCGGAAGAATTTGCCCCCCCATCTAACCCCAAAGCTCTTTCAAGAGATGGAGCTGTAACTGTTTCGTGGACAGCATCACCATCGGCCGGTTTAAGCTCTTTTATTGGTTACAGAATTGTTGTAACCGTTGCTGGAACTCAAACTACGGTAGATAGTGCTCAAGTAGGCAAGAATATAACTAACTATACTGCATCTAATCTTGTCAACGGTCAAAGTTATAAATTTGCAATTAGGTCTGTCAAAGATAATGGAGATGTAAGTCAGGCGATAGAAATAATTTGGGGGCCAACCAGAAGATTTACGCCAGCAAGAATTTATGAATATGATTCACAAAATCCTTCCGGACTACAATTTTCTACAGGTTCTACATTTGCTTTTAGGTCAAGCAATCCTGATAACCGTCCTAATATTGACTTATGGATTGATGGCAGAAACAATACCACTCCCTTATTAAAAAGTCCTACTGATCAAAATATCTCCACCGGATGGAGAACAACATTATTTGTAGAAACCGCAGTCACTGGAATGGACCAACAGGTTGATGTTCCGCCAATCAGTTCTTTCAGATCGACACCGGGTTTGATAATTACACCGAATAAAGTATATTTTGCCAAAACTCAGGATAATAATTATGTTCGATTTACTGTTTCCGCTGTTCAAGGAACCGCTCCTAATAGATATGTTGATATAACTATCGCATATAATTCTGGAACTGGAACATGGGCAAAACCATGATACACATCTTCATAATTTGTAAAGCCGATCAGTTCTGATCGGCTTTACATTTTTATTGTATAATTTGTGTAAAAAGAATGTATATTTGACAATCAGAACGCAAAAATATTTTATTATATTTTTTATAGCTTTTTCTTTCACTCTTTTTTTCGAAGAGGAAGTTTCTTCACAATGGCTTCCCGACAGCCTTGCCGATGTTTATACACAGCGAGGAGTAGAATTTATTTACAATTTACAATTTGATAATGCTAAAACTGAATTCCAAAAAGTTATCAAACAAAATCCCGACCATCCATCGGGTCATTTTTTTCTTGCCATGATTGAATGGTGGAGAATAATTATCAATCCTGAAAATACATCGAACGATGAATATTTCTACTCGCTTCTCGAAAAAGTAATTTTCTTGTGCGATAAGAAACTCGAATCAAATCCAAACGATCTCACAGCTTTGTTTTTTAAAGGAGGGGCAATAGGATTCCGTGGACGACTCCGCGTTCATCGTGAACAATGGTTGTATGCGGCTAACGACGGCCGACTTGCAATCCCGATTGTTCATCAGGCATATAGCCTTGAACCAACTAATACTGACGTGCTACTTGGAATGGGAATCTATAATTATTACAGGGATGTAATACCCGAAATTTATCCGATTGTAAAACCGTTCGTAATCTTATTCCCTAAAGGGGATAAGATGCTTGGCATTCAACAACTAAAACAAGCTGCCGAAAAAGCAAGATACGCTAATTACGAAGCAACTTACTTCCTTATCCAAATACTTTTTAACTTCGAAAAAAAATATAGTCAAGCTCTTCCGCTCGCTTTAAAACTTTACCGGAAATTCCCGACCAATCCTATTTTTCATAGATATGTAGGACGATTGTACGGCTCGTTAGGTAGGTGGAAAGAGATGAAAAATACTTTCGAGGAAGTTCTTGAAAACCATTCAAAAAAATATTTAGGTTATAACGATTCAGCAATTCGAGAAGCACATTATTATTTAGGAATTTATCATTTTAATTTTGGAAATTATGACTCAGCCCTTAACCATTTTTATAAATGCGACGAATTTTCTAGGTCCCTTGATACAGGTAAACAATCGGGTTTTATGGTAATGGCTAATCTGAAAATCGGTATGATTTACGATTTACAGTCGAAACGCGATCTGGCAATCATGCAATACAATAAAGTTTTAAATATGACCGCATACGACGGTTCGCACGAACAGGCAAAACAGTATATCAATAAATCATACGGAAGTAATTAGATGTTTACAATAATATTATTCGGGTTATTTGCAGCAGCAGCTGAAATTTTAGGGGGGTGCCTTGTTATCTTAAAAAAAGAATGGCCCAAAAAAGTACAGGAATATTTAATTGCTCTCGGCGCCGGGTTTATTCTCGCACTCGTTTTTTTAGAACTGATTCCCGAAAGTATCGAACACTTGGGGCACTCAGCTCCTCTCTTTATCCTTTTGGGTTTCGCACTAATCCATTTCTTTGAACATACTATTGTTGGGCACTTACATTTCGGCGAAGAAACACACACCGAGGTAATGCTATCGAAGACTGCAAGCTATTCAGCATTCAGCGGACTTTTAATTCATGCTTTTTTCGATGGACTTGCAATATCAGCAGCTTTCCACTTCGACTTCTATATCGGTTTGATGCTCTTCATCGCAGTGTTGCTCCACAAATTACCCGAAGGACTCACCGTTGCAACAATTATGTTAGCCTCAAATCAGTCGCGTAAAAATGCTTTCTGGGCAACAGTTGCTATTGGGTTGGCTACTATGGCAGGAATTATTGCCGTTTTTTTCTTAGCCGAAATTGATCCTACGATTATCGGAATTGTATTCGCTATCTCCGCAGGCATAGCAACTTATGTCGGTGCCAGCGATTTAATTCCTGAAATTAACAGATCAGAAAAACGTATCACTCCTATAATCGTATTTGCTGGAATGTTACTTTTCTATATAAGTAAATTAATGATTGAACAAATAGCCGGACACTAAAATTTTTTAAACAATTAAGATAAAGTTAAAATGACAACAAAAAATCCACCTAAAGTAAAAGAATTTTCAGAAGAGTCGTTAGAAAAAATTGCATACAACGCCGTCAGAGATATCTCGGTAGTCGAACCGAACGATGCAAACCGACTTGGTTATCACATTTATTTATTTTTAAAAAATAAAAAGGGAAGGCTCGCCGATGCCGTTTCTGAAGCCGAAGCGCGTTTGTTAATTCCAAAACAGGAAGCAATTAAAATTATCAAATCGGCTTTGGAAGCAAAAGGAATAAAGGTTGATTAATAGGCAATGTCACCCTTCGAAACATTTTTGCTCGCATTCATTCCGCTGTTCGTAGCAATGGATGTTCTGGGAACCCTACCTTTATTCTTGGGTTTGACGGAGGGAATTACTGAGAAGCGCCGTAAACGACTGATAATCGAGGCAACTCTTACTGCTCTTGCAATTTCGATCGTCTTTCTTGGAGCCGGAAAACTTTTATTCTCATTTTTAGGTATTACCGAAAACGATTTCAGAATTGCAGGCGGACTTGTATTATTAGTTCTTGCAATTAACGATTTACTTTTTTCAAGCGATACTGCACGTAAAAATCCTGAATCGGCTGTAGGTATAGTTCCTATAGGAATTCCTCTCATTATGGGCCCGGCCGCTTTAACGACCATACTTATGATCGTTGATTCGTACGGATACTTGTGGACTATTACCTCAATCTTACTTAATTTAATAATTGTTTGGATTGTTTTTTGGTATGCCGATCAGGTACTTAAAATAATGGGAAAAGCTGGTTCGCGTGCTATCGCAAAAGTTGCCTCGTTATTTTTAGCTGCTATCGCTGTTATGATGATTCGTGTCGGTATTACCGAAATCCTTAAATAAAAAAACCCCGATCTCACTGATGTAAGATACGGGGTTGTAATTTAAGTTCATCGACCGTGGTCTACGACTAATCGTAGATTAGACCTTTGAAACGTTTGTAGCTTGGAGACCTTTTGGTCCGCGTTCGACTTCAAATTCGACGCGATCGCCTTCGTTTAGATTTTTATACCCGTCGCCAACGATTGCTTTGAAATGAACAAAGACATCTTCGCCGCTTGGACGTGTAATAAAACCAAAACCTTTGGCTCCATTAAACCACTTTACAGTTCCTTTTTCCATGGAACATATCCTTTCTTTTTCCGCCATAAAAACATCTGGCAGATAAATGTTGAATCTCCCGATCCTCTGGGAGTTGAGGTACCCCTCGTTTGTTGCTTGAAACCACGATATTGAATGCTGAAATTACTTTTTACCTCTAGTGGGCTAACGTTTCACATCAGTTCGATCGTAAAGCAAGATTTCGCTTCCTTTCGGCAGCTGCATCCTTCCTTGCGGAAAACAACGGTGTACTGTTGATTGCGTACACAAGATATACAAAGTTTTTATTAATTCCTAATTTAATTATATTTAACCGAAATTTAATAACATACTTACATTAAAATGTTTGAACAGACCTTCGAATACATAGGACTTCAATACACAAAATTTTTATACAGGAAACAAAAGGATCCACAGCTTGAATTGACCAATTTCATCACTCGAGCACAGTCGATACTTATAGTTCTTCCTATCGATTACGAAGATGCTCAAGCCGCAGGTAATGCCTTCCGAACAATACGCGATAAACTTGAGAACAAAGAAATTACAATAGTTACCGAAGGTATACGTTTCACTTCTTTGAGCGAATTACCAAAAAGTAAAGTTATTCGTATAAGCTCAAGCCACATAAACAAATTTTTTCTGCCACGTCAAAATTTTATTGATAGCCTTCGCAAATCAAGTTACGATGTAATTATTAATTTAAACCTTGATTTCGTCTTATACACTGCTTATATTTGCAAAGCTATCGTTGCAAAATATCGCATTGGATTAACCGATCGTGCCGCCGATACTTTTTACAATGTTCAATTTAATTTTAACAAATCGCAACCGGCAAGTCATATTTATCAGCAATTTGTGCAATACTTAAAAATGTTTTAATTGGAGTTAACAAATGAAATTTGATGTTAAAAAAAAGGATAATGTTACAATCTTCAAATTAAATGAAAAAAAACTCGACACCTCTATCTCCTCTCAGCTTAAAGCCGAATTCTTACTACTATGCAAACCTAAAAAAGCCTCCCTACTCGTAGTAGATTTGAAAGATGTTCAGTTCTGCGATAGCAGCGGATTAGGTGCCTTGCTAATTGCTCATCGTACGATGCACGAACACGACGGCGAAGTTAGGTTTGCTAACGTCAATAAATCGATTAGTGATTTACTTAAAATTTCGCAGCTCGACCGGGTTTTTAAAATCTACAAAACCGTTAATCAAGCCATTAAAGGTTAACTAACTACCTGTATGCTAAACTCGTCAGTTACTTTTTCTGGGAGTTAAATGGGTTTCTCTTCTCTCGATTATTTAATTGTTGCAGTTTATCTTTTTGGAGTGGCCATATTTGGCATTATATCGGGGGGCAAACAAAAATCTACAACCGATTATTTTTTAGGCAACCGTAAAATTCCTTGGTGGGCGGTTTGTTTTGCAATCGTTGCTACCGAAACAAGCACTCTAACTTTCATCTCCATTCCAGGTGTTGCTTATGTTACTAATTTAAACTTTCTACAGCTTACTTTCGGCTACATAATTGGCAGAATTTTAATAGCTTTTCTATTCTTACCTGCTTATTTCAGCGGCAACATCGAAACAGCTTATACATTTCTTGGCAATCGCTTTGGTAACAAAACTCGTAAAACTGCCTCCTCAGTTTTTATGATTACTCGCCTCTTTGCCGACGGCGTTCGCCTTTATGCAACAGCAATCCCAATTAAACTAATCACCGGCGTCGATTATCCAACGGCAATTATTTTAACTGCCGTCGTAACTTTCATCTATACTTACATCGGTGGAATTCGCGCCGTAATCTGGATGGATGTTGTGCAAATGTTTATTTATTTAGGTGGTGCTATTGCAGCAATTTGGGTTTTAAGCTCCCAGATACCTGAAAGCATCCCTTCAATTTTTACAATGCAGAACATTTCTGAAAAATTTTCTCTCTTTAATTTTGGATTTAATTTAGATTTAAAAACTTTCTTTTCCACTCCTTACACTTTTTTAGGAAGTGTGTTGGGTGGAATGTTTTTATCGATGGCATCGCACGGCACCGATCAGTTGATAGTACAGCGGCTGCTTGCAACAAATTCACTATCGAGTAGTAAAAAGGCAATCATCATAAGCGGTTTCATTGTGATGTTGCAATTTGCTTTGTTTTTATTCATCGGAATTTTACTTTACGTTTTTTACAACGGCGCCAAGATGGATCCGAACGAAGTTTTTCCTCAATACATCATCAATCATATTCCCTCAGGTATTGCGGGATTAATTATAGCCGGACTTTTAGCCGCGGCTATGTCAACACTTTCCGGCTCGATGAACTCGCTTGCCTCAGCCGTGATGTTCGATTTTTATAAACCTTTGTTCGGAAAAACTACCTCACCCGATGCGGAGTTAAGAATTTCTCGAATCATTACAGCCCTATGGTGCTTTCTGTTGATTGGTTCGGCTTTTATTTTTATGAACACTCCGAAAACTGTTGTCGAGTTAGCACTTAGCATTGCATCGTTCACTTACGGTGGTTTATTAGGAACGTTTTTATTAGGTGTGTTATTTAAAAAGACTCAGCAAAAAGATGCACTGATTGCATTTGCAACGGGCGTTATTGTGATGATAGGAGTAATTTATTTTACATCAATCGCCTGGACTTGGTACACAGTGATTGGAAGCGGAACAACGGTTTTCACAGAAATTATTGTGAGCAAGTTTAAGAAAGTCCCCTCTGGAGATTTGTCCTGAGCGGAGTCGAAGGAGGGGATTTAGGGGTGTGTAGATAAAGTCTTAAAATTATACAATTTAAAAAAATAAAAAATCCTAAATTAACCCATGCTTTTACTCGACTGGCTTTTAATCGCACTATACTTCATAATCTCCATTGTCATCGGAGTTTACTACTCGAAGCGCGCAGGCAAAAATACATCTGAGTTTTTTCTGTCGGGCAGGAACCTTCCTTGGTGGCTTGCCGGAACTTCGATGGTTGCAACAACTTTTGCCGCCGATACTCCACTCGCCGTTACTGAACTCGTTACTCAAAACGGAATTGCAGGCAACTGGCTCTGGTGGAACTTCGTCTTCGGCGGAATGTTAACTGTGTTTTTCTTTGCGCGGCTTTGGCGGCGCGCCGGAATTTTGACCGATGTAGAATTCGCCGAGATTCGTTACTCGGGTAAACCCGCCGCTTTTTTGCGCGGGTTTCGAGCAATCTATCTCGGACTTTTTATCAATTGTATTATTATGGGATGGGTGAACGTTGCAATGGGTACAATTCTTCACGGACTTTTCGGAATTCCTGAATCGCAGGTAATTCTTTACGTAGCCGGAAGTATGATCATCGTTGCGTTCTATTCTGCACTTTCGGGTTTATGGGGAGTTGCGGTTACAGATGTGTTTCAATTTATATTCGCTATGGCTGGAACAATAATTCTTGCTATTGTTGTACTTTCGTTACCTGAAGTCGGTGGTGTAGCTGGATTAAAAGAAAAATTACCCGAATGGACATTCCAATTTTTTCCATCAATCGAATCGGTAGGTGAAATGGGAATCGGTGGGGCGCTTGCACTTTCGCTCTCAGCTTTTCTTGCCTTCATAGGAATTCAATGGTGGGCATCGTGGTATCCGGGCGCAGAACCGGGGGGTGGTGGTTACGCCGCTCAACGTATGATGTCGGCTAAAAACGAGAAACACTCGCTGCTTGCAACTCTCTGGTTCACAATTGCTCATTATTGCTTGCGTCCTTGGCCCTGGATTTTGGTGGGACTTGCAACGCTTGTGCTTTATCCCGATTTGACGGACAAAAAATTGGGTTATGTTTATGCAATGCGCGACCATCTTCCGACGGGTTTGTTAGGACTATTAGTTGCGGCTTTCTTCGCGGCTTATATGTCAACGATTGCAACTCACCTCAACTGGGGAACATCATACATCATCAACGATTTTTACAGAAGATTTATAAAGAAAGATTCTACCGAAAAACATTACGTGCTGATTTCACGGTTCGCAACAATCGCCT
>CAMTVZ010000219.1:0-6035 GCA_947085285.1 uncultured Ignavibacteriota bacterium
ATTTCCGTATAATGCACACAGAGTTTTTGGTTTTATATATTCTTAATTCGAAATTCGTCATTCGACATTCGTAATTTATTAAACAACCGGACTTATAATTATGAGACTTATAAAATACTCTCTCTCTCTCTCTCTCTCTCTGCGGGAATTAGACTTACGATAATTTTCCTAATGCTATTCTTTAGCGATTTTCTTTGGACACAAGTGAGGATAAAAGAAAGCATAATCATTAAACCTACCGTACCAGATTCTCTTAAAAGAAATTATGGAATAAATTCAGATCAACTAGTTACCGAGACTGCACGTTACGAATCATTGTTTCTTGAGTGTGGTGGTAGTGTTACTTTAAAGGCACTTGAGAATGTAGGCACAATCATCTTATTACCATCGATGCAAGTAATTGCAGAGACTCCGGTTATTGGTCAAATTTACCCCGTTGGTACATTTTCAGCTGATTCATATTTAAAATTTGGAATTCGCAACGATGAACCACCTCATATTGTTCTTAAAAATAATTATGGAGCTATGGGTGTGGATAATTGGTATGAAATAGGGCTTCTTGTATATGTTGAAAATAATAACAGATATTATCAAATAGCAAATTTAAACTTCAATGTAGGCGATTCTTGTACGTGCCTTGATTTACGATCAGCGAATGGTCCGCCGCGTGAACCTCAACCGATTATAGCCCCCGCCGAGACACATTTGGTGGTTGATTTTTGGAACATGAAAGGGAGAGATAGTCTTTATTTCTATAAACAAAATGAATTATTAAGAGATACACTTTTTCTGGATTCCACACTTTTACGGAGAGCACCGGTAATAGATTTAGGGAGTGTCCAAATGGGCGACACAATGAATTTTTTTCTTAAGTCGATGGTGAAGTTCACTAAGGGTGAAATAATGTATCCCAAAAGTGTATTTTATGGAGATAGTTGGGGTATAGGTTTTGAGAATTGGATTGATAATCATTTTGGTGATTATGCAGCAAGCCTTTATATGGCTCCGACAAGATATAAGATTCAATTCGATAAAGAAAAAGTATTACCCGGCGATACAGTAAGATTTCAGATAGAAGTAATTGGTACGCCAAGTCAAAATATAGAATCTGAATTAGATGTAAATATATTAAAGGGTCGTCATCATGCTGTGATAGTTGATACTACTGGATTTTTATATGGGACTGATTTATCAGGAAGTAATAGAAGCTATCAACCGTTTGCACAAATAAAAAATAATTTAGCCTTAGTAATTTCAAATACAACACCTATTGGTGAAAAAGTTATAATTCAGGTTGCTAGCACTTGGTCGTCAATTTATTCTGGACGTGCTGAGATAGAAGTGCAAAACCAGCATACTATTCTCCTTGGCGAGAGCAAGTATTATCAAGCGAAAGAAATAAATAGTGAATTAAAAATATTTGAATATTCCACTCCTCAAGTGGGTAATCTTACAAATGTAACATTCATCGTTGATACGGTTAATTGTGCCGGCGCCGGAAAGAGACTCGGTGTTTATTATGAAAAGAAAAAACCCGATGGAACAGCTTTACCAACAGATCAGATCCGCCTTATTGGTAGGTACTGGCATCAAGATTCGACGTATAAAGTAAGGTTGGTTGCTTCGAAAGATGGGAAAACTGATACGATTATAATTGATGTAATAAAGCCTAATAGACTTGGAAATACTAATGCAAATAAAATTGATGTATTTAACAAACAGTATAATCTTGATAGTCTTATAATTTATTATGCTGGTTTAAATGGCATACCGCCTCAACTAATTAAGGGACAAATAGAAGAAGAGTCAAGTTTTCGGCCAAGCTACAATTACGAACCTTTCACAGATGCAATCGAAGTACAAGGGAAAAAGTGGTTAAGCAAGATGAGCAATAATCCCTTTTGGATTAATAACACAGGCAGCGGACTTAATACAATTCCATCTAATCATATTTATTTATGGCGTATCGGATCAAGGATTCAATATCCTAATCAAGTACAAACAATTTGGGATTACTATAACTCACATCGTGGATATTATCCAAAAGATTTATACACTAAAATTAAACAAGTATGGAAAGATAGTCTTTTTAAAATAATAAAGGATAGTTTGATTAAGAATGGAATATCTCAAAGTATTGCCGATCAACAAGCATTCATTCTCGCAAACGATTCCCTCCCTGGTTATCTCCGAGATCATTTTGAAGGGGGACTTAAAAATAAAATAGCACAGACTCGAATATCTGCATCATACGGGCTACTTCAATTAGTCTACTTCTATGGGATAACAAACACTACTGAAAACCAATATCCAGAAAACTTAAATCACTTACCAGAGAAAATAAATGAGGTTGATACTTCATTAACATATTCTATAAAACATCTTAAATCATTATTTTATCGAAAAGAAATTAAAACAAACTTTACCGCATCATCAGGTTGGAATAAGGGTTACGATGGGACTTTCAAAGATGTCCTATCATATTACAATAAAAGGGTAAAATACATTTTAAATGTACTCAGCTACTCTAATAAATATTTACCCACACGATAAGAATACAGGAGATAACATGAAAAAATTATTTTTTACAAGTTATTTGGTTCTATTAACAATAATTATTTTCTTGGATTATTGTCATGCTCAGCAAGAATCTTATGACTCCTTAAAATTATTAATTGATCATCAATTACAATCAACGCTGAACTTGTCATATCAAGCATATGATATAGTGGAAGTTGATAAAGCATTGGGACTTGCTGGTTTTCAGGTTATCGAAGGTGAGATTGAAGACCCATTTGGCACCTTGGAGCATTGTGTTTTATTTACAGCGTCCCCCATCCTAAGAGTTGATGATACAAAAAATATGGTTGGAATTTTCAAAAATGGTGCCATTTTATGGCATTCAGATACTTTGCTATATGGTGTTATCGGTGATATTTATGGAACCTGTGATTTGAATCTTGATGGTGCGGTTGATATAATTAGTGTGTGGGACCGAGGATCCGAAATGTGGATACATAGCTGGGATGGGACTCAGGGTTGGAGAATTAATGCTCAAATAGAAGGTGAATCCAAAATAATTTCAGTACCCTATCGTTGGGATATTTCTGATGTTGATGGTGATGGAATCCTTGAAATTCGTAATGAAGATATGGCAGATGGTTCTCTAGCATGGAGCTGGAATGGGCAAGAATATGGTAGGTGGGCCAACACACCAATTGTACCTTTTACATCCTGGCTGCCTGCAAAAAGTGCAGTTGCCGAAGTCAAATGTAAGATTGTAAAAGAAGATACCATTTATCGCTATGAATATACGGTCAAGAATAAATTAGAAAGTAAAAGACGAATTAAAAACATACATATTACGGTAAATTCAAAAACGAAAGGTTATACACTTGGGAGTTGGCATTCTACAGGAGGAGATTTCTTTCCTATTGTTTCATGGGATATGATCGGTTTAGATTACAAAAATTTAATTCGCCCAGGCGAACAGAAATCAGGTTTTACCGCAACTTCAAAAGGATTACCCGGAATAAATACATTTTATATCCAGTCCGAACGAGGATTAATGGATGTTGAATATGATTTAGATGGACTTAGAGATGATATTGTTAACAACAGTACTTCTGGTATCACAATAGCTCCTGCTTATCCGCCATCTCCCTTCAGCAGCCTCTATTTTCTCGATACACTTAAATCCTACACAACGCATTCACGCACACTTGGCTGGATTGCGAATCAAACTACAGCAAATAAATATTTAGCATTTTTTGATACAGCAAAAGTTAGGATACAGCGGGGTGAAAACAAATCTGCCCGCAATACATTACTGTCGGTTTTGCAAAATGCTAATCAGGATAGCTCAGGTTTGCTCACAAGCGAAGCTTATGCTTTAATCAGGTTTAATACTGAATATCTTATAGACAATTTACCCGGTGTAGTAACACTTCCATCTTCAGTCAATACAGGTTGGAATATGATAAGCCTTCCTGTAGATGTTGCAAATAATAGAAAAACTGTACTCTATCCAAACGCATCTTCCAAGTTATTCTCTTTTAACGCCGGTTATGTTGAACAGGATACAGTAGCAAATGGAATAGGTTATTGGCTCAAGTTTGGTTCTTCCGATACAATAAAGTACAAAGGCTTTTCAATTGAAATTGATACAATCGACGTTGTAGCCGGCTGGAATATGTTAGGTTCAATATCGTTGCCACTTGATACGAGCAAAATCAGGTCGATTCCTAATGGAATAATACTCTCGAAATTCTTTGGGTATAATTTATCAGGATATTTCATAACTGATTTTATAATGCCAGGAAAAGGTTACTGGATAAAAGTTAGTCAGGCGGGTAAAATTATTTTAGATAAATATTCAACAGCAGGCGCCGGACAGCCACCGAGTGAGACACCACCGCCTCCTCCGGGTGCACCTGATATTCCAGAATTATATTCACCTGATAATGGCTCAACCGGAATTTCCAAAACACCAACTTTAATATGGTTCGCATCGAATAACGCTCAAACGTACAGATTACAGGTTTCAACAAATTCAACCTTTACGAATATAATAGTTAACGATTCAACATTAACATCCACATCAAAACAAGTTGGACCATTGGCAAACAGCACAACATATTACTGGCGTGTAAATGCAAAGAACGCAGTATGGACAAGCAATTGGTCGAGTGCATGGAGATTTACAACAGTGGGAACGCCTCCACGTCCAGACCCATGTCAGCCGATAGATGCATTCTCAGCAATGGATGAATTTACTGTATCAGACAATAACGGAAACAAACAGCAATTGTTTGCACATAACGGGGGTCGCCGGCTTGCATTAGGTTTAAGAGATTACGATATGCCACCAGAGCCGATAGAAGGTGTATTTCACGCAAAGTTTCAATCGGGGAAGTTTGTAGAGAGCGTACCGCCGGGAAAAGGGATAAGCAAGATTCCCGTTAAGATAAAAGATGCTAAATTTCCAATAACAATCAATTGGAATATAAGACCTGAAAATAACACAAAGTATTGGGTTTATAGAACGAAGAATCAAAAAATCGAACTAAGCGGCAAAGGTAGTACAACAATTAACAGTTTAGATGGCAATTTGCTTCTTATAGAAGCTCAAGCAATAGCACCGGGTCCTTGCTATTAATAAGGAGAGAAAAATATGAGATTATTTAAATTAATGATATTAATTTTTGTTTTGAATGTAATTTCTTCCACCCAAGAAAATAGAGATGAAGAAAAACCAATTCATCGAGTTCCGTTCTTATCATCTGAAAATGTGATAGAATTATCTGTTCAAAATATATCTGAGCTATCTTTATCGGGTATTAAAATAAACGTTATCGATGCACCATCATGGTTGAATTTTAAATCGAAGCAAAAAATAATTGAAGCGATTGCATCGAATGGTGAAAATACTGCCGAGTTTATTTTTTCTGTAGATAAATCGGCGGTTGTGAATAAAGAAGAGTCGATATCATTTACTATCTCAACACCGACAGGAGAAGTCTGGACGAAGCAAATCAAAATCGTAGTAACTCCACCGGAAAGATTTGAGTTATATCAGAATTATCCGAATCCTTTTAACCCTACTACGACTATCTCATATCAACTCCCGCAAGTTGCGTGGGTGAATTTAAAAGTTCATGATATACTTGGTCGTGAGGTAGCTACTCTGCTAAATGAGATGAAAGAGGCGGGTTATTATGAGGTTAATGTTGATGGAACTAATCTTTCTACCGGAGTATATTTTTACAGAATTCAAGCTGGAGGTTTTATGCAATTGAAAAAAATGATGGTTGTGAGATAGGATTGGGCAAAGGTATAAAACATTCCGCCTGCCAATGGAATGCCTTCGGTAAAAGGCGGATTAGAAAAAAGATCTTGACACTTAAAAAATATTTCCGTATAATGCACACAGAGTTTTTGGTTTTATATATTCTTAATTCGAAATTCGTCATTCGACATTCGTAATTTATTAAACAACCGGACTTATAATTATGAGACTTATAAAATACTCTCTC
>CAMTVZ010000220.1:0-2313 GCA_947085285.1 uncultured Ignavibacteriota bacterium
CGGTATTCTAACAATTTATCGACTATTGGATGTTGATGTTTGAGACTTTCTAAAACACCAACGTCGGTTGAAAAACCAGTTTTGGTTTTTCGACCAGTAGGAAGTTTTAAATCTTCGAACAAAATTATTCCGAGCTGCTGTGTGGAATTAATATTAAACTTCTTTCCAGCCAATTGATAAATATCTTCGATAGTATTATCTAAAATTCCTTCAAGTTTCTTAGATAATGATTTCAGAAAAAGTGTATCTATCTTCACTCCAGCGAATTCCATTTCGGTAAGAACTTCGATTAACGGGAATTCGATATCATTCGATATTTTTATTAAGTTATCAGCTCGAAGTTTCTTGTCCAAAATTTCATACAGTCTAAATGTAATATCTGCATCTTCTGCGGAATATTCAGCAATCCTCTCGATAGGAATACGCCTTAGGTCTGTTTCTTTTCCGATTATTTCTTCGAACGAAATAGTTTTGTAATTCAAATGTTCTAATGCCATCGAATCTAAATTGTGTCGACCGTCGGGACGAAGAATATAATTTGCAATCATTGTATCAAAAAAAGTTCCTGCAGTTTCAAGACCATGCTGCTTGAGGACAATTAAATCGTACTTAATATTCTGCCCGCATTTAGAAATTGATTTATCTGAAAAAATCGGAGAAAGTAGGTTTAGGATTTTGGAGCAATCAAAACCGCTGAAATAAGAATCCGAATTCATTCTCGTTTGGCTACCAGAGTGGATATCGTCTTTCAGATCGAAATGTTGTTCGAGTTGAGATATCGAATTTGTTGTCGAATGATCATCGAAAAGAGATTTTTGAAAGACAGTATCGTTTGATATACTTTTATCCTTCTCGCTATTATTGCTTTTTATAGGAATGTAGTAGGCTTCTCGTGGCTTCAGTGAAAACGCTAATCCGATTAATTCTGCTTCCGATGGATTAGTGCTTGTGGTTTCGGTATCGAATACAAAAAATTTTGAAGCTTTTAACTTTTCTATTAAATCGGCCAATTCCTGATCTGTTTTGATGATATGATATTGATGCTGGTCGGTTGTAATATCTGTAATAGCTTTCGCTATTTTATCTTCGGTTGGTAATGTTTGTAAGGTTTCCGATTTTACTGATGAGAGTTTACGGATAAGATTTTTAAATTCTAATTCAGTAAAAAGCTGTGTAAGTTTAGCGATATTTATTTGTTGAGCTTTGAGTTTATGAATATCTACATCAATAGGTACATTCGTATTGATGGTAACAAGTGTTTTCGACAGGAGGGCTTTGTCTTTATTATCTCTTAATTTTTGTTGAAGTGCTGGCTTTGAAATCTTGTCTATGTTTTCCAAAATATTTTCAATCGTACCGTATTCACGAACCAGCGGTATGGCGGTCATCTCGCCTATACCTGGTACACCTGGTACATTATCCGATTTATCTCCTGTCAGTGCTAATACTTCTACAACTTTATCGGGAGTAACACCGAATTTTTCCTCCACATGTTCAAAGTCGATTATTTCCCACTCGTGGCCGCTTTTACCCGGTCTAAAAATTTTTGTGAGAGGCGAAATCAATTGCATAAAATCTTTATCGCTTGTAACTAAATACGTTTCGATATTTTCTTTCTCAGCTCTACGTGTGAGGGTTCCCATTATATCGTCAGCTTCGTATCCAGCCATTTCCAGAATAGGTACATTAAAAGCCTTTACTACTTCTCTAAGTCGTGCTATTTGTGAAGCCATATCTTCGGGCATCTTTTGACGTGTGGCTTTATATGCCTCGTAAATTTTATGGCGGAAAGTTGGTTCGGGTCTATCAAACACTACTGCAATGTGTTCAGGCTTTTCTTCTTCCAATATTTTCATCAAAGCGTTTACAAAACCGTAAACTGCACTGGTATGTTCGCCTTTTGATGTTATCAAAGGTCGTGAAATGAAAGTATAATATGCACGATAAGCAAGGGCGTTACCGTCCAATAGAAATAATCGTTCTCGTGGTTTAGAATTGATATTGTTGTTGTTTTTGACCATTTTAATCAGCCTTTCGTTCGGCGGTTTAAAAATAAGGAATGTAACGACGACAAGCAAACAGACGAATCGAAATTCTATTTTTGGTTTTGATTTGACAATCGCTTATACTTTTTGTATATTCAGACAAATTACTCTGATTAATGCTGTTTATTTTAACCTATTAACAATAAAAGGAAAGTAATATGAAAATTTTAACTTTAATTTTACTTGTGTTAGTATTTATTTATCCTTCAAGAACTCAGGAAATTAAATGGGACGGAGAACTTCGTGTACGAAGCGAACTTGATGGAAG
>CAMTVZ010000221.1:0-10946 GCA_947085285.1 uncultured Ignavibacteriota bacterium
GAGCCTTACGGAGGCGGTCGGCGAGTTCTATCGAGCGTTCTTTATTCGATTCAACGACTTTAACATTTATACTATCTTCTAACGATGCAGCTACTTGGCTTCCAATTTTTCCACCCCCTAATATCATTACATTTTTCACTTCTTCCCCTTCTTTGCCAGCAAGTTTAAGCATCTCTTTTACATATTCTGTTTTACATACAGCAAAAACCTGATCGTTCTTTTTGAACACATCGTCGCCAGTGGGAATGATAGTGCGTGCTCCACGGCTTATTGCTACCACTCTGAAAACGAGATCGGTGTAACTTGAAACAATATCGCGCATTTTCTTATTAATCAGTGGACTATTGGCATCGAGCCGAAGTCCGATTATTTGAATTCTACCTTCGCCAAATTCAAGCACGTCGGTAGCGGTCGAGCGCTTTACAAGTCGCACCACTTCGTCGGCAGTTACAGCTTCAGGGTTGATAGTAAGACTGATTCCGAATTGTTCAGGTTTTATAAGAGCATCGAGGGAGTTGAATTCGGGGTTGCTTACGCGTGCAATTGTTCGTTTGGTGCCTAATTTATTAGCTATTTGACAGGCGAACATATTTATCTCGTCATATGGCGATACAGCAACTAACAAATCGGCGTTTTGTGCCCCCGATTGCAACAAAAGATTTGGACTTATTCCGCTCCCTTCAACAGCCAATACATCTAAATTTTCGTTTACTCGTCCCACACGTTCTTCATCACTATCAATTACAACAATATCGTGATGTTCTTGGGATAGGATTTTGGCAAGATGGAAACCAACCTCGCCTGCACCAACTATAATTATCTTCAAATTTTAAAACTTTTCCAATGTTTTACATAAATTTCGCACTCAATTTCCCTAATTTTTTAATAAAACGCAAATCGAATAATTTTAAAAAATAAAAGTATGTATCGTTATCAGCCCCTTTTTTTTACAATAGTCGGTATCGGTGCTTTACTCTTTAGGTTTAAATTCAAACGGAATAGCAACATAAGTGGCAAGTGGTTTACCGTTCATTACGGCTGGTTTAAACTTCCACTGCTTCGCTGCTTTGAGTGCAGATTCATTCAATGATTTCATATCCGATTTTAAAATTGTTGCACTCTTCACTTCTCCATCTTTGTCAACAAAACATTTTACCCAGACTTTTACAGGGTTTGTTATTTTAATGTCCGAGATATTGGGTTGTACTTTAACTATCGGTTTGGGATTTTCGAAGACAGTTTTTACTTGAGTTTCTGTAAAACCTTTTTTATCAGGTCTGTACATCGGCATATTTTTGCCGACAGTAGTATCACCTGGGATAATTTTGATATAGTATTTTATCCCCTCATCATCAAATTCTGAAAAAAAATCTTTAAAGGGGTCTTCGGGTAGAGGAGGCGAATGTAGGCGATGGTCTTGAGAGTGTGTTGTAAAATTCAGAAATGTCAGGCAAAACATAAATGTTATAAATAATATTAAACGATTCATAGTATTACCTTTAAAATGTTTTTATGTAGTTTTTCATAAAAAATATTTAAATAAATTCTAAATTTAAATCAAGCAACAGTCTATGGCTGAACATCTAAAATTATAATTAGTGCCTTTTCGATGAGAATTGTAATTTCAATTCTTCATTAAATGCGTCGTATACTTCTTTGTCGTATAAAACAAAGCGGATCAATTTTAAGTTTTGTGACTTTTGAAGAAAGTCGATAGCTTCCAAGAGCATAATATTGGCGCACTGGAAAATCGAAAAACCACCTACACCTGTACCGATAGCTGGCAGACTAATCGACTGAATATTTTTCGTTTCGGCCAATTTAAGTGAATTATGAGTAGCGAGTTTTAAAAAGTCTGCGTTTGTATTCAAATCTTGTCCCATCGCGGCTGCGTGAATAACATACTTAGCTTTTAATTTTCCTCCACTTGTAATAACTGCTTGACCGACTTCTATCGGACCTTGTGCAATCGCCTCGGTTTCAATTTCCTGTCCACCTTTGCGTTTAATAGCACCTGCAACACCAGCCCCCATCCACAAAAAATTGTTTGCAGCGTTTACGATAGCTTCAGTATCTTGTTCGGTTATGTCGCCTTGCAATATTTCTAATGTGTGTTTAGCAATATTTACTTTCATTCAATCGGTAGTTTAATTTTAATAGTAGTTCCCTTCCCAACCTCGCTATCGATTTCGATAGTTCCGTGGTGGTCCTCAATAATTTTTTTTACGATAGCCATTCCGAGCCCTGTGCCGTGTTTTTTTCCATAAGTGAAAAAGGGGTCGAAAATTTTAGATTTTACTTCTTCGCTCATACCCATACCCGTATCGGTAAAAGCCATTGTTAAAAAAGATTTTTCTTTCGAAACATCTATGGTAAAATTTCCACCATCTTTCATAGCATCGGCTGCGTTACCCGCAAGATTGTATATTACACGCATCATCTTATCGGTGTCTAATTTTACTTTACCGTTGTAATTAATTTTTTTAGTTATTGAAATGTTCCGTTTTGCAAAATCTTTCTGGAAGAAAAGTATAACTTCGTTAATAAATTGTTGGACGTCGGTAGCTTCAAAGTTTGTGGTGGCAACCCCTCGTGAGAAGTCGAGAATTTCTTGGGCCATTTTTACAAAGCGGTCGATTTGGCGAACAATCTCGTCGGTCATTTTCGCAGCCTCCTCGTTTCCTACTTTGCTTCTTAAACTCTGTGTATAAAGCCGCATAGTCGCCATTGGGTTTTTGATGTCGTGGATAATAGTGTTTGCCATACGACCTACAGCCGAGAGTCGTTCGCTCTGTACCATTTGCTGAGCTATATTTGCATTTTCGATTGCAATCGAGGCATGTATTGAAAAAGCATTTATATAGTCTTCATCTTCTTCAGTAAATTTACCTTTCTTTTTATTCAATAGCTGGAATACGCCTAATATTTTTCCGTTTTTGTTTTTTAGTGGCATACACAAAATTGATTTTGTTTTGTAACCTGTTTTTTTATCGATTTCAGGATTGAACCTTTTATCTTGATATGCATCTGCGATGTTAATAGTAACACCAGTTTTTGCAACCTCGCCTGCTATTCCTTTATTAATCGGTAAACGTATTTCTGCCAATTCGTTCCCATGAAAAACACGCGACCAAAGTTCTTGTTTTGCTTCGTCGATCAGAAAAACCGTACCTCTGTCGGCATTAGTTACATTGACAGCATTAGATAATATTATCGGAAGCAGCCGGTCAAGCTCTAATGTCGAATTAACAAGCTTTGTTGCTTCGAGAAGTTGGTGGAATTTATCGATCTTGCTTTTAGTAGATTCGATATAGCTGTTAAAGTTTCGAATAAATGTTTCGTTGATTGAACGTAAGCGGAGCGACAAAGTAAGTAAAAGATTATGAGCAGCTTGAGGCGAGGAAGTGATAATTTTATTAAAATCGTCACGGTGCAAAAGAAAAAGTTTCGATTTTGTTAACGCTACTGCCGTAGCCGAACGAGGAAGTCCATCAATTAATTCTAATTCGCCGAAGAAATCGCCCGGATGAAAAATTCCGATTGCGGGTTCAAGTGCGTGTGTAGTTTTTTTTGTAATTTTAATAGTTCCATCAACTATTAAATATAAAAAGCTATCGGAACTGTTTTCGTTAAAAATAAATTCTCCCGCTGAGTAATCTTTTTCTTGAACGGTTTCAGCAAATTTTGATATCAGCTCTTCCGACACATTATTGAAGAATGTAATTTTTTTTAGGATTATTATTTTATCTTCTTTGCTTGTCATTTTTCATCTATTAAACTTAAATTTTATCTACCTATGTAAGTATAATAAATTCCAATATTAAAAACTAATATTGTTCTAAAAATTATTTGAAATTTGAACAAAAAAAGGGATTATTTAGAATAAAAAAAAATCTCTTGCAGATATAACTCAAATTTTGTATTATAGCAATGCCCAATAAAAAGGAAACGGCTGTTAAAAAAAATATGACCTTATTATCTCTCAACCCAAATGAAAATGAGAAGCAGAAGGAATTCAAATCGGAAGCAATTCCGCATATGAAAGTATTGTATAGTTTTGCGCGGCATTTAACAGGTGATGCTGACGATGCCGACGATCTATTACAGGATACATTTCTGAAAGCATATAGATTTTGGGATAAATATGAAAAGGGAACTAATATACGTGCATGGCTGTTTCGTATTATGAAAAATTCTTACATCAACCGCTATCGGAAAGTTTCCAAAGAACCTGATCTGATAGACTTTAATGAGATACAAGAATTTTATACACGAATACAGGATACAACTTCTGAAGATCACGATTTAGCAAAGCTGATGTTCGGTGGTGTGTTGGACGATGAGGTTGCAAAAGCTTTAAATGAACTGCATCCTGATTTTAAAACTGTAGTAATCCTTTGCGATATCGAAGGTTATTCATACGAAGAAATTGCTGAGTTTGTGGATATACCCATTGGAACAGTCCGCTCCAGATTACATCGTGGCAGAAAAATGTTACAATCAAAATTATTTATGTATGCAAAGAACAAAGGATATATTAAATAAATAAAGGTGTCGTATAAAAAATTGTTAATAGGTAAGCAGTGAATTGTATTGAAGTAATGGAACATGTTAGTTCCATGGTTGATAACCGCCTCAGTGGTACAGAATTAGACGAATTCAATAGGCATCTGAAACTTTGTAAAAGATGCCAAAATGAGTACAAACTCGAAAAAGTTACAAAAATATTTTTACAATCGAGCTTGCGTCCTTACCCTCCTCCCCCTTATCTTGAGCAGAAGGTATTGACTTATATCAACAACAATCTAAACTCAAAAAATTTTTTTGCAGGTATTGTTACCTTTATTCGCTTGATGGTAAAAAGGTGGTACTTAACTGCCGGATTTGCAGGCGCAGTAATTTTGATATTTATTTTAATTCAAGGACCGTCGTCTCATTCACACGACAGCCCTCGCGATAATAACTTAATTCATCTTATCTATAATAATTATGATGCGGTAATCAAGGGTAGAATGGCTTCATTCATTCAAGCTAACAATAACTACGGGCTTGCAATTCCAAAACTTAATGATTGTTCGTTAGTGGGTGGTTGCGTTACTTCTGAAAAAGGCCAACAGGTAACTCACACAATATACCAAAAAGAGAATTGTATTATCTATTACCTTCAAATTAATTTCGATTCGATTAAAAACAATCCTAATCTAACACTCCCTTCTCATGTATTTGAAGAAATTAAAGAGACCGGAATGTATATAGCCGATATGAACAAATGTTGTTCGGTAATATTGAAAGTTAAAGAAAATACTTTGGTTGCTGTTGCCGCCGAAATGGATAAAACTAATTTACTTGCTTACTTAAATGATACGGAGTCGAAATGATAATTTTTAGAAATATTTTAATTACACTGATATTAAGCAGCCTAATTTTTGGTTGTGGAAAAAAAGAAAAAGTTGAAAGCAACAAAAACAATGGAAATGTATTTCCTGTAATTTCTGTTCAACCGAGAGATGGGTTAGTACCTGATTTCAGTTGGAATGGAGCTGACGGTAAAGCCATTAATTTCGATTCTTTTAGGAAGGAAGTTACACTTGTAAATTTTTGGGCAACTTGGTGCTCGCCGTGTAAAAAAGAACTCCCCGATTTAGTTGCCATAAGCGAGGAGTTCGCTCCGAAAGGGGTAAAAGTGATTGGTATATCGACCGATAAGGGAACAAACGTAGTATCAGAAGTTAACGAATTTGTAACAGAGAATAAAGTTACGTACGTCAATATCGTAGATAATGGTGAACTTGAATCTGCTTTTGGAAACATTCGGGGACTTCCGACAACTTTTTTGGTAAACAAAGAGGGAAAAATAGTCGATAAGTTTGTGGGAATCAGGACTAAAGAATTTTTTGTTGAACAGATAAATCGACTCCTACAATAAATGTCACAGCAAACTCAGATAAGCAATATTGGTGAATTTGGGCTGATAGAAAAAATTAAAGAGATTGTAAGTATCAGTTTGGAAGATAGTGAACTAGAGCAGAATTTAATTAAGGGAATATCTGACGATACAGCAGTATACAAAACCTCGCCCGATAAGCTTCAGCTTTTGACTACAGATGCAATGGTTGAAGGGGTTCATTTCGACCTTACATTTACATCGATGCAACATTTAGGATGGAAATCGATAGTTGCAAATATAAGCGACATCGCTGCGATGGGGGGAGTTCCTCGTTATGCAGTTATAACTTTATGCCTCACTCAAAAAATATCTGTAGAAATGGTGGAAGATTTTTACAGGGGGGTTGTCCATGCCTGTAAAAAATATTCTTGTTATGTTGTAGGTGGCGATACTACTGCATCGATGGGAAACACACTCATTTCAATTTCCTTGACAGGTGAAGTTGACCCTCAAAAAATTGTTTATCGAAACGGGGCTCGTGTTGGCGATTTAATTTGTGTTACAGGACATCTAGGAGGATCGCACGCCGGTCTAAAAATCTTATTAAAGGAAAAAAATAAATATCTAAACGATTCAAAAAACTTTACTCCTAACATAGATTCGTACAAACCTGTTTTGGAAAAGTATCTGATGCCAAAGCCTCGGTTGGATATTTCTAAAATATTGACACAAAATATCAAAGTAAACTCGATGATTGATATCAGCGATGGACTTGCATCCGAGGTTCATCATCTCTGTAAGAATAGTGGAGTGGGGGCCGAAGTATGGGAACATAACATTCCAGTTGATTCGAATACACAGCGTGTTGCCGCCGAATTTTCAGAAAATATAATCGACTATGCTCTATATGGAGGAGAGGAATACGAATTACTGTTCACCTTAACTGACTCGGAATACGAAAAATTAGAATATCTGACCGCCGATGTTACTATATTAGGTAGAATCGTTGAACAAGAAAAAGGGATTAATCTTATCTGCGAGAACGGTGAACGCCAGGTATTAGGTGCTTACGGTTGGAATCATTTTAAAAAAGAGAAGTAAATAATGTTATTATATTTTTTACGTCATGGCGATGCGTTAACGAACAGCTATAACGAAAGAACCCCTCCATTAAGTGAAGAAGGAAAAAGGAGTATATATAAACTTGCCGATTATATCAAATCACGAAAAATACGATTTACGAATATTATCTCAAGTCCGCTTCTTCGTGCTTGGCAAACTGCATCTATTGTGGCTGAAAATTCGAATCAGAATCTACCTATCATCGAATCTGATAACTTATTGCCCGAATGCAACCCAGAAAAGCTACTGGAAGAAATAACAAATTATTCCGACGATGGTAAGATACTATTAGTAAGCCACCAACCGTTATTGGGAGCGACGATATCGACTTTGATAAGCAAGCGAGATGCATTAATTGAAATCAAAAAAGCTTCGTTCGCCTGTATCGAAATTCATAAACCAATTTCTGCAGGAAAAGGTATCCTAAAATTTTTAATAAATTCTGAAATGTTAATTTAGTGAAAAATCTATTTCTTAAATTCTATTTCAAACATTTCATAATGCGACTTTGTCATACCTAATTTTTCGTAAGCTTTCTTAGCATCGGCGTTATTTTGTTCGACGTATAATCGTAAGCCACATACATTCTGATCGCCGCTGGCAAGGTCTTTTACGTGTTGGTATAAATTTCTGAAAACACCTTGCTGTCTGTATTCTGGTAAAACGTAAACACTCTGAATCCACCAAAAGAACCCGCAGCGCCAGTCACTCCACTCATATGTAATCATCAACTGTCCAACAATTTTCTTCTCGATCTCTGCAACCAAATAAAAACCTTTATTCTGATCGGTTAGCAATGAGTTAACGCCTCGCTTTAGGATATCCATGTTTAACAGAATGCCTTCGGTTTCTTTTCCCATAGCAGCGTTAAATTCTATTATGCTGTCGGCGTCTTTAATTTCAGCCGGTCTTATAATTAGAAAATTTTTCATCTAGGATTCCAATATTATTTTGAAAAATATAAAGCTCCTTCCGGTCCTAATGGTAAACCAAGTAATACCCAAGCCACTAACAACAAAATCCAGGTTAGTGTGAAAATGATAGAATAAGGGAGCATCATCGAGATGATAGTACCCATTCCATATTTATCGTTGTATTTTTGAGCAAAGCTTACAATAAGCGCAAAATAACTCATCATTGGTGTTATAACGTTGGTTACCGAATCGCCAATCCGAAATGCAGCCTGTGTAAGAGCAGGGTGGTAACCGAGAAGCATAAACATAGGCACGAAGATAGGAGCCATTATCGCCCATTTTGCAGATGCACTTCCCATAAACATATTAATAAAAGCTGATAGGAAAACAAATCCGATTATTAAAAATATTCCTGTCAACCCAACAGATTTTAAAAATTCGGCACCATGTATTGCCAGTATTACACCAAGGTTACTTTGTCTGAAAAAATAAACGAATTGAGCTGCGAAAAAAACTAAAACAATGTAACCAGCCATACCGCTCATCGAACTGATAATATGTTTTATGGCTTCCTTATCATTACGAATTGTTTTGACTACCAGACCGTATACCAGCCCCGGAATAAAAAAGAAAATCATGACAGCTGTGATCATCCCATCTAAAAAGGGGGATTTAAGAATTGAACCAGTTTCGGGATTTCGCAGGAGTGCATTTTCAGGAATTGTAAAAAGAATAAATGCGAGTGAAGCGACGATGACGCTAATTCCTGCCCATCTCAACCCCTTTCTTTCGTCAGCCGAAATTGTATCGATTGCGATTGCTTGTACACTGCCGCTGTATTTCCCTAATCGTGGTTCAACAATTTTTTCAGTTATCCAGGTACCAGCAACGACGATGACAATACCCGATACGAACATAAAATAAAAATTTATTGCTGGGTTTAGATGCATCGTAGGGTCAATAATTTGTGCAGCTGATTGACTTAACCCTGCAAGCACAGGATCAATTGACCCAATAATAAAGTTAGCACCGAAACCACCACTTACACCTGCAAAGGCGGCGGCAAGCCCAGCAAGTGGATGTCGGCCTAATGCTAAAAATACAATTGCAGCAAGAGGAATTAAAATAACATACCCTGCCTCTGAAGCTGTATGCGATAAAACACCTGCAAATACTAAAGTTGCTGTAATAAGTCGTTTGGGTGCCGAGATTACTACTGCTTTAATTAGCGTGGTTAGTAAGCCTGAACCTTCGGCTAAACCAATTCCGATCATTGCTGTTAGCACGATACCGAGCGGGGGAAAGTCGACAAAGTTTTTAAATAAATTTGTGTAAATCCAACGTAGTCCATCGCCGCTTAACAAATTCGTGACCGTAATAATTGTACCATTTGAAGGATGAATAGCTTTCAAACCGAAGTGATATCCGATGGTTGAGGCAACAGCAACTAAAAGGGCAAGTATTCCGAAAAGAGTTGCCGGGTGAGGTAATGCGTTACCTGTTTTTTCAACAATATCTAAAGCCCGCTTAAAAAGGTTCGATAAAAAAGATGATATTTTATTCATTATAACCTCTCAAATCTTGCTTGGAAGAAACGTAAATATTTGGGTTCGTAAACCATTTTTAATCCTTTAACTTTATTTCTGTTTTCGTAAGTTTCAATAATCGATTCTATTGTAACATCGCAATGTGCCTGTGTATAAACACGTCGAGGAAAAGTAATTCGTACAAGTTCGAGTTTGGGATAATAATGGTCGCCGGTATCTTTATTACGGCCAGCCGAAACTATACCCCGTTCCATAGTACGGACACCTGAATCTAAATAAATTTCAGCTGCGAGTGTTTGAGCTGGAAATTCAATTTGTGGAATTTGAGGAAAAAATTGTTTAGCGTCCAAAAAAATAGCATGCCCTCCGATTGGTCTAACAATCGGTATATTATATTCTAAAAGTTTCTCGCCTACATATTCTACTTGTCCGATTCTTGCCCTGATGTGGTCGTACTCAACTGCTTCCTCGATGCCACGAGCCATAGCTTCCATATCGCGGCCAGCTAAACCACCATATGTGTGAAGTCCTTCGTAAATAACCACCATATTTCTTGCCTCCTCAAATATTTCGTAATCGTTTAGTGCCAAGAAACCTCCGATATTGACCAACAAATCTTTTTTCCCGCTCATTGTAGCACCGTCGGTATATGAACACAATTCTTTAAGAATATCGGCAATAGTTTTATCTTGAAAGCCATTTTCGCGTTTTTTAATGAAGTAGGCATTTTCGATTGCACGTGTTGCATCAAAAATTATTTTAATACCATATTTCGAGGTCAATTCTCGAACTTGTCTCATATTTTCCATCGAGATAGGCTGGCCACCTGCCATATTAACTGTTCCAGCTATGCTAACGTACGGAATTTTATTAGCACCAACCCTTTTTATTAAGTCGTCTAATTTTTGTAAGTCGACATTGCCTTTGAACGGATGTTCAAGCTCAGTTTGGTGAGCCTCGTCGATAATAACATCTACAAATGTTCCGCCTGCAAGTTCTTGATGAAGACGCGTAGTAGTAAAATACATATTACCAGGAATGAAATCTCCTTTTTTAATTAAAATTTGAGAAATCAAATTTTCGGCACCGCGACCTTGATGTGTTGGTACAAGATATTTATATCCATAATATTTTTTAACAACTTCTTCGAGGTGATAAAAGTTTTTACTCCCTGCATAAGCTTCGTCGCCTAACATCATCCCAGCCCATTGATACTCACTCATCGCATTAGTGCCACTGTCAGTAAGCAGGTCGATATAAACGTCTTCCGATTTTAGAAGAAAAGTATTATATCCAGCTTCGGCAAGGACTTTTTGGCGATAATCCCGAGTTGTCATTTTCAAGGGTTCAACCATTTTAATTTTGAATGGTTCTGCCCAAGATCTTCTTTTTAGAGTAGTCATATTTAAATTCCTTTTTATAGAATTAGTAGTTTGAGATATTCAAATAAAATTTGTTTGATGAATATATAAATAA
>CAMTVZ010000222.1:0-11146 GCA_947085285.1 uncultured Ignavibacteriota bacterium
AAATTTTCTGGAAATATCATATGGGTATTATCCTTAAATATTATTTTGAATTGAATTCATTATTTTCGATAAAAGATGTATCAAATTTCCCTTCTCTAAAAAGTGGATGTTGCATCACTTTTTTGTGGAAAGGAATTGTTGTGTGTATTCCCTCAATAGTGAATTCTTCTAACGCCGCCGCCATTTTATTGATGGCGCTTTCGCGTGTGGAACCATACACTATAAGTTTGGCAATCAACGAATCGTAATTAGGAGGAACCCGATAACCGGCATAACAGTGGGTATCCACACGAACTCCGAATCCACCGGGTAAATGAAAACTTTTTATTTCTCCGGGGGATGGCCTGAAGTCGTGATCCGGATCTTCGGCATTTATTCGGCATTCAATTGCATGCCCGCTCGGTTTAATTATTTTCTTATTTAATTTTTCACCTGCCGCAACTTTTATCTGCAGCTTTATTAAATCTCTCCCTGTTATTTCTTCAGTAACCGGATGTTCAACTTGTATGCGAGTATTCATTTCCATAAAATAATAATTATGGTATTTATCGACCAGAAACTCGACTGTCCCGGCGCCTTCATAATTTACACTTAATGCCCCCTTAACTGCAGCAGCCCCCATTTTTTTCCTCAACTCCTCGTTTATAAAGGGGGATGGAGATTCTTCAATTAATTTTTGATGGCGTCGTTGAATTGAACAATCTCGTTCGTTAAGATGAATTGCATTCCCATATTGGTCGCCAAAAACTTGAATCTCGATGTGATGCGGCTGTTCGATATATTTTTCGATGTAAACACCGGCATCTCCAAAAGCAGCCCCAGCTTCGGTCGATGCCATTACAAAGTTTTTTTCAAAATCGTTTTCTTCGCGGACGATTCGCATCCCTTTGCCGCCACCACCGGCAACTGCTTTAATAATTACAGGAAAACCGATACTGCGGGCAATATCTATCGCCTCGGAAAGGTCTTTCACAATACCATCGCTGCCTGGGATTACAGGTACGCCTGCATTTTTCATTGTTTCTTTAGCTAATGCTTTGTTCCCCATTGCTGATATAGCTTCAGCACTTGGGCCTATGAATTTTATTCCTGATGAAGTGCAAATTTCGGCAAACGAGGCATTTTCGGCAAGGAAACCGTAACCGGGATGAATCGCCTCGGCGCCTGTAATTTCGGCGGCGGCTATTATTCGTGGAATGTTCAGATAGCTTTGTTTACTGATTGGCGGACCAATACAGACCGCCTCGTCGGCAAATTTTACATGTAACGAATCCCTATCGGCTTCAGAATAAACTGCTACCGATTTGATTCCTAACTCGCGGCAAACTCTTACTACCCGGAGAGCAATCTCGCCTCGATTAGCGATTAAAATTTTCTTAAACAATTATCCCCTCTCGTTCGTTAAGATGGGTCGATTAAAAAAAGAACCTGATTATACTCAACTGGCTGTGCATTTTCGACCAGTATTTTGGCAATTGTGCCAGAGATTTCAGATTCGATTTCGTTCATCAATTTCATGGCTTCGATTATACAAAGCACATCCCCTTTGTTGATTTTTTTACCTACTTCTACATACGGGTCGGCATCGGGGGCGGGTGCACGGTAGAAAGTTCCGACAATCGGCGACTTGATTTCGGTGTATTTTTTTTCAACAACTGCTGGTGCAGGTGGTTGAGTAGGTGCGCTGCCGGCAGAAATTTGTTTCTCCTGAACCGGCGGTGCAATAGTCTGAACATACTGCTGTTGAGCTGGTGCTGCCAATCCTCTGTTTTGTGAATGTCGAGCAACACGAATTTTTAATCCCTCTTCTTCGATTTCAATTTCGTCAACGTTCGACTCTGCTAATATTTTTGAGATTTTTTTAAGATAGTTTAAATCCATCGTTTCTCCATTATTTCTATTTTGATTTTACACGTTCTAAATATTCACCAGTTCGTGTATCGACTTTTATAATATCGTTTTCGTTAATGAATAATGGAACGTTCACTGTGGCGCCAGATTCAACTTTTGCAGGTTTAGTTCCGCCAGTTGCTGTATCGCCTTTTACACCCGGTCCGGTTTCGACAACTTTTAATTCGACCGTAATTGGTAGTTCCACTGCAACAATTTCGTTTCCGTTAAATAATATTTCTATACTTTCGTTGTCTTTTAAAAATTTTCCAGCTTCACCTATATATTCTTCAGCAACCGATATTTGATCGTAAGTTTCTTGGTCCATACAGATATAACCGCTGCCATCGTGATACAAATACTGGAATGGTTTTCTATCGATACGAATAATTTCTATGGCTTCGCCAGCTCGCCATCTATTTTCAATTACTTTACCACTTTTTATGTTTTTTAATTTAGTCCGTACAAAAGCACGCCAATTCCCCGGATTTACATGCTGAAATTCTATTACAGTCCAAAGCTCATTATCCATACGTATCGTTAGTCCGGTTCTAAAATCTGATGTTGTTGGCATAATTTACTGATATTACCTTTTTATTGTTTTTGAAGTTTATTTGTTTATAAAATTGTGAAAAAATATAAGCAGAATGCGTAAGAAAGTCAAGGATTTAAATAATTGCTGTTTTTTTTAAGTTTTGTAAACTTATTTTACCATGTTATTTTAAGATTTTAGTAAAAGGGCTTATGAGATATAGACGAAATGCTCAACATTACTGTATATTGAAATGTACCCCCCTTTTTAAATTTTTTATTTGAAACGAAATAAATTAATTTTTTATTTAATTATCCAACAATTCTCTAATTACTCTAAGAATTTCATTAACTTTGTAAGGTTTTTGTACAAAATGCTCAATGCCGGCTTCCATCATTGATGATTTTTGAGAGGGGTCAAAGAAACCGCTGGCTAAAATTATTTTTGCATTTGGATTAATTTCTTTCATCCGAAGGAAAGCCTCGAAGCCACCTAATTTAGGAAGCCCCAGGTCGGAGAGGACTACAGCAATATCATTTTGATTTTTGCGATACATTTCGACAGCCTCTAGACCATCGAAAGCCGACAAAACCCGATAGCCTTTTAGTGTAAGTTGAGTTTTCACTACATCTTGGAGCATTTCTTCGTCTTCGACAAAAAGTATAGTTTCGGTTCCACCTGGAATAGGCACTTGAGGTTCTTCTTCAATTTTTTCTTGTGATTCTTCTTGAATTTGAAGTGGGAAGTAGAGGTTAAAAGTAGTTCCGACACCAATTCCGCTTTGAACATCTATATAGCCGCGATGGCTTTTCACAACACCATAAACTACAGCCAGCCCTAAACCTGTACCTTTACCTTGTTCTTTAGTAGTAAAGAATGGTTCAAAAATCCTTTTAATTGTGTCATTATCCATGCCGTTGCCATTATCCGAGACACTGATGCAAACGTATTGGTCATCCAATGCATCTGGAATGTTACTTCTTAATTCGGTTCCAGAAACCAATTTTGTAGTAAAAGTAATTTTTCCTGTATCTGTAGTTGTGTGCTTCGACAAAATTGCATCACGGGCATTTAGGGAGAGGTTAAGAATTGCTTGATGGATCTGGTTATGGTCGGCGATAATGTTCGGTAATTTTCCATCAAGATTAATCGAAAGTTCGATGGTCTTAGGAAATGTTTCGTTCAACATCTTTACAAGTTCGTGTATCGAATCGTTCACATTCACCGGTTCAATTATTATGTTTGTTTTTCTGGCGAATGTGAGTATTTGTTTAACTAATCCAGCCCCTCTGTGTACTGCTTTGGTGATGGCTTCTGCACTTTGTTTAATTTTTGCAGGATTTCCAGCGGCACTTTCGAGCAACGAAGTGTATCCTAAAATAATACCTAAAATGTTATTGAAATCGTGGGCGATACCACCAGCAAGTGTTCCAATGCTTTCCAACTTCTGTGCCTGACGGATTTGTTCTTCTAATTTCTTTATGTCGGAGACATCTGTAAAGATAGTATAAATACCGACACACCTTCCTTCAATAATTATAGGATAACCTGTAATGATCAAGTCTACAAGTGTCCCATCCCTCCGTTTTCTTATTGATGATAACCGAACAATTTCGCCACTAATTGCCCTGCTTGAAAATAAAGTGGCTTCTTTTACGAATTCTTCGGGAACAATCAGATTGGTTAGCGATTTCCCTTTTATTTCTTCTAATGAAAATTGAAATATCTTCTCAAATGCTTTATTCACATTCATAACACATGCGTTAGTATCTAAGAAGGCAATACCTGTAGGAGAATTTTCAAACAATTGAGTAAAATATGTAGTCTGAAGTTTTAAAGCTTCTTCGGCTTTCTTACGCTCGGTAACATCTCTTTGTATCGCTAAATATCCGATTGTATTATTATTTTCATCCAGTATAGGATTTATTGAAACTTCTACTGTTATTAATTCGCCTTTCTTAGTTTTATTAATAAGTTCCATTTCTACGACTTGTTTATTTAGGAGCATTTGCCAAAAGACTTCATACTCTTCTTGTTTCATCACACCACTTTTTAGGATTCGAGGAGTAGATTTTCCAATAACTACTTCGGGTTGGTAACCGTATAGCTTCGTGAATTCAGGGTTGATGTAAGTAAATATTCCATCGGGGTTGGTCATAAAAATTACTTCGCCTGACGACTCCACGGCTTTGCTTAGCTTAAGCATAGTTTCTTCGGCCCGCTTGCGCTCGGTTATATCAATTATTAATCCTTCGAGGGCAATAACTTCTCCTCGATCATTATAGATTCCGCATCCCTGTTCCCACACCCATTTTTGCTTACCATCGGCGGTTTTTATTGTATATTCATCCTGAAAGACTTCTTTATTTTTTAATACTTTCTGCCATTTATCCCAGAGTTGCTCACGAAAATTTTCATCAATCAAATCGTTGAACGAAACCTCTTTATTTTCTATTAATTGCTCTGGATGATAACCAGTTAGATCTATGCAACCCTGGCTTACATATTTCATTGTCCAATTTCTATCATACAGACAGCGGTAAGCCATGCCCGGGATATTACCCATTAAAGTCGAGAGTCTGCGTTCGCTTTCTTGCAAAGCTAATTCAGCCTGTTTTCGTGCAGTAATATCGCGTGAAATAGCCAATATATTCACAATTTTTCCCTCGTTATTTCTAATAAAGGAAATAACACTTTGAATAGATATAAGCGAACCATCTTTTCGGTAGATATCTGTTTCAAGCGTTCGGGTTCTATTTGGATCGGCTATACCCGATTTTTCTATCTCCATTTCCTCTTTAAGGGACTCATAAACCAATTGTAATGAGTTGGGAGGAAGGATATTTTCTAATTTTAAGGAGAGCATTTCTTTATCAGAGTATCCTAAAAGATTTTTTACGGATGGACTTACAAATGTGTAATTCATATTCATATCAAAGACTGAAATTACATCTCCGGTATTTTCTGCAATTAAACGGTAGCGTTCTTCACTTTCTTTTAAAGCTTCTTCTGCCCGTTTTCGTTCGGTGATTTCACGAGCAACATTCCTATATTGAAGGAGATTTCCATTTGAATCGCGGACGATACGGGTGTTCTGCTCGACCCAAATTATTTTTCCATCCTTACAACGAACTCTGAACTCCAACTTTGTATCTAATACACCTTTCTTCGTTTCATTCAAATAATGGTCAACAACTTTACGCCGATCGATAGGGGCTACTAAACGAAGATACGATTTCCCAATAATTTCTTCTAATGAAAATCCTGTTGATGTGCTTATATTCGGGCTGCAATACAATAATATGCCTTTATCGTCAGAAACATAAAAAACATCGTTGATATTTTCGACAAGGTTACGAAATTTTTCTTCGCTTTCTATTAAAGCTTTTTCGGCTCGCTTGCGCTCTGTTATATCAATAATAGTTCCAACATATCCGACGACTTGATTTTGAAAATTCTTTTCTGGCACAGCTTGCCCCATTACCCACGATGTAGTTCCATCCGGTCGAACGAAACGATATTCGGCCGAAGATATTTGATGCGTACGTATCGTAGTTTCCCAATTAATTTTTATTTTTTCTTTATCGTCGGGATGAACTGCTTTTAGCCATCCGTCCCTCATAGCTTCGGCGGCAGATAATCCTGAAATTTGGCACCAACGCGGATTCACATAAATTGTTAAACCATTAGCATCAGTTCGGAAAATTCCTGCAGGGGACATATGTGCAAGGGTTTGAAACTGCAGTTCGCTTTTTCGAAGTAATTCTTCGGCTCTTTTACGCTCAGTTATGTCGGTAACAACTACAAGAGCCAATTTTTTATTGTTGTGTTCAAATAGGTAGGAGTTGATATCAACATAAATAATTTCTCCATTCTTTAGAAGATGTCGCCACTCGCCGGAATGTTGAAGTGGAGGGCGTGGTTTTGCGAGGTCTGCTTTTAAACGTGCATAATCTTGTTTAGGACGGATGTCAAATAATGTCATCGATAAAAATTCTTCGCGTGAATATCCATATTTATCTATTGCGGCTTCATTTACATCGATAAATTTTAATGTTGCAAGATCGTAAACCCACATTGGATTAGGATGATGCTCGAATAGGTGTCGATAGCGGTGTTCAGATTCTTTTAACGCTATTGCTGCTAACTTGTTTTCTTGTCTTATTTTCCAATCTTTTAATTCGCGTTCGATAGCAGGGATGAGACGTGAGAGGTTCAGTTTAGTAATAAAGTCGTAAGCACCTTCTTTAAGCAACTCGACTGCAGCGTCTTCACCCACGCTCCCCGAAACGATTATAAAAGGGATATCGAGTTTTGAGGCTTGTAAAACTTTCAGAGCAGCCGGTCCGCTAAACTTTGGCATCTTATAATCCGAAAGAATTATATCCCAATTTTGCTCTTTTAGTGCTTTTTTCATAGCGGTGGCGGTTTCAACACGCAAGTGCGTAGTTTTATAACCCCCTTTTTTTAATTCGCGAAGAAGAAGTAGGACGTCGTCTTCGGAGTCTTCTACAATTAGTACATTAATATGTTTGTTCATAAGTTAATACATTATAAAATTTCTTTGTGCCTTAGCGTCAAATTGTCTCACGCGTAGACGTTAAGATCGTAAACCTTATCATTCCATCGGCGGCTCGTTCAATAACAACCAGTAAACTCCTAATTTATGAACGGCTTCGATGAAAGCTTCAAAATTTACCGGTTTTTTTATGTAGCTGTTGGTGCCTAATTCGTAAGCCGCTTTCAGGTCGTTTTGTTCCGTTGATGATGTTAATACTACAACAGGGTAAAGTTTTGTTTTTTCGTTTGAACGAATTTGCCTGAGCACTTCCAAGCCGTCAATTTTGGGTAATTTTAAATCGATAAGAACGAGAGCCGGTTTAACTGCATTAGATCCGAACAGGTGCTCGAGTGCTTCTTCCCCATCGCGTGCTATCACTACATTATTGACGATGCGGTTTTTCTTAAAAGCCCTCAAAGTTAACTCGATATCGTCCGGATTGTCTTCGATTAATAAAATTGTTTTTTCTTCCATATTGAATCTCTTTTTATTAATATATATGCGTCTTTGCGAAATTTTATTTCACGTAAAGATTATATCGTAAAATAAAACGTCGTACCTTTTTCTATCTCGCTTTCAGCCCAGATATTGCCGCCGTGTTTCAATATTATTCTTTTTACTGTTGCTAAGCCAATACCTGTGCCAGGATAATCTTCTTTTCTGTGCAACCGCTGAAACGGACTAAACAACTTATCAGCATACCTCATATCAAAACCGACTCCGTTATCTTTGATATAATATACAGTTTTACCTTCTTTTTGCAAAATACCAAATTCGATTTTTGCATTTTTTTTCTTGCTTGTAAATTTCCAAGCGTTACTAAAAAGATTTTCCATAACAATTTTGAGTAAATTGCTGTCGCCCTCTACACGAACATCTTCTTCAATCGTAAATTTAACGATACGCCCTGGTTCGGATGCTATAAGTTTATCTTTAATAGATATTATGATTTTGCTCAAATCAACATTTCCTCTTTTTAGTTCGCGGCGTGATATTCTTGAGAGATTCAATAAATCATCAATAAGTAACGCCATTTCAGTAGCGGCATTCCTAACACGTTGTAAATAATGTTTACCTTCTTTATCAAGTTTATCCGAATAATCTTCGAGTAGAGCAAGACTGAAACCATCTATCGCCCGAAGGGGTGCACGCAGGTCGTGTGAGACTGAGTACGAAAACGCTTCAAGTTCTTCGATTGCATATTGGAGTTTTGCGGTTCTATCGGAAACGAGCCTTTCGAGTTGTAAACTATGTTTTTTAATTTCTTCATACAGCTTTGTGTTCTCTATTGCAAGTGCAACCTGCGCCGTCAAAGTTTCCAATAGTTTTAAACTTCGCTCGGCTGGTTTTTTATCGGTTCGTGTGAAGACACAAAGAACTCCGACAGATTTTTCTTTAACTACAAATGGAAACGCCGCGTGGAAGTTTATATTCTCACCCCGCAGCACTTCACGTGTGGCGTATTGCAGTACTGCTTCACGATCTCTCAAGATAAGCGGGCGGTTTTCGTTTGCACAATTGCCACACAAACAATCGCCCACTTTTATCTTCTTCTGTGTAAGTTCACAAATAGTTTCGTCCGATGATTCTCTTTGGGTTACTAAATTAAGGGTATTGTCAGGCTCGATGGTGCAAACAGTTCCACCCTCCAAGCCTACAATTTTAAGCGCCTCGATTAAAACTTTATCAAGCATTTCTTTGGTATCGAGTATGCTTGCAGTTGTTGAAATAATTTTGTTTATAACTCGAAGCTCTTCGTTTGTTTGGCGGATTTCTTCTTCAGCTCGCTTGCTTTCAGTGATGTCTTGTCCAATTCCCATTGAAAGGCCATCGGGGAGGAGGATGTTCGTCCAAATTGTATCTATAACAGTACCATATTTTGTTGTAGTCTTTAATTCTTTCCATCCGATTGGTTTATTAATCATGAAGTCGAGGGCTTTTTTGAAATCTTCCGGTTTTGGATAGCATTTCTCCAATATGTTTTCGGCCTGCCATTCTTCCAGCGACCAACCCAATTTCCTGACAATCTCGTGATTAACAAGTTGTATTTTACCCTTTTCATCAAATGAAGCAATCATCAATGGAATATAATCAACAATTTTTTGAAATAGCTCTTTTTGCTTTTTTACTTCTTCTTCCGCAATCTTGTGCTCGGTTATGTCTATTACGATTCCTTGGTAGTGTGTAATCTCATTGTTTTGATTGCAGCGAACAAATGTTTGATTATTTACCCACCGAACCTCTCCAGACTTGGTAACGATTCTGTATTCTTGTTCAAATTCTGTAGCACCTGTTTGTGAATAATGACTAACTTCCTTACGAACACGTTCGAGGTCGTCGGGATAAATTATTTGGGCAAATGGAAGAGTTCCCGAAAGGAATTCAGCGGGTGTGTAACCGAATAGTGCAATATTTTCTGAAACGTAATCAACGGGCCACCCTTCTGCTGCCCGCCAGAGGAACGCCACGGCTGGACTTCGATTAATAATAGTTTCAAGCTCTATTGTTTTTTTGTAAGCATTTTTCAACTCATCCTCTTTCCGTCTTAAGTCGGTGATGGCTTCGACACTTGATAATATGAAACGCTCACCTTCTTGTTCAAAAATCACACCTTGAAGTCGGACGGGGACAAGGTGCCCATCTTTGTGTATGTATTCTTTTTCGTAAGGTCCGTAACTGCCGGTTTCTTCCAATGATTTTAATTGCTGCTTCTCTTGTTCTTCGTATTTCTTGGGTGTGATGTCCCAGTACGTGAGCTTTAAAGTTTCTTCAACCGTTCTGCCGAGAATTTTTGCATAAGCGGGATTAACATCGACTAAAGTTCCATCCATTTTCCAGAGCGCCAAACCGATGGGAGAGGAATTGAAGAGCAGTCGGTTGTAAGCTTCGCTCTTGCGTAATTTTGCTTCGGTGATCTTTTGGTCTTCTAAAATTCTTAGGTGCGCCAGCCGCGTGCGCTCGTATTCTTGCAGTAGTTGTTCTATGTCCATAGTTTTACCTTCCTTACGTTCATAGCGTGAAACTGTCTCACGCTGAGATGCTAAGGGCGCTAAGTGTTCTTATTTTTTGTTGTTGTTTGTTCTTGGTTCTACTTTTAATATTTACCACTCAACGACTTTGCGAACTGATGAAACTAAAGTAAGATAAGACAGGAAAGATTAAGAATCAAGTAAAAATAGTAATTGGGTAAAATCAATCAGCAAGTAACTATTAGCTTATTTTCTCCAGAAACCGGGATAGATTTTTTCGGTGGATTCAGGATAGATATTGTAAAACAAATCGCACATTGGGTTGGATTGTTTATAGCAAGCGATCGGAACGCATATAACTGAATTATACAAGATAAACATAAAAGGCAGTCCTGCCGAACTGCCTCTTCTTTTTAAAACAAATGGATATTTCATTAACAGCCGATTAGGTCCCAGCCGAGTAATCATCCATATACTTTTTTTGTTCGGGTGTAAGTTTATCGATTTTTATTCCCATAGTTTTTAATTTCAATTCAGCTATGTATTGGTCTTGCTCTTCGGGTATATCGTGAACTCCATTAGCGAGCCGCTGACCTTTTTTATGAAGTTCAACAATCCGTAACTGCGATAAAAATTGGTTGGCAAACGACATATCCATAACTTCGGAAGGATGCCCCTCGGCTGCAGCCAAGTTTACTAATCTGCCTTGAGCTAAAACGTAAATACTTTTACCGTTTTTCAATCTGTATTCCTCGTTGTTGGGTCGTATCTCTTTTTTTGAGTCCGATACTTTCTCTAAATCAACCAAATTTATTTCACAATCGTAATGCCCTGTGTTGCAAACTATGGCGCCTTCTTTCATCATCTTGAAATGTCGTTCAACGATTACATCCTTAACACCGGTTGCAGTTATAAAAACATCTCCAATTTTAGCAGCTTCATCCATCTTCATAACTCGCATTCCGTCTAAATTAGCTTTAAGAGCGGCTGTAGGTTTTACTTCGGTTATTATTACGTTAGCCCCCATCCCTTTTGCACGCATTGCAACACCTTTGCCGCAATGGCCGTAACCGGCAACTACAACATTTTTACCAGCAAGCAGTATGCTTGTTGCTCTTAAAATTCCGTCTAATGTTGATTGGCCTGTTCCATAAACGTTATCGAAATCCCATTTTGTTTCGGCATCATTCACAG
>CAMTVZ010000223.1:0-9589 GCA_947085285.1 uncultured Ignavibacteriota bacterium
AATGAAACGTAATATCGGAAATATTTGGCTACGCTATTTGAATTTCAAAAATTCGTTTAATCACAAATCTACATTCAAAAAGTCAGCTATAAAAAATGTTTTGATTATAGAATTGTCACGTATGGGTGATGTGGTGGCAATACTTCCAGCAATAAAATGTTTGATGTATAATTTACCGAACAGCAAATTCAACATATTCGTGAACAAAAATTATACAAGTATTTTTTCGTTCTTCGCCGCATCAGGTTTCTTTAATGGTAATAATGTTAATTTAATACCCGCCGAAAGAACTGACGAAATAAATGGATTAATAGAATCAGAAAGAATTTTGCGAAATCAACACTTCGATTTAATCTGCTCGATGAGCCCTTCTTTTCGGAATGCATTCCTAACTTTACGTTTGAAAGCCCCTTATAAAGTGGGTTTTTTTCGTGCAAATTCTCTTTTTACCCCTTTTTTAGAGAATAACCTTATCGAAGCCTATGGAATTTCAAACTTCTCATCTATAAGCTTTAAAAACGAAAACATAGAAGAAAGAGGTAAAAAAATTTGTGCAGCATTAGGTTTTGAATCGAAATTCGAAGATATTTATAATAAGAAAGCTCTGAATTTAAAATCTGATGAACCGTTTATTGTGTTGCACCCATTCTCAGGTTGGAAATATCGGAATTGGAAAATTGATTCGTACGCACAACTTATAAATAAGATTATTGAGATTACACAAATTAAAGTAGTGGTAATAGGTTCTGAAGAAGAGAAATTAATTGGCGAACGATTGAAAGAAAAGATAAAAAATAAGTTTAAAATTACGACGGTGTTCGAATCGGAACTAGAAAATGTTATACACTATCTATCGAATACGATACTATTCATTGGTAACGATTCTGGACCTTTACATTTGGCATCGGCATTAGGTGTTCAATCGATAGGTTTATTCGGTCCGGCACCACCTGAATTAACTGCACCACAGAAAAAGGAAAATTTTTATTTTTACAAAAAAGTTGAATGCAGTCCTTGCGAACAAATCGATTGTATTCGTCCTGATAATACTTGCATGGATTTGATTCAAGTTGACGAAGTGGTACCAAAAGCTGTACAGATGATTAGGTTGAAGTTAGAACCGAAAGAAGTTAATGTCTGAAAAAATATTTCTCGCAGGGGTAAAAGTCGATGTTGTGGATGGAGTATCAATTTTAAAATGTATTAAAAATTTGATTGAAAAAGATGCAAAGGGGAGAATATCTTACATTAATGCTCACGCAATTAATTTAGCACAGAAAATAGAGTGGTTTAAAGAGTATTTGAATAATTCAGAAATTTCGTATGCTGATGGGCAGGGAGTTCGCCTCGGTGCTTGGCTATTAGGCAAACCTGTTCCGCCACTTGTAAATTTAACACGCTGGGCTTGGGAGTTATTGAATTATTGTGCTGCTAATAATTATAAAATATTTTTACTCGGAGCTACAGAAAGTGTAATTAAAAAAGCAGTGAGCAACATTTACGAACAAAATCCTAATGTGAATATTGTTGGTTATCATCATGGATATTTTGAAAAAACGGGAAAGCAAACCGACGAAGTTGTGGCTTACATCAATTCGGTAAAACCAAATGTAATTTTAGTCGGTATGGGTATGCCTTTGCAAGAAAAATGGATAAACGATAACTTCGACTCGCTACAACTTAATGCTATTCTTAATGCAGGTAGTTCTCTCGATATTTTAGCTGGAGTAAAAAAAGTATGTCCGCAGTGGTTGTCGAATATTGGCTTCGAATGGCTCTTCAGGTTAAGTCAAGAGCCATCACGCCTCTTTAGCCGTTATATAATTGGTAATCCGAAATTTCTTTATTATATTTTTTTCAAACGGAAATAGTAAAATAAAATGTTAAGAATTCATAGATATTTCAAAGTTTTTCTGTCTATCACTTTATTTACGACATTTGTTGCTTTTTCCGAAGATAAAGTGGCTTTTAAAATTATAAGTTCAGACCCTAATGAGCTAATCCTCAAATACGTACCACAAGAATATAAAATGCAACCGGTTGATATCGAAGGCGATACTTATTTTATCCCAATCGGTGATGGGAGCGGACTGGTTAACGAAACAGGCAAACCATCGCTCCCTATTGAGGGAACGCTAATAGCTCTTCCTCCGAATACAAAAATAGAAGTCGAAATTATCGAATCAAAATACCTGATTTTACAAAACCAGAACATCGCACCTTATCCGTTGGATGTTTTTAATGAAGATGGTACTGCATCGCTATCGTATCAAATCGACAAAAAGTATTATGAAAGGGAAACAAACTTTTATCCAAACGAAATATTCAAAGTCGAACAACCTATTCGCTTTCGAGATTTCAATGTAGCAAAAATTAACCTTCATCCACTTCAATACATTCCTTCAACCAAGACGCTAAAACAGTACACCCACCTCGTACTGAAAGTAAGATTTATTGAAGTACTTAAGAAAACTGAATTTACTTTAATATCAACTGCAGATAAAGAATTCGAATCGATTTACAAATCGTTGATATTAAATTATGAACAAGCCCGAAACTGGCGGTTCAGAGAAAAACCTGTCAACTTCGAAAAATCGAATGTTAATCAAAGTTGGTGGCAAACTAACAATCCTTATTTCAAAATTTTAATTGCTCAGGATGGAATGTATCGCTTAACTTATTCATATCTTCTTAATGCTGGTATAAATTTGCAAACGATTCCTACCGGTTCATTGGCGATGTACTATCAAGGTAAATCGATACCGATAGATGTAAATATCGAAAGCCCGGATGTTCAAAATTGGTACATCGACTTCTATGGAACACGAAAGTATGGTGATACAACTTTCTTCGACCCATACACAGATACGAGCTACTACTGGTTAACCTGGAACGATCCGTCGCCAAGAAGATTTACTCGGCAGGCTGCCAATCTGATTAATCCTGTTCATACAGCAAATTCTTATACTGCATTTCGTCATTTCGAGAGAGATTCAAATTATTATTATGGCTACAACGATAATGAGATTAGAACAATTGATAATGTGAATGGTGAAGGCTGGTATTGGTTAGATTTTGTAGGTACCGCTTCCAAGTCTATAACCTTTAACATCGACACATTAAATCCGGGCAGGTTCGATACGGCATTTTTTAAAGCACGATTTCACGGTATGACCGCTTATGATGACACAAACCGCTCGAGGCATCGGGTTAGAGTAACATTGAATGGGATGGTTTTAGGTGAAACACTTTGGACTCAAAATCAAGAATTGATTTATTCAACGAATTTTATTGATACACTTTTAAAGAAAGGTACAAATACTTTACTAATAAATTCGACGGCTATAAAGTTATCAAAATTTTATATCGATTGGTTTCAGATTACATATCGATCTCCGATATCTGTTCAGAACAATTATTTGGATTTCATTGCGCCAGCCCAGCCAAGCGATGACGTTACACTTTTTAGAATCGCAAAAGTAACATCAGACAGCATCGACGTATTCGATTTAACAAGCAACCGAAAAATTGTAAACACAATAAAAGATTTACAAGGTTGGGCGTTTTTAGATTCGTCGCGCAGTTCAAAACGGTATATTGTTACGGCGAAAAATCAACGCCTAACTCCGATTTCGATACTTTCACACACTTTCAAAAATATCCGTTCAAATTCCACTGGCGCCGATTACCTTGTTATAACACATTCGTTATTTAAAAACTCGGCAACAACTTTAGCAAATTCAAGAGCTGCTTTCGGTTTGCGAACAGCAGTAGTAGATGTTCAGGATATATACGATGAGTTTAATTATGGGCACATCGACCCAATTAGCATAAAAAATTTTTTGCGGTATAGTTACAACTATTGGACTGCACCGGCACCAAGTTACATTCTGATGTTTGGCGATGCCAGTATTGATTATAAAAAGAAATTTCCCACAACAACAAAGACCAATTTTGTTCCAGGTTATGGTATTCCGATGAGCGATAATGCGTTGGTCTGTTTCGATACTCTTTACAAATTTTTTCCCGCCATAATAATTGGTAGAATACCAGCTGAAAATCAAATACAGGCATCACGTGTGGTGCAAAAAATTACTAATTACGATAACCCGCCAATGGATTATTGGAATAAACGGACTCTTTTCGTAACCGGTGGAACTAATGCGAGTGAACGCTGGCAGTTCAACTCGTTATCTGATATGTTAATAAACGAAAGTATTACACCAAGTCCTTTAGGGGGTATTGCTTATAAAGTTTATAAAACTTCTTCAGCTATTATCGACGGTGATTATAAATATTATATGCAGGGTTTAGTGAACGAGGGTTTATCTTTCGTTAATTTCATCGGACACTCAGGTGGTAGAATTTGGAATGTAGATATCGGTAATCCGAACGACTTGCAAAATACAAACGGTAAATTGCCTTTTATTAGCAGTGTTAGCTGTAACATTGGAGCGTTTTACACACACTTTGCTAATGTACTGTCGGAAGATTTTCTCTTCGCTGATAATCGGGGGGGAATTGGTGCTTGGGCGTCTTCACACGTCAGCTCGGCAAATACTGGTTATTGGCTTGCAAGAAAATTTTTAAATGCCGCAACCCGCGAATCGGTAAAAACATTTGGCGAGTTAACACATCTTTCGCGTATTTATTTTGGATGATTAATGGATATGTAACCACACCCACTATAATTCATACATTCAATCTCTATCCACTCATAGGCGATCCGTATTCCAAGTTTGCACTTCCGCAAAAGCCCGATTTGGAAATCGCACCTGAATCGGTGTTTTATTCACCTTCAGAACCTGTAGCCAACAATTTGGTTTATCTTAAATTAATTATTAAAAATTATGGTTTGATGCCCACCGACAGTATTTTAATAACTATAAAAGATAATTACACCGATGAGTTGGGTAAAAATAAAGGCGAAAGTGATCTCATTCCTCCTTTTAAAATAAAACCTGTTGCATACGCCGACACGATTAATATCGAGTGGGATGTTCGGGGCAAAGCTGGTAGCCATACACTTACAATTCAAATTGATCCTTTAAACCAAATTTCAGAATCGAACGAGTACAATAATTCGGCAGAAGTTACTATTTACATAAATAAAAATGTTATTCATCCTATCAAACCCATAATCTCGTCAGTTGTGAACAGCGGGGCACAAAATCTAACTGTAACAGTGCCGATGACTTTCGATTCAGTACGAACATCCACTACCGAAAAATCTGATTCGCTTATATTTCCGAAAAATATTTTTAATATAACATCGCCATATACTTTTTATTTTGAAATTGATACAACAAATACATTCGACAGCCCTGCCAAAGTGTCTTCGCCTCCAATTCAACCAGGAGCTGTAACTGCCAGTTGGGTTACGCCTCCGCTTATAAACGAAAAAGTTTATTTTTGGCGTGCACGAAGTTATGACGGGAAACACTTTGGGGCTTGGGCTAATTCAAATTTAAATGTTAGCGATACTGCATACTCAACTTCGATAGTCAAATGGAAACAAACTCATCCTAAACAATTTGCAACTAATCAACAAAAGTTAGTTTCGGTTAGCGATAGCGGCGTAACGATGCAACGAACTAACGGGCTTCCAATCTATGTTCGTTCCTTAGGTTATCGGGCTTTCCCTGATTCAGATTATTACAGTATCATCCGGATTGGTACCACGACGGTTTTCGGGCATTGGTGGTCGGGGGCGAATAGTTACATCGTTGCCAGGATAGATCCGCTTACAGGACAGTTCGAGGCGAAGGGATATACGCTTTCAACGCTCGGTCAACCCGATAGTTTGTTACGATTCATTCAGACCGCGCCGGTTGGATATTATATTGTGATATCTGTGGTGAGAGATGGAAGAGGAGGGATGACAGAAACGTTGTACCAAACATTTGAAAGTTTGGGGGCTCGACTTATAAGGACTGTAACAGCTGGGCAATCGTGGGCATTAATAAGTCGAAAAGGCTCAGCAACTCCATTGATGCCTCCTCTCGAATCATACAGCCCTACCGCAGTTGCCGATACCGATTATCAAATGCCAAGTTACTACAGTGCAGGGATTGGCGAAATAAGTTCACCGTTTATCGGTCCGGCAACATCCTGGAAAACTGTTTCTTGGAAAAACAACGCACCAGCTAAAACCAATATTCAACTAAAACTTGTGGGTCTTAAAAAAGATTTTACCGTAGATACTTTGCGAACACTTCAAAGCAGCGAAATATTAGCCGACATATCAAATATTAATTCTTCCATCTATCCAAAAATTCAATTAGTTAGCACACTCCAAAATACCGATGGCGATGAAACACCTACACTTAAAAGTTGGCAAGTAAATTATTCAGCTCCCATCGAATTGGCTACAAGTCCAGCTGAGTTTAATGCACCTCGACGTGTACTTAGAACACAACCTTTAGATGTTGAAGTGAATGTTCATAACTTAAGCGACCAAACAGTTGACAGTGTAAATGTTATATTTTCGTTAACTCCAAATTATTTTTTAGACAACGTTTGGATAGATTCAATTTCTGCTGGGGAATCGAAATTGATCAACAAATCTCTTAATGTATCACAATTTAGCGGCAATCAAATTTTAATAACATCAATTGAAACTCGACAGAATTTTAATGAATTAATTTTAGAAAATAATGTTTTATCCTACCCATTCTACATTGATCAAGGAGTATCGGTTTTAGAGGATGTTAAAGTAACTTTCGACGGCAAAGAAATTCGTAATGGCGATTACGTTTCTTCGATGCCAACAATTCAAGTTTCGTTGCCAGAAAAATTTCCGATAGTCGATCTAAATGCAATCTATTTAGATGGTAAAAATTTATTAACCGATGTTCAGAGCTTTTCGAAAAAGTCATCTTCATTAATAAATTTCGAATTTAAACCAACTTTATCTGATGGCGATCATAAATTGATAATAAGCGGAAAGAACAATTCGAACTTAATTTCATTAGATTTTAAAGTTTCTAACACTCCTCAAATTTTAAATATCTTCAATTATCCGAATCCATTTACTATTGGCACACAATTTACATTTGAGTTAACAGGCCATAGTGCGGCTGAACGAGTAACAATTTTAATATATTCAGTGGCAGGAAGAAAATTAAAAGATCTAAGCGTTACAAACCTTGGGATTGGTTTCAATAGTATTGTTTGGGATGGACGCGACAATGATGGAAACGAGTTGGCTAACGGTGTATATCTGTATCAAATAAAAGCTAAATTCGAAAAAGAAATAAATAGTGGGGTTCAGAAAATGTTAAAATTAAGATAATTTGATATTGGGGCAAAATTTTATTATCTTTTTCAGCAAAAAAATTAAAAAGGTATAAAAAATGTTTTGGTTTTTAATTGGAATTGAAATTTTAATAGCTATCGTAATTATAATTGCTGTCCTGATGCAATCGAGCAAAGGAGGCGGATTAGCTGGCACATTCGGCGGTGCTCAAATGGGTACTATGTTTGGTGTTCGCCGTACTGCTGATTTTTTAAGTAAATTTACTGCAGTATTGGCTACTATTTTTATAGTGTTAAGCTTGGTAATAAACATGTTCTTTTTACCCACTCGAACAGTTCAACGAGAAAGTGTTATTCAGAGGGGAGCAAGCTCGGTGCCACCACCACTGCCACCTCCAACACAAACCACACCTCCTGGTGGCGGAACTCAATAATATTTTAGCTACTTGTTTCAGCAAGCGCCCATGGCTCAATTGGTAGAGCAGCTGACTCTTAATCAGCGGGTTCCAGGTTCGAGTCCTGGTGGGCGCACCAGATACCTGCAGGGAATTTAATGAGTACTCTATATGATTTCAAAATTAAGTTTGCATCATGGTTAGCCGAAAAGAAAATAATTTTCCAGTTGCATTAATTACCGGCTCAGCTAAACGTTTGGGGAGTGTAATTGCTTTAAATTTAGCAGCAAACGGATACAACGTCTGTATTAATTACAATAAATCAAAAAATGAAGCAGAGAAGTTAGCTTCAGAAATAGAAAGGTCGTATCAAAAAAAAGTTCTGATAGTCAAAGCTGATATTTCAAAAATTGACCAAATCAAAACTATGATGAACAAAGTGAAAAAAACATTTGGTCGAATTGATTTACTTGTAAACAATGCTTCAGTTTTTATTGAATCGCAGTTAGAAGAAACCACTGAAGATATTTGGGATAAGTCGTTGAATACCAATCTAAAAGGTGCTTTTTTTTGCAGTAAATTTGCAGCCCAACTAATGCCGAAGAAAAGGAATAGTAGTATTATCAATATAGCATCGTTAGGTGGTATAAAACCATTTGCCAACTATTTACCTTATTCGGTTTCAAAGACAGGACTAATAATGCTAACCAAGTGTTTAGCCAAGTCGTTAGCTCCTAATATAATAGTGAATGCAATAGCCCCTGGAACAATAGAATTTAATAAAGGAGAGGTAAAAAGAAACGAACGTAAGCTATTAAAAGATTACACTAATGCCAGCGAAATAGCTGAATTAGTTGTTTATCTTGCAACAAAAAATAAACATATAACAGGTCAGGTAATATCAATTGATAGTGGAAATTCCTTAATATGAAAAAGAAAAATATCTTACCAAAAATACAAAGGATGCCAAAAGCATACGAGAATATTGATTTTTTAAAAGGTTCTTATGGTAGAGAAATCAGGATTTTATCTGAATATGCTGAACCACGCTCGCGCTTTGCAAAAGAAAAAATAAAGGACACTATTGTTTTTTTTGGGTCTGCCAGAATTAAACCTCCCGAAATAGCAAAGAAAAATTTTCAGGATTTGAAAAAAAAATTAGGAAAAAATAAGAATAAGAACAGTACTCTTTTAAAAGAGTTTGAAAATGCAAAATTGATGCTCGAGATGTCAAAATACTATGCTGAATCAACGAAATTAGCAAAACTTATTACGAAGTGGTCGAACACGTTAGATAATGGACGTCGGTTTGTAATATGCTCCGGAGGTGGTCCCGGTGTTATGGAAGCAGCAAACAAAGGAGCTATTTTAGGTGGTGGAAAATCTATCGGACTGAACATCAGTTTACCGCACGAACAATATCCAAATCCGTATATAAGCGAGGAATTAAATTTCGAGTTTCATTATTTTTTTATGAGGAAATTCTGGTTTGTTTATCTGGCAAAAGCGATGGTAATTTTTCCAGGGGGATTTGGAACTATGGATGAGCTTTTTGAGGTTTTAACATTGCTGCAGAGTAATAAGATCCAGAAAGAATTGACAGTTGTTTTATACAGCGAGGATTTTTGGAAAAAGATAATTAATTTTCCAGAAATGATACGTTTAGGTGTAATATCTGATGAAGATATGAAATTATTCAAATATTGCAATACGCCCGAAGAAACATTTGAATATCTAAAAAAAGCCCTAACAAGAAAGTATTTAGAATAGATTTGACAATTTGATTTCATAATCCTATATTGTAACTGTTAAGGGGATGACATGGTTTCGACGGGGATGAGGATGGTCAGAACTGCATTCCGTGCTTTCCGAGTTGCACGATAATAAAACGGAAAAAACTTAAGTGCTAACTACGATTACGCACTGGCTGCCTAATT
>CAMTVZ010000224.1:0-43767 GCA_947085285.1 uncultured Ignavibacteriota bacterium
CATCCCAACCCATTTAATCCAGTAACACAAATAAAATTTTCACTTCCGGAACATGGTTATGTAACTCTAAAGATTTATGACGTGTTAGGCAGGGAAGTAGAACAACTTGTTGATGAATATAAAGAAGCGGGTTATTATGAAGTTGAGTGGGATGCCTCTCGATTTTCAAGCGGAGTATATTTTTACAAGCTTGTGGCTGGTAGTTTTGTTTCTGTTAAGAAGATGCTTTTAGCGAAGTAAAAATTCATAAAAAACTTTGCCCAAAACCCCGATTCCTTTTTTTTTCCGCTATCGGGGTTTTTCGTTTCACAGTTTCACCCATTCACCTTTTCACCCATTTCGTCGCTTCCCCATTTCACAGCTTCAGCCAATTGCCTTTAATGGCATATTTTCTTAATTTACACAAGCCCCGCAGTATAGATTCGGGGCTTGATTTTTATAAGCTATTGTAATCTTTTGGAAAAAATTAAAAACATATCAATTTTAGGCTCAACTGGTTCGATCGGGCAAAACAGCTTGGAAGTTATCTCAAAATTTCCCGATAAGTTCCGCGTTGCATATCTTTCTGCGAACAAAGGGATAAATCAACTCGCCGAGCAAATCGAGAAGTATAACCCCGACGGTGTAGTTGTAATGGATAACGAATCGGCGGAATTCCTGCGTCAAAAATTTGGCGCTACTTTGAAAGTTCTGATTGGCGAAGAAGGTTTGAAAGAAATCGCCTCGCACCCCGATGTTTATATCGTAATCAACTCGCTCGTTGGTTTTGCAGGTTTAACTCCGACTATCGAAGCAATCAAAGCTAACAAAAGAGTGGCGCTTGCCAACAAGGAAACTTTAGTTGTTGCGGGTGAAATTATTACTCAACTGCTCGAAGACCGACAAACCGAGTTGATACCAATCGACAGTGAACACAGCGCCATACTTCAATGTCTTGTTGGCGAAGATATAAAGAATATTTCCAAACTCATCTTAACAGCTTCCGGCGGACCGTTTCTAAATTTAAATAAAAGTGAATTTGAAAATGTAACCATTGCACAAGCCCTTAATCACCCGAATTGGAAAATGGGGAACAAAATCACAATCGATTCTGCGACGTTGATGAACAAAGGACTTGAAGTAATCGAAGCTCATTACCTCTTCAAACTTCCGGCTGAAAAGATTGAGGTCCTAATTCATCCGCAATCTATAATTCATTCGATGGTCGAGTTTGTGGATGGTTCAGTGAAAGCCCAGTTGGGTGTTCCAGATATGAAGATTCCGATTCAATATGCACTAACTTATCCTGAAAGAATGCCTTCGAATTCATCGAGAGTCAATTTTTCAGAACTTCGCGAGATGACGTTCGCTCAACCTGATTTTGAAAAGTTCGAATGTCTGTCGCTTGCATATCAAGCACTTGAAGCCGGAGGGACCGCTCCTGTTGTTCTGAATGCAGCAAACGAAATTGCAGTAGAATTATTTCTGAACGGCGTCATCACATTCGACAAAATTCCGAAGTTGATAGATATGGCGTTAGAAAAATTCGAAGTTAAGCATAATCCAAATGTAGAAGAAATAATTCATACAGATAATTCGACAAGAAATTTTATTAAATTAAAATTAAACAGCAAATAATAAGTAACAGAAAGAAGATAAATGGAATTAATTAGCACAATATTTTATTTTTTAATAACGATTGGAATATTAGTTTTAGTCCACGAGCTTGGTCATTTTCTTGCCGCTAAATTGATGGGGATGCGTGTAGAACGATTTTCAATTGGATTTCCGCCGCGTGCATTCGGCAAAAAAATCGGCGATACCGATTACTGTATTTCGTGGATTCCGATTGGTGGATATGTAAAAATCGCTGGTATGATCGACGAAAGTATGGATACCGAGTTTGTAAACAAGCCGCCAGAAAAATGGGAATTCCGATCGAAATCGTTTCCTGCAAAATTTTTTGTTATGATTGCCGGCGTACTGATGAATGTAATACTCGCTGTGGTAATTTTCTGGGGGATAAATTTTTATCAGGGAAAATTTATTAAAGAGACAAATGTTGTCGGATATGTAGTTCCAAACAGCGCCTCTGATAAGATAGGTATAAACAGCGGCGATAAAATTCTACAAATCAACGGAAAAGAAATTAAACATTGGGACGAAATTAACCAACAAATATTTCTTGAAAATGTAGGGAAAGAAGTAACTTTAAAAGTCGATCGAAATGGCAATCGGATTGAGTTCGTAATTCCGTTGCAAGATATAAAAAGTTTTAATGAAGAGACTTTAGGAATTTTTCCTGAAGGGAGTGCGGCATTAATCACCGGAGTTGAACCGGGAAAGCCTGCGGAAGCTTTAGGACTTAAAGGGGGCGATATTTTTATTTCGATAAATAATCAACCTGTGAATAATTCATCGCAAGTAAAAAATATCATCGAGACAAATCGCAATAAAGAATTGCAAATATATTGGAAGCGAGGCGACTCCACTTTATCAGGAGTGGCAACTGTAACAGCAGAGGGGCGGCTTGGTATTGGAATCGGCACGATTTATTTGGGACCGAAGCAACACGTCGATTACACAATTTTCGAAGCATTAACTGCCGGCGTTCAAAATATTTATGGTGCTATGCGGCTGTTCGTTTTTTCGATGGAACAATTGATAACAGGTAAAACCAAATTTTCGCAATCATTTGGCGGTCCGATTAAAATTGCCCAAATGGCTACACAATCGGCAGAAATGGGCTGGATTAGTTTTCTCGCATTTATGGCTCTGTTGAGTATGAGTTTAGCAATAATAAATATCGTTCCCTTCCCTGCTCTCGACGGCGGGCATATTGTGTTCTTGGTAATTGAAGCAGTTATAAGACGTGAAGTTCCAGTAAAAGCAAAAATGATAATTCAACAAGCCGGATTTTTTATTTTGTTAGCTTTTATGGCATTTGTAATCTATAACGACATTGTAAATTTTTAAGAATGAAAAATTTATTCGAAACATACGATTCGTATTTTGTAAACAATTTTCAGAGTCGCAAGTTTGATTCCGATTTTTTTTACAGTGTAGCCAACAATATTATTAAACAAGCTCCCAAAGTTTTTGATGTAATAGAAATTGGAAAGTCGTTTGAAGGAAGACCCATCCGGTTGATTAAAATTGGAAGTGGCGATATTAAGATCTTGCTTTGGTCGCAGATGCACGGCGATGAATCGACTGCGACAATGGCGATTGCTGATATATTCAGTTACTTTCAAAAAAACTCGGACACAAAAGAGATTAAAGAACTTCTATCAAAGTTATCGCTCTTATTTATACCGATGCTAAACCCCGACGGTGCGGCACGGCATCAACGGTTAACAGCTCAGTGTATCGATATGAATCGCGACGCAATCGCTCTTGTAACTCCCGAAGCGCAATTGTTGAAGAAAATTCAAAATGAGTATCAGCCAGATTTTGGATTTAATCTGCACGATCAGGAATTAAGTACTGTTAAAGGAACAAAAGAGATATCGGCAATTGCATTCTTGGCACCAGCAATGGACGAAGAAAAATCGGATAACGAAGTTCGCGTTCGCGCAAAAAAGGTTGCGGCGTTTCTTACTGAAAAGATGATGGAAGTTGTCCCGGGAAAAATAACCCGATACGACGATGGCTATGAACCACGTGCGTTTGGCGACAGTATTCAAAGTTGGGGAACGAGCACGGTATTAATTGAATCGGGGCACACGATAGGCGACCCCGAAAAGTTTTTCATTCGAAAGCTTAATGCCGTTGGATTGCTGTCGGCTTTCGATGCTATTGCATCGGGAACATATTCGAATGCAGACATATCGGTTTATGAAAAACTTCCAGCCAACTCCGAGCGTGCTTACGATTTAATAATCAGGAATGTTCTGATTAAGTATAAAAACGGGCAGACAACACCCGCCGATTTAGGAATTTCGTATCAAGTTGATACGCATACTACAGATACACCAATACTTTTTGAAGTAGGCGATTTAAGCCCATTAGTTGGTTTAAAGGAAATAGATGGTGGAGGAAAATTAATTGATGAAGAAGATTTGAAAATTGAAAGGGAGTTTAATTTAAGGAAATATTTTTCAACATGAGACCGAATCAGGATACCTTTTTGAAAATTTTTTGTTTGAATTTATTTTGATTTTTTTTATTTCATTTTCTTTAAGCGAGTATTTCTCTCTGATTTCATTCAAATCTTTCATCAATATTTCAGGTTTACCGGAATATTTTTTACTTAATTTATCTCGAATGCTTCTCATCATTTTTACTGCATCAATACTTTTCATTGACGACCTCCATAGGACTTCTTATTTCAATTATTTGATAACCACTTTTAAGATTAACGGAGTTATATAATCTTATACGGTTAAGATTTACAATATGTTTAAAATTCCAACTTACCACTACATCGACTCTGTTTAGAGTTGCAATTGCGATATGCAATGCGTCAGCATAAAAGCGTTTAGAAACAATGCCTTCTTTAATATACAAATCAGCCAATACTAATGCTTCATCATCGACAAACACAAATTCTATATATTTATCTGGTATTTTCGCAATTAGTTTTTGAACATTATCAGGAGCAACCGATAATTCTTTCAATGTTAAATCTGAGAGCACTGCAATTTTTTTACCCTCTCGAATTTCCTCAATCAAACGGATTGAATGTTTTTTAAATTCCTTATCGAAATATCCGCCTAATATTGAGGTATCAATATATATTTTCACATTGAAATCCTTATTTCGTTATCTGGCTCTACCAAACATACTAAAAATGTATAATTAATCCAAAATATTAAGAGCAATAATAAATCTGTCAATCTTAACTTTCAGTTCCACATCTACCCAAACCACTCATTAATTTTCGATTTATCAATATTCCCCCCCGAAATTACTGCACACACTTTCTTATTTTTCAATCCCAAAACATTTTTAAGAATGGCGGCAGATGCTACCGCCCCTGTTGGCTCTACAACTATCTTCATTCGTTCAAAGAAAAATTTCATCATTTCAATTACAGCTTCATCCGAAACCGTAATTACATCGTCAACATATTTCATAATAATTTCGAAGTTGCGTTTACCGACACTTAACGTTCTCATCCCATCGGCAATTGTGTTTGTTGATGAAAGTTTAATCAACCGCTTTTCTCTGAACGATTGGTAACAGTCGTTAGCTCCCTCGGTTTCAACTCCGATAACTTTAGTCTTTGGCGAAAGATGTTTTGCCGCAACAGCACAACCAGAAATAAGTCCGCCGCCGCCAACTGGTACGAATAAATAATCTAAATCTTTTAATTCCTCAAAAATTTCTAACGCTGCAGTTCCCTGTCCTTCAATAATTTTATCATCATCGTAAGGGGGAACGAGTGTATAACCAAATTTCTCAATCAACTCGTCGGTCATTCTTTGCCGGTCGTCTGTGTTTTCGCCGCAGAAAATTATTTCGGCGCCATACGATTTTGCAGCTTCAACTTTACTTTTAACAGAATTCGACGGCATAACCACAACTGCTTTTATTTTCAATAACTTACAGGCGAGAGCCACACCTTGAGCGTGGTTGCCTGAGGAGTGAGCGATTACGCCAGCGTCTCGCTCTTTTTGTGAAAGCGATGCAATCTTATTATAAGCCCCCCGAATTTTGAACGCTCCGATTTTCTGAAAGTTTTCGGCTTTAAAAAAAACTTCAAGTCCCGTAAGCTCATTAAATGTTTCCGAAGAAAGAAGAGGTGTTTTGTGAATGATATTTTGTAAAAGTCGATGTGCAGCTTCTATGTCGGAATAACTTACCATTTAGAATTCGTATTTTAAAGTTCCGTAAGTTATAGGAATTTCGCCGAACGGTGTTTCTTGGTTTTCGAATCGTGCTTCGACTTTTAAATTCTTGTTATAACTACGCGCAGTAAAATAAGCATCGATGGCGGCTATCACGTGGTTAACAACAACTACTGTCATTGCCGATTTGGCTTTGTAATAATAGTTGTTAGCTATTCCGCGCATCTCGGAATATTTTTTTAATGTTTCGCTTATCGGCAAGCCATAAGTGTAATTAGGATTATCCGCATCGAACCAGCCCTGATTAAATTGCTGATATTTTCCAATCAATTCATAATACTGCTGTTCCCCATGCTTTGGTAAAGTGTGCGAATACCATTTACCGATAGCACGTTCTAAAGCATTGAGTGCGTCCCAATTAACCCTTTCCCACGGTGGCAATCCTGAGTTCGGACTGGTAATTATTGCAGAAGTTGGTAAGTTATTATCATCAAAATTTGGATTAATATTTTTTCTATTTTGGTAACTCCACTCATAATATCTTATCACATCCCATCTTGTTCGATAACGCTCGGGTTCGTTCGTATCCCAACTCGGTTTGACTGAATATCTTTCGTCAGCAAAATTTTGAAATAACTTTGTTTGGTCGTCTCCTTTTTTAGTATAGTTGGAGGAGTAAACCCATGCAGCCGCTTCAATCGCTAAAAAAATTCCGGCTTTTATGTAGCTTTCGGTGTAAATTTGACCCGCACCGGGAATTAGAAGAGATAACCCGCCGGCAATGAAGGGGGATTTTTTATTTCCGTCAATATCGTTTTGAATTGATTGCAAAAAAGTTGGTTGAGTTGTGCTTGCCGAAATATTGCCAGTTAATAAATCAACCTTCGGATTTCCGGTGAAATATTTCTCGTCTAAACTCAAACCAACGTTAGCACTCATTAAAATTGCTGCAAAAATACAAAATGTCAACCGCATATTCTTTCCTATTTTATTTCTTAAATTAATTCCATTTTAGTCAAGATCAAACCCAAACAATACACCTAAATACATTCGCCATTCTTTACCATAGGTTACCATCTCTTTTCCATCACGCACCGACTTATCGAATTTATCAAGTCCATACGAAGCGTTAAAGAACAATCGTGTTGGGAAGGAATACCACGAGAAGTATTCCAACCTTAGCTCAAATCCTACATTGCGTTTGAACTTCATTTTGTTAATGCCGCCGCCAGTCCAAGCATTGCCTACATCGCCGTAGAAAGAACCGTAAAGTTTATCAAAGTATAAATGAAGAATTCGTAAATCTATTTTTTCTAAAATCGGAAAGCGGTAAGTAAAGTTCGTATGTAAATATTCATTCCCTCCGAGCGAATAAAACGGATAGCCCTTCATACCGCTCAAACCGCCGATGTAGAAATCGAAAAAATTATCAACTGGTGGACCAAGAATAGAACCGCCGCGCACCTGTGCCGACAGTGTATGTTTCCAGAATGGCAGTTTGAAGTGCTCGCGCCAGTTAAGTTCTACTTTGTGAAACTTGAACCAATCATATTTTGGAAGCAGCATTCCGTCTTTCACTTCATATTCACCGGTTGAGTTGAACTTGTTAAATTCGTAATCGTAACGGAAACGGATTTTTCTGCCAACCGGATTTATTTCGCGTGTTGCGGAAGGCTTAATACCATCGAATGTAATTGTAGAACTCAAATCGTTGCCGACTAAATAAAGTTCGTTTGAACCGGAGATGATGACTGGAGTTTCGTTGATATGTAGAATAAAATTATCGATGCCGGCGCTATAACGGCTGTGTGTAAATCGCAATTCCCAGTTAATATTTTCTATAAATATTTTTTGCTTCAAAGCGAGGTCGGCTTGGAGTAAATTATAATTAACTCCCACGCCCAAAGTATCCAAAGGAAGATTAATTTTAGCTGAAGCTTTGCGTGTTATGTTATAAAGCTCGACACTTGTGGTTGGTTCTATTCCGAGTTGAAACAGCCCTGGTAATTTTCCGCGGTAGTCAAATATGAAAAACAGATCGCGCTCGAGCTTTCGGTTAATAGCCGCACCTGCAAAAATGCTAACCTTATTCAAAACATCACTCGAGAAGGCATAGAGTCCCGGCTTGATTATGTCGATCCCCTTATTTTTTGGGTTGTAATTATCAACTCTCAAAAATGGGACAAGCATCATACTATTAAAAAGATTTTTATATGGGCGCGAGGGATGTACAGTGTATTGTGTGTCGTCGTACGAGTTTAGTTTTTTCCAATTGAATTGTAAATCTGCCGCTGTAGAAGCAATTGGAGAAGAATATTCACGGAATACTTCCGAGTTCTTTACGTAAAGAATGTTTCCTGAAGGGAGTGGTTTAATATTTTGGAGGTAAGCGATTTTATATCCGGTCGATGTGTAAGAAGCAAATGCAATGTCGTTGTTCTGATTTATGGTAGGCATAAAAGCCCCACCAAGTACATTCGTTAATTGTTCTTTCGTCCCATCTAATAAATCGTACTGATAAATGTTGAATATTCCACTTTCGTCGGATGTGTAAATAATTTTTTTTCCATCTGTCGAAAAAACTGCATTGCGCGAGTCTTTTATGCCATTAATTAGATATCTAATCTCGCCCCCTTCTGCTGAAATCAAAGCAACATCGCGTCCATCGGTTATCGAATAATCGAAAACTATCTTTGCACCGTCGGGCGACCATTTAGGATTGTAAACCTGCTCGCCGTTTTGGAAACGAGTTAATTGCTTGAATTCGCCGAGAGTGTTAAGCGAATCATTATATTCAGCAACAAAAAGATTTGTAGTACCATCTCTATTCACGACGAAAGTAATAGTTTTACCGTTCGGCGAAATCGCAGGGGCGTTCGCACGCTTGCCGTAAGTAATTCGTGTTTCCTCTTCTTTTTCGATATCGTAGACATAAATATCGTAAACACTCGACCAGTGTTTATTGTTACTCGTATTCTTTGCATAAAAAATTTTCTTTCCGTCGGGCGACCAACTCAAGTTAGCCCGAACACCATTTTTCAGCTTCTTTTCTTTTTTAGTTTCAATGTCGTAAAGATACAACGAAGATTGAGCAAAGTAGTCGGCTTCTTTATTCGATACATAAGCAATTTTTTTTCCGTCGGGTGAAAATGTTGGGTAAAAATTTGCAAAGCCAACTTTCGCAATCATCTCACCTTCGATAAGATTTTGTTTGATGTGCTCAACGCGGCGTGAGTAGTCGCGCTTTAATTCAGCTTGCCACTGATTATATAAATCTTTTCCATCAATCCCTATTGCACGCTTGATTGCGCCGTCGATGCTGTATTCGGTGAGGGACGAAAGATTGCGTGAGATTTCAACAAGTTTATCGCTACCATATTTGTTAGCGATGTAAATCGTTAGAGCAAAACCTGCATTATACACCGACTCGTTGCCTAAGCTTGTTTTTCCGAAAACTGCCATCTCGTTCCAGGTTAGCATATTTCCGTTTAGGACATACATTCGCAGAATCATATCGCGATGCGAATCCCAGAAATCGTAATTAAGCTCGCCACGATTGAACTGTGCCACTCCTTCGGCAAACCATAGGGGTATAACAAATCCGGAAATCGGATACGATGCAATTACATTCGGATAACCGTAAAGCACATCGGGACGCCGCTCGGCTTCGTAACCGAGCCATTGCAGATAAAATGCAGGAATTTTCCTGCCAAATTTCATCGAGGTTTGTATCTGTATTATATGAGTAAATTCGTGTGTGATTACATTTCGCAGCCAGTTATGAGTTCCGCGCAAATCGTAATCCATCGAAGTTGCCCAAATTTCAACCATATTATTGTAAAAATAAGCGGCACCGTTTGCATAGTCGTCGTGGTCTTTTATTATCCATGATACTTTTTGATCTGGCTCGTGATTGTAAAGCGAAGTAACAGGTCCGTAAATTTCTTCAGCAATTTTGGCTGTTAGCTGGGCAGTCCGTTCAGCCCCATCATGATAGTGAACAAAAAAGTGATCCGTTTCGATAGTCCGCCACTTCAGTTCAGGATGATGCGGCTCGTCCTGTGTAAAAAGTTTTAAAGTTGCTAAAAGGAAAATAAATATTATTTTTATCTGTTTTATCATCAAAGTTATATTCAGTTACATTGTGATTGATACACGAGTAATTTTATCTTTTTGTAATTCTACTCTACCACGTCTATAAATGGTTCCATGATATAATTCTAAAAATACCCACTCGGTTATTCTATAAGTTCCTAAATATCTACCCGATGTATCGTAACGGTCGATTATTTTATTCACGGGAAGATTTTGATTTGGGATGATGAATTTCCCTAAGGAATCGGTTGAAGTTGCTTTTGTGCGTTCAATGGTAATGGGAACTTCTTTCTTTATTTCTGAATCAATAGAATATCGAATGAAATAATATCCGGGAGGAACGAAAACATTGTTAGCAATTTCACCGCTCCAGGTATATCTCGGTAGCGGTCCGGTATGCCGCCAACCGTGAAATAAATTTCTGATAACTGTTTTTTTTTCAGAGAGAGCATCAATCGAAACCAGACTGCTTTCTTTTACAACCACCACAACAATCGTATCAATCGGTGTACTTGAAATCCTGACATATTCATACGAAAGAAATACATTCACATTTGCCAGAGGCGTTCCGCTTGCGTTAGTAACCAAGCCATTAATTTGATACCCGGTAATCGAGTCGCTATCGTCGAAAGGAATAATTTCGCGGCACGAAATTACAGTAAATAAAAAAAATGGAACTAAAAAGTATTTCATACATATCACTTCACGACAGCGATTTTAATAATTGTAGAACCACTGTTACCCGCACCATCAACCTTGATATTTGCATAGTAAACACCGCTTTGAACTTTGGATGCATTCCATTCTACTTCGTTATCAATGCCACCGATTGCATTTGTGCGGAGTTCATCAACGAGGTCGCCAGCCATATCGAATATTTTTATAGTAGCTACAGAATTCTCGCTTACATAAAAACGGATGTTAGTTTTACCATCGTAAACGGGGTTGGGCCAATTGTAGGCGCGTGAAGTTGGGAAAAAATCAGATACTGGACTGCCGCTTAACTGAGAATTCTCGAAAGCTGTGTGCTGAACATTGCCGCGATAATTTCCCCAAGTAACCGATTTAACATTCGGCAGTTCCCAGGCGTAAAGATATCCGTCGTTCGACATTGCAGCTAATATGCCAGATTGATTTTGAACTGTCGGTGTTATACTCATTGATGCGGTTGCACCATTGCTGATTGAGATTGGGAAGCCAAAAATTTGTTTTCCTTTTGCTGAAAATGCGTTTATTAAATTGTTCTTTGTAGAAACTAAAACATCTAATACTCCATCGCCATCAACATCGGCGATTGTTGGCGGGCTGATTATCGTATCGCTGACGGTTATCGGGAAATGATCCAACATAAAACCATTATGATTGAATGCGTAGATTTTTCGACCAGCAGTAATAACAACATCGCGGTTGCGGTCATTATTTAAATCACTGATGGCTGTACCAGAGATTTTTCCGTCAAGATTATTTATTTGTTTGTAAGGATTTAAATCATAATCGAATAAAATTAGTGTATTTCCACCGATATCAACAACTGCGTAATATCGAGATTGATTTTCTGACCTTCCTATTGTAGCAATTTCCCAAGTATTTGATAAATATGGTAAAGCCGACACGGACATTTTTTCAAATTGAGTTATTTTCACAGAATCACTCGAAGTTCCTGCGATAATTGCAGTTGGGTCAAAAGTATTTCCCTTATTCCAGACAACAACGACAGCGGGTGCGTAAAAGCCGGATAGTGATGTAACTTTATTGTTGCTAACTTTGAAACCAATTTTTGCAGTATCGTAAATGAAACCATTCTCACATCCGATAAAAATATAGCCGGAATCGTGTGTTTGTATTTGAACAGGCGAGGTAGTTATTTTAGAAGGATATTTTATAATATTGTTAACATCTATTAACTCGAAAACACTATCATTATTTAAATCAAAAGTTTTAAATGTATATAAAACACTATCCTGAACACCAGAGTATTTTGATTGTCCTTCGGAAGTAACAGGAAAACCGCCACCTACCGGAGAAAATAATCCACTCGGATTTGTAGTTCCACTTCTTCCGTCCGGTAAAAATACAAATATAGAATCACCATTCGATATAAAAATTCTACCATCAATAATCTGCGGTGCTTGTTTGGCTGCTTTTGTACCGATAAATTTCGGATAACCGGGCAGCGGTTTTACAACATCGTCGCCTAAAATTACTTTTGCACTCATTAGCGGTGAACGTTCTGAGAAATCTTCTATTGTAACATAACTATTTGCAAAATCATAGCTCATCGAATTCGGATGCGTGTTATGTGAGAATTTATTTTTATAAACCGGGGCCGAGTTTCCGCTGAACCAAAAATCGAGACTTGTGCCATCTTCACTACCCGATCCAGGATTCAGCATTCCGTACGACTGCCCCAAATCCTGTGAGCCGTCGGCTTCTTCTAAATCGACGCCGCGCCTTTTGGGATTAGCATTTATGGTATTCGAGGCGTAGTTAGCATCAATCACATTTTCATCTATGTGCCAAATCAAAATTCCCCCGTCGAAAAATTTTCCATCTTTTGTAACGCCGCCGGGTAAACTCCAATCGAACTCATCAATATCGGTTACAACTCCAAACACATCGCGTTGATCGAAGGCACTATAACGAGCTGTGTCGCGTTGAAAATGCTTCTGAATGGTTTGCCCGTTAAAATTAAAAGTAATTGTAGAACCGTTCCGATTAGCATCGCGATTGCGATTCTCAATTAAAAAATATTCACGGGCATTTATCGGCACACGGTAAATTGTATCTATTGTAGAAAGTCCAACAGCTGGTAAAGGATATATATTTTCGCCGGGTTGAACATCTACAATGTGTATCATTCCTAATTTAAATTTTTTTTCGAGAAAATATTTTTCCCAAGCCGAAGGTTCGGGCGGGAAAAGTCCGCTCCAGCTAAACATCGACTGTCCGTCCATTAAACCAAAACGCCCAATAGCAGTTCGACCGGTTTTTGTGTTAAACAGGTCGGGCAAACCTAAAAAACTGCCAAAAGTTCCTACCAGCAAACCATTAATGCTAAGTTGTAAAAGTGTTTTTCCACCAATCGTGGGAAGGAGACGGTTTTCAGTTTCGGGGAGGACAAGACTATTTTTTATGTGGAATTGCCCCCCTTTTACAGGAACACCTTGATAATTGCTTCCAAAAATGTTTTGCAAGTTTTTTAAACCTAAATATATTGAAGGAATATCGAAGGGGGTTGGGTCGTATCCATAAACACTTGTTAAGTCAACATCTCTGCCAACACCAGCATGGAAAATACAGAAGGCATAAAAGTTTTCGAAGGGAATGTTCGGAGTTGTTGAATCTACTAATCGCCAAGTTTCATGAACTAAATTACCGATTTCAGAGAATGTAGTACTATTTTTAGGAGGACTATAATATTGCATTTTTTGTGAGAGGTGATAAACACTATCGAGGAGTGTAGGAATTACAATCAATTTTCCGTTGGTTACTTTCCGCCAGTAGTTACTTAAAAATGTTAAGTGATTTTCGAAATAATTTTTATTACGCGGCGGCGAGTCGATTATTGAATCAGGCGCCGAGAGATCGAACTTACCGTTGCCCGAGGTACGATTGTCGGTATCTTCAACAAAATCTACCATCACAGCGAGGACGCGAATGGTCTCGGCGCTTGCAGTCTGCTTAAAGTTTAATCTTTCTAAAAAAGAATCATCCCGTTGGGGAGTTACGGGATGATTCAATTGAAGATTAATTTGAGAGAGAGAATTTGCGGTAAAAATTCCGACAAGCAGAAGAACCGCAAGTAGTTTTATCTTCATAAGAAAAAGTTAATATTAGATTTCGCCCCAGTTAATCATTAACGTGAAGCGTAAAGTTTCAGAAAGTGGATGATGTTCTTCCATTGCCGACAAGTAACTGAAATCGAAGCCGTAGATATCGTATCTGATACCTGCACCGAAGGTTAAGAATTTTCGGTTACCGAAGCTTGGGTCTTCATAAAAATATCCAAACCGTATAGCAACGAGTTTTGGCGAACCATACCAATATTCTACACCGGTACCGATTGTAACTTTGCGAAGCTTGCTTCCATCTGTCCAGGCTGTTGCTAATGCTTTGAATGCATTGTCCGATTTTCCATCCTTATAGCGGCGAACCAAAGTACGTTGAAAGTCGATGTTTGCAACTATATTATTGAACTCAGACTTATAAACATTGAACCCTAAACCCAAACGTATATTTGTTGGAAGCGGGTCGGCTTGAGCTTCATCAATGTAGGTTACTTTCGGACCTAATTGAGCGAGATTTAAACCGATGTTCAATTCCGATAAAAACTCCCCCTCCAACATCGGTTGTTTGTACATCGTAGCAATGTCGAAACTAACTGTGTTGGCAATGCCTGTTCCTTTTTCTTCTTCAGTACCAAAAGGGGCCAAGGCACTTCTGATAAATCTTAAATTCACACCCACACCTAAGTTTTCCATAATTTTAGTTGCATACCCGGCTGTTACGGCAAATTCATAAGCTTTAAATCGGCCTACTTCCTCAGGTCCACTTGATAATGTTTTAATAAACTCGCCTAAGTTTAAATAAATAATATTGGCGCCGATTGTTCCACCGAGTTCCTCAAAGTAGCCTTTATAACCCAAGTATTCATAGAATAAATCGGACATGGCAAATTGAGGTAGCCAGTTAGCATGTGTAATACTCAGTTCCTGTCCGGTCTGGAATGCCAGTCCAGCTGGGTTCCAAAATATTGCCGAGGCATCGTCAGCCATACCGGTTCCTGATTCGCCTAACCCGCTAGCCCGCGAGTTCGGAGCGATAAGCAAAAACGGTACAGCAGATTCGCCTTGCGAATATGATGTGTTTGGCAGCAGTCCAATTACGACTAAAATAATTGCCAATAAATACTTAATTTGTTGTGATTTCATGTTGTTTCCTTTAATAATGTAACACATATTTGTAATTAAATTTAAAATCTTTATTTGTGAATAGCAATTTTTGGTTTTATTTAAGAACGCTAAGTTTTCCAATCGACTCGCTCGCAAAACGCCCGTCCTGTGTTTTTACTATAACTTTATATAAATATATTCCGTTCGCTAACCTGTCGCCGTCTCTGTCTCTTCCATTCCAATCTATCCGAACAAAATTATCAGTGATGCCAGATCGTTTAATAGATTCGAGCAAACGGCCAGCTATCGAGTAAATTTTAATTTCAACATCAACAGGTACAATTTGATTTTGGTAAAATGTGAAAATCGTTTCGTCAGCAAAAGGATTTGGATAATTATAAAGATCGGTAATTGTTAAACCTTGACCGACGAGAACATTGAAAATAGTTTCGCTTGAGGATGCGTTGTTAAAAATATCCCAAGCTCGTATTTTCAATTTGTGCGAGCCGGCAGGAAGTTTTCCGAATTTGTATTCGACTACACCTTCCTGATAAGTATCGAGTTTGCTTTTGTAAAATGGTGTTAAGTCGGTACTTTCAGTTTGATCGCCTAACCAAGCCTCAATTCGATGTCCGATTCCAGCCCCCGATGAGTTAATTCCTGATTCGTCTTTCAGTTCAACAATCAACAGAGGCGATTCGGTAACAATGTCGCCCGGTCGGAACGATTTTGAATCAAAAAATATAGATACTTCAGGTCCTTCGTTATCAGTAATTGCCGTTGTGTCTGTTCCGATTATTCTGAAGTTTTCAGTATAACCCATACCGTCGGTTTCGTTATTCGAGAAGTAAAGTGTTATTCTTCCGTTGAGAGTATCGTATGAAATATCTTTCGGAATAATAAACTCAGTTTTAAATTGACCGTTCGATATCGAACTTTCGCCGCGGAAAATAACTGAACCCGAAGCCGTGTAACTAAAGTTTGCCCACTCGGGAACATTTACTTTTTTATTAGCATCGTAAACCACAATTTGTGCTTTGCCTGAAAAATTAGATGGCAGATTAGTGCCCGGTTCACGAATGGTTCCTTTTAAAGTTACTTTTTGCAGTGCCTTTAAATCGACTCTTTGATTTGCGAATTGGTTGTTGATAGAATCGATGCTGCCTTGAACTTTTGGTAAAGCGAGCCGAACCGAAGGATCGCCTAACAAGAAAAATTTTTCGTGATTATCGTCGCGTGGAAGAACTTGTTTTGCTCTGAAAATTCCGTCGCCAAGTCGCGATGGAATAATGTTGCCGTATGAATCGAGTTTAAAGGTTTGTTCGAAGAGTTTGAGGTTTAATTCTCTGTTAGGATAAGCATATACAGCCCGTGTAGCTGCCAGAACACCAATTGCACCTGAATTTGGTTTATTCACCAAAATCTCGCCACCACTTTGGTCTCCGATTCCATCGAATTCCGAAAAATTACAAGCTGCAGCAACTAAATAAAAATATCTCCCTTTGTTGTTGAGCAATGGAAAATCGGTCTCTCGCACAAATACTTGCTCGTGAGTCCATAAACGTGGATTACCGTGTCCTGAGAAGTTCACGATCAGCGATCCTGCATTCATCTGACGAACGATTGCTTCGTTTGCCGTCGGTTTTCTTCTCCCAGCCAACGTAACAACTGTAGGATATTCTACGATATAGATTTTTCTTTTTTCCATAAAATTGGGAGTCATTCTCGCAACATCTTCTGCATGGCTGGTGTGAAAATCTCTATCATCTTCTAAGGTTCCATCGGACCTTCTACCAGCAGGTCCATCGTCGGCAACGTAAGTAATTCTCATCTTCCATGGGTCAAATGGGGGATTATTTTCATATTCAATAATTTTATCAACCACAACATTCGCTTCGGATGCTGAACGTACAGCTAATCTGCCTATTGCGAATGCCTTCCGCTGTCTGTTATCAAAAATTGCAAAGCGGTCTTCGGTTGCAAAAGAATTGATATCAACATACGACTCGTGAGTTTCCCATGGTGGAATCCAATTGGGTCCGGTCGTTGTAATCCGTTTATAGTCGAAATCGCCATCACCAAATAAAAGAACATATTTCAATGAATTTCCCGGAATTGAATTGTAGGCATACTTTAGAAAATTTCTGATTGCAATCGGCGAAAGAAGCCCACCGCCAAATTCGTTGTACAATTCTTCTACATCTACAACCAATGTTTTAAGTCGGTCAGCCCCAACTTTTTCTCTATGATTTTTCAATCTGTTTGCAGCACTCTTAAATTCTTTGTGTGTAATTATGATAAATTGGATTGAGTCGCCTGATGTAACAGCCCCATGAATGTTTTGATTGTTCATCCGAACAAAATTGCCTGGAGTTTTATAACCGTTTTGTCCAACAGCATAAAATTCTTTTGGATTTCCCAATTGTGATTGGATTTGAAACGAAACAGTATTTTGTGATATCGAGGTGGAGGCAATAATGTTTACGTTTGCAAAATCGGATACATCGAAAACTTTTATATCATTCGAGCTAAAACCACCTATCGAATATTTAACCACAGCCGTTGTATCGTATGTATGGAAATTAAATAAATCGTTTTGTGAATTTAAATTTTTCCAATAAAAAATTTCGAACCAGTCTAAATACCCACTACCGGCAGGGTTATCGCTTCTAAATTTAAGCTTCAATACGCTTCGTGGGTCACCGATCTCAGGCATCACTGTTTGATTTAGAGTAGCAAATTTTGCTTGTGGCGCTCCGTAACTACCGATGTAGGTTCCTTCAATTGCGACGGTGCCCAAAATTTGCTGCCTGTCGAATGCTGTAAAGTACGACCAATTATTGTGAGTTCGAGCTGCTAAACGAATTTTATACGAAATCGGCCTCTGTGTATCTAAACCAGGTAAAGATGTAACATAGGTAATCGAATCGTTAACGCTAAATTGCTGTCCTAACCACTCCATACCAGAGTTTAAAATGTTGACCTTTTCGTCTTCGCGAAATGTTTTCCCGAGTACAGAAGTGGGTTGAAAAAAGTTTGATGCATTCAGCGATTGTGTTTCTGGCATTTTTTTACTCGTCGCTCCACCGAACGTGAGCCAGTAAACATTACCTGCTGCAAAGCGATTGATATAGTGTGAAAAAGTTTTCGTTGGTGCATGATATTTCCAACCGGTTGTTCCCTTACCATAAAATAAAATATAATCGTCGGAATCTAATTCATTTAGATTGCCGACATTGTTAACAAATACTGCATTCTCAAGCAAATCATCCGGAGTGAAAGCGAGCGGATCAAACGCCGGTTCGAAGCCACCGTTGCTATAAATTTTTATTGTGTTGGGATTTGTACTTGCAGGAACACCAATAGCGATAAGCTGCGAACCTGTAAGCTTGTAAATTCCATCCTCGTTAATTGGAAAACGAAACCAGGTGCCGCTTGCTAATACACTGTTAGTTTGTGCTTGCTTCTTGGCAAATGTCGGAGCGAGATTCCAATGCTTGCCGGTTTCGTAATTTATACCAACACCCTTCAGCAACTCATCTTCGGGTTGAGAAATTCCTACCAGTTCATTTGATCCAAAAGTTACTTTTACTTTTATACGTGTGTATTTTCGTAATTGCTTTGTAGCTGGATTATATTGAAGCGGGTAGATGTGGATGTTTCCTAAAGCTGCACCACGTGTTGTGCCGATATCGGTTAGCTTTACGATTTCGGAAGGTAAAAAATCGACTGCAGAATAAGCTGTTACATTTTTTCTAAGTTTTGAAAAATAATTTCCGTGCTCATCTTTGTAAACATCGGGCACGGGCATCAGAAGGATGTCCGGTATAGTTTCGTAATCTGCTTCCAAAATTTCAACGGAGTGATTGGAAAGCCCGGGAAGCCGCAGCGGGATATTTCTGAATTTAAGTAGCGGTTCGCCGGGAGTCGCACTTGAGAGTGCAACTTCGCCCTCGAAAGGAAGCCTTGCGAAAGATTCCGTCTCTCCTGCAACAATTGAAATTGGAAGAAAATTGGGTGTAAACTCGAACGTAAGAGATCTTTCATCTGACTGGAAGATGCGGATATTACTCTCTGCCGCACTAATTGAGAAAGTAAACATAGGAAATGCAAGAAGTGCAATTCCAATTAGAAATTTTATTTTATATTTTCTTTTCATAAAAGTAAAAAACCGAATGCATTACCTTCAACATTCGGCTTGATACGATTTAACATATCGTTACACTGTTAAAGGTTATTATTTTATAAATTATATAGAATATTTCGTCGAGACGAATACTATAATTTTAAACCTTTAACAATATTACGATATATTAAGTCCTTATTATTTCACAAAATTTCTATATGAATATAGAAAAAGAATTAAGAATAGTCAAGTAAAAAAATTTATTTCTATATTTTTTCTTAAAAAATGCTCATTTTGATACAAAATTCAACAATTATCAACAAGCCCATTTAACCGTCTATAAGGTGTTGCCATTTTTTCTTCCAATCGCCTTTATCTTTTTTATTTTTCTTAGATACGACATCGTCAGAAATTGGGTTTAGCTTATCAAGAGTTAGACCTTGTAACTTTTGCCTTTTTGTTTTAGGTATATCAGTTGTTTCTTTAAGGGTGATAGTTCCGCGATAGTTAAAGAGAATTTGTTTGAAGAATTTTTTCTCTTCTTCGGTTGCGACCAAAGATATTGCTTCTCCTTTTTTTCCAGCACGGGCGGTCCGACCGATTCTATGAGTATATGAATCGACATCTCTTGGAATCTCATAATTATATACGTGTGAAATATCCTCGATGTGCAGACCGCGCGAAGCAACGTCGGTTGCAACTAAAACAGTAAATTTCTTTTGTCTGAATTCATTGGTTACGCGATCACGTTTGGGCTGTGTTAAGTCGCCGTGTAAACATCGCGCCGATATTCCTGCGGCTGTAAGTTTTTTTGCGATTTTTGCTGTAACATGTTTCCTGTTGCAAAAAACCAAAGCTAAATGTGGATCGTTTTTAAGTAAGGTAACAAGCAAGTCCAATTTCTTTTCTGGCGTTGTGCGGTAGTAAGTTTGACGAAGAAACGAAGGTTGAATTACAGACTCGAGTCTGACGTGCTTTGGGTTGTGAAGAAAATCCTCACTCAGTTTTTCGATCTCTTTCGAAATCGTAGCACTGAACAACATCGTTTGTCGTTCGCCCGGTATCTGTCTTACAATATATTCTATATCGGGTATGAAACCCATGTCGAGCATACGGTCAGCCTCATCGAATACAAGATATTTAATAGTGTCGAGCTTTACTGCCCGGCGGTCTAATAAATCTATCAATCTACCCGGTGTAGCGACTATGATGTTAGCCGACTTAATTTTAGAGATTTGTTTATTGATTGCTACGCCTCCGTAAACAGGAATGATGCCAAGATGGTTGCCCGCTGAAAACTTAATGAACTCACCTGCAATTTGCATACAAAGTTCACGCGTAGGAACAAGTATCAAGGCACGCAGTCCATCACGCCGATTTAGCTGCTCAATTAAAGGAATAGCAAAGCTTAAAGTTTTTCCTGAACCCGTTTCCGACTGGGCAAGAACGTCGCGCCCGTTAATTATTGCTGGAATTATTTCTTTTTGAATTGGAGTTGGAATGGTGATACCATTCTTTTCGAGAAGTGTCGCCATCTGTTTGCTAAGTGCAAAAGATTCCGATTTCATAAATGTCCTTTCTTTATTAGTAAAATGTACTAAATTTTTTCTCCGCAAATTGATAAAATACAAGATTATGCAGAGAGATAATGCGTGCATCTAACTAAATTCAGGAATGATCTCCGGAATGATAGTATACTATTTAACAGAAGAATTATCGAAATCGGCGACCGCCACCGCTTCTTCTGTCTCTACCGCCACCACCTCTACGGTCATCCTCGCGCTGTCGTGCCTCGTTTACTTTCAGTGCTCTGTTTTTTAGCGACGAGCCATTTAATCCCTCAATTGCTGCTTGAGCTTGAGTTTTATCAGGCATTTCAACAAATCCGAACCCTCGCGATTCACCACTGAACTTGTCCTTAATTATAGAGGCTGTTGAAACCTGCCCAAAAGCTTCGAAGGCTTTCCGCAAATCATCGTCTGTGGCATCGTTTGGTAGATTCCCAACGTATATATTCATTTGTAACTCCTTTTTAAATTTAATTTAATTGTTTCGTTTTTAAACTTGCGAAAGCGATGAAGCTATTCTCAATCAAAAACCAGTATCAATCTAACAATAATAAATGATAATAACAAGCTACTCATTCTTCAGAAGTAATTACCCACTGATCCAGCAAGTTTTCGCCCAATCCTTCTAAGAAGCGGGATGGTTTAGATAAAACCGTTCCGGTATCACGGTCATAGATATTTATCGGATAAGTAATAAATAAATGTTCTTTAGCACGAGTGCAGGCGACATACATCAGCCGCCGTTCCTCTTCTAACTCTTCGGGGTCATCTACTGCACGCGAATTCGGAAAACGTCCGTCGAGGGCATAAATAATGAAAACAGCTTTCCATTCCAAGCCTTTGGCGCTGTGAATAGTTGAGAGCGTAAGTAGTTCGTTTTCTTTCCCCGGTGAAACAACATCCGATACACTCTCGTTGGGCGGCTCAAGTGCTAAGTCGGTTAATAGCGATGGTACATCTTTGTATCGCTCGGCTATAGCGTAAAACATCTCCAAATCTTTCTCCCGCCGCCGCCAGTCGTCGTATACTTTTTTGAATATCGTATTGTAATAGGCTTGAATACGGTCAACTTTTTCGGAAGGAGTTTTCAAGTCGGTTGCAACCTCTTTTAATAAATCGAACAATTCGCGAACCTTATCCGAATACAGATGATACTCAACCCAAAATTTATCGCTTTGATGATGCATTATCCCGTCGATAATTTTTTCAGCATTCCGCGGACCGATTCCATCTATAAGAAGAAGAATACGATTCCAGGCAACTGCATCTTTTGGATTTTCTGTAACACGAAGATAAGCTATCAGATCTTTTATGTGTGCTGTTTCGATAAATTTAAAACCGCCGTATTTCACAAACGGTATGTTCGCTTTTGTTAGCTCAATCTCTAAATCGAAAGAGAGATACGACGAACGGAATAAGACCGCAATTTCTTCGAGGGGGATTCCCTCTTCCCGCAGTTCAAGAATTTTTTGCACAACAAACTTCGATTGAACGTTTTCGTTATCGGCGATTACAAGTTGAGGCATCGATCCACCTGGCTTCTTCGAGTACAAAACTTTTTTGTATTTATGCCGATTCATTTTGTCTTAACTGTTTTATAAAATAATCCGAATTTACTAATCATAATTTTACCAAACTCAGTTCCTATTGTGCGTGTTTCTAAAAGAGCAAGGGTATCAGTTTGCCTATGTGCTATGCTACCGGCGATATTATAATCGGCATCGTTCAATACTTTACTGTTTATGTTTCCTATAATTATAAAAGGAGGCGAGTTAAAGTTACTATGAATTTTATTTAATTCCGATACAAAATATTTTTTCTCATTGCTCGATAGTTTTTCGGGTATCGCTAAAGACGATACGAGCAAATTTGCAATACCTACATCGATAGTTACATTTAAAGAATTGCTGAGTGATTTAAATTTTTTAAACTCGAAATTTTCAGAAGCTCGGAACGGATAAATGCTGAATATCGCATTGCCGGTTTGTCGCCCCGAATAGTTTTGTGTTTCACCAAATTTGAAATACATTTCAGTTGCCTTTTGTAGCTCCGAAACAAAATCGACTCTGTTTTTTAATTCAGGATAGCGTGTAACTGATTGTATGGCAATAACTTGCACATCTTCTGCTTTTAATGCGACTGCTAAATTTTGCACTGATTGTTTGGTTGTTTTTGTAGGATATGTTGAAAGGTCTAAACTCGCGATGTTCAAAGTTATCGCTGGCTCGAGAGTTTTTAGAGGAGGTGGTAGCTCAACTCTGTTCTCGACAACCTCTTTTACAGGTTTACAACCCACAAGTGTTAAAAGCACAAGGATTAAACAAGAGAATACCGTTTGCAGGCTCCAAGCTCTTAGCTCTTTGCTCATCAAAGTTTTCAATCCATCGCTCTGTTTAAAATTTCATTCGCTACATCTAAAATTGCTTGCGTGCTGCGGTAGTTTTCTTCGAGCGCTATGATTTTAGACTTCGGAAATGTTTCGGGAAATTCAAGTATGTTTCTGATTGTTGCACCGCGAAACGCATAAATCGACTGTGCGTCGTCGCCCACTACCAAAATGTTTTCGTTGCTGTAAGTTCCATCAGGCTTCATCGCCAGAAGTCGAATTATCTCAGCTTGAATCCGATTTGTATCCTGATACTCGTCAACCATAATGTATTTGTATTTTGTGGAAATTAAATTCCTGATATCTTCTCGTTTTTTGAAAAGCTTAATAAGGTTGACGAGTAAGTCGTCGTAGTCCATCAGGTTGTGCTGCTGTTTATAAACCTCGTATTTTGAACACAAGTTTTTAATTTCTTCTTCGATCTCCAAATAATGCGGATATCCTTTCGCCAAAATATCGTGTATTGGAGTAAGTGTATTTACCGACTTGCTGTAAATATCGTATAAAGTTTCTTTTTTAGGGAAGCGGATTTCGCGCCTGTCCAACCGCAAACGTGTGCGCATTAAATTTATGGTATCTTCGGCATCGCCTTGGTCAAGAATTGTGAAAGACGATTCATAGTCGATGAGTTGTGCATACTTTCGCAAGATGCTGTTTGCAAACGAGTGGAAAGTTCCGCCGGCAACACTTTCGCAACGAGAGTCTAAAAGCATAGCAGCGCGGCGAAGCATTTCCTGCGCAGCTTTGCGTGTGAATGTTAATAGCAAAATATCCTGCGGTTTAACTCCCAACTCGACAAGATATGCAACCCGGTAAACTATTGTACGTGTTTTGCCTGTTCCGGCTCCGGCAATTACCAAATGCGGACCGTTAACCGAGGTTACAGCTTCGTATTGCGACTGATTTAAATCGTGTTGATAATTTATCAGAAACCGCTGCGGGGTTACAAGATGTAAATTCCCGCCGAAAACAGATTTTTTAAGTTCATATTTTTTCACACTATGAATATAAGGAAGTGAGACGGGAATGGCAAAAATAATCAAAATAAAAAGAAAAAAATCAATGCTTTATTTTCTTTTTTACATTATAAACGGGTTTTTCTAAAAGTATAAGTTGTCCAGGTGTTTCTTTCGACCCATTATTCCTTATCTGAAGGCGGTATTTTTCTTCAATTCGGCCTTTGTTCAAACGATCGATAATCATATTATAATATTTTTTATCAATTTCTGCGGAGATGAATTTTCTATTTAAGAATTTACATACTTCAATTTCAGAACCGCTTCCACCAAATAAAATTAATACAACATCATTTGGCATAGTACAAGATTTGATTAGCATTTCAGATAGTTTTTGTGGAATTTGACAAGCATGAAATGTTTTTTCTTTGCTTACATTTTTAACCAAATCAAAGTAAAACCAATCATAAGGCATCCTTCCCTTCGAACCATTGGCAATATTGCCTAATATGCGTTTATCTGTGGGATTAAGGTACGGCACAGCAACATTATCTTTATAGAATTTATTGTCTTTTGTTTTTCTGCAATGTAAAATACTTCGATGGGCGGTAGTAAATCTTTTGGGGCTATGCCCGACATTAGTGTTGTAAGTCCAAACATAATCTAGAACCTCATAACAAGCCTTATCTAGATATTTGACTCTCAAATATGCATTTTGTTTTGGATAATTTATTAAGAACATATTGCCGTCGTCTTTTAAAACCCTAAGCGATTCCTTTGCCAATGAAATGTACCATTCTATGTATTCATCAAAACCTTTTGTATATGATTTATCACCATATTTAATACCTACATTGTAGTCTGGATCGCCATATACCATGTCAATACTTTTATCGGGCAATTCCTTCAACAAGCTAACAATGTCCATTAAAAATACTTTATCTAAAAACGATTTTATATCAGAATTATTTATCATAAAAATATCTATCTTTTTAGTAGATTATATTGAGCATTTTTTAATAATTTTAATGATTTCATATTGGTTTCATCTTCGAATGTGTAATTATATAACCTAATATAAGATTTACCATCTACCTTTTTTCTTAAAACATAACAACAAGTAATTAATTTTACATCAAGTTTTTCTTGCTTCTTTAACTCATTAAAATATTTGAATGGGTGAAATAGTTGATAAATCGCAAAATTTTCGGGAAAACCATTTTTTCCTTCACAAATTGTAACGATACCATTTAATTCCAAAGTTAAGTCAATTTCCATTTGTAAATTGGTCGCTATTATTTCTTCTTCACCTATATTATATTTGAAACTGATTTTGGTTCGCCTTGCATTATAAACTTTTGGCGCCGCAACAATATCATCGTATAAAAAGTCATGTATTATTCTTTGATTGCTTCCAATTGATAAAATATTCGATTCACTTGAGTCGAATTCATTCAGTAGACTTTTTCTATATTTCCAATCAAAAATATAATTGTCATCAATAGTTTCAAATTTGTGAAAACCATTATTGATTCCCTTTATAAATCTATGACTCCCTTCTCCAAGATGAATTAAAAAATAATCCTCATCAATTAACATATCAGGATATTTGGAAGTATCATCAAGCTTTGTAACATCAAAAGGATTCCCAAAACCGTGTTTTTTACATATTTTTTTCACCAAATCATTATCAAAAACAAAATTGTTTCTTTTCTTACACACTTTAAAAATTTCTGTTAAAACGTCCTGTTTTATGCCCATATCATTTTTATAATTTTAATCTAAAATCTCTGGATAAAATTTAAATTCACTTATTAATAATAAAATAAATCGATTTTTACAAGATATGCAACCCGGTAAACTATTGTTCGTGTTTTGCCTGTTCCGGCACCGGCGATTACCAAATGCGGACCGTTAACCGAGGTTACAGCTTCGTATTGCGACTGATTTAAATCGTGTTGATAATTTATCAGAAACCGCTGCGGAGTTACAAGGTGTAAATTCCCGCCGAAAACAGATTTTTTAAGTTCATATTTTTTCACACTATGAATATAATGAAGTGAGGTGCGAATGGCAAAAATTATTTATAGAGACTTTTGAAAAATAGAACACGGATGAACGCGTTTTTTCACTATCCCCGTTTCATCCCTTCGCCCACTTACCATTTTTGGTTTACCCTCCCACTTCCACACCAATCATTCCATTCCATCCTTTAATCGATAAGTTATTCTTATAGAGGCTCTCGTTGAAGTAACCGGATTTGATAAATATTTCCGTCGACTTGTTTATTTCATAGCCGAGTTTTACGTAAATTCTATTTTCCAAATTCATTGGAGTGTATAGCAGGATGTTTTCGGTCGAAGTAATATTTTTTGTTTTGAATTTTCTGATATAATAATCGGCAAGTAAAAATACCGACCATCGCTCACCAAAAATTTTTCCCGTTACAAGACGCGACCAGTGTTCGAATGAAGGAAATTGCGTCAATTGTGAGGTGTGGAGTAAGAACCGATATTCAAAATTAAAAATAAAATCTCTCATATAATTCAGATTAACTTTTGGACCAAATCGCCAGCCCGAATTTTTATTTTTTTGTGGAATATAATTGCCTCGGATAAGCCCGCCTACAATAAATTTTTCGCCGTAGGCACCATAACCAATTGTTAAGTATGAATTGATGGTCTGATTTAGTTTTGTGTCAAAGAAAATTAAATCGAGACTTTGTTCTTCGGCGCTTAAACTATGATACGCATAACCGAGACTCGCACTAACCGGTGTATTATTAAATATTTCGAACAAGACATCGCTTAACAATAAAAACGATTCATAGTTTATTTTTAAATTTTTTCCTGAGAAAAGATGCCTTTGAGAGGTAATATTTATTCCCCCCACAAAATTATCAAAGTCATAACTATACGAGCCAAAAGCTTTTAAACGCATTGAACTCATTCGGTTATTAAGCCCAAACATTTCTGGTCTCACCCTTAAATATGCGGTGGCGTTTTGCTTTTTCAGTTCGTAATCGTATCGAAGCTGGCCTTCTAATTTTATTTGAATATCTTCCTGCCCGGTTAATCCGTCGCCGGAAGAATTATAATACCCAGTCTCTAAACTCGTTTTCCAAGTAACCTGACAGAATGAAATATGAAAAATGATTAAAGTCAGAAAAAATGTGTAACAAATTGTGGAATAAAAATATTTCATCAGCGGACGGATAATTTGTCGGTAAGAATTGAACGGTAATCACTCAACCCCTTTTTTAGCTCTTTTAGTAATTCCAGATAGTCTTTTAAACTTACCTGATTGGTGCTAAACTTAAATGATTTTTCACCCGTTGTGTGAATAAGGGGCGACCGACGGAAATTCAACTGGTTGTTTAAAGAGACATAAGACTGCAACTGTGCGTCAAACTCTGAACCTTTCTCGCCGGAAAGCCGAATGCTTGCGTCGGTCGGAGCAGACATTGTCGAGGTTGTTCCGGCAGGCTTAATTCGGCTTTCGAATTCTACATCATCTAAAAATTTACTTGCCTTTTCCTGTAGTGCTATTATTTGTGTTATCTCGCGGCTGGTTTCGTCCACTTGGTTTATCAGAGTGTTGACTTCGTTCAATGCGTTCGTTAGATATTCAGTGTAAATTTTCCTTTGAAGAGTATCCTTAGTTTTGTTTAGGTCGATCTCAAGTATTTTTTCCGGAATAAACGAAAGTTGCTTAATTCTCGGCGTAATCAAAAGTCGCTTTTCAATAGTAGTTAGTATTTGTTCATCAATATCTTTTACATCAACCGTTGCGGGAACTGTTTGTTTTAATGCTTTAAGAGAGTCGATAATGATTGTATAATGATAATTTAACTTTTGGCTCGTTTCTTCAAGAGTTTTTTCTAACTGGAGTATTTTATTTTGCCTTACTTCTATCGAGTTAGAGATTGTAACCGAGCCAGCCATTAATTCATAAATTTTATCCTGATCGGGTTTAGACTTCTCTTTTTCTTTATTAATCAATTTTGCTCGTTCTTCTAAACTTCGATAGAGGGAATCTAAAACTAATTTTTCTTTAACTAAATTATTTTTTAACGTTTCATATTTTTTTTCAACATCGTTGAGAGTTTGGGGATAAATGTTTTGTAGAGTAATAACTGATATAAATAGTAAACGAGCAACGAAAGTAATTACACCTTTTCGATTTTGTATTTTTTTATAAATCATATTTCTCCATCTTATAATAAAGAACACTCGTTGGTATTCCTAAATATTTAGCCGCTTTGTTTTTTACCCCATTAGCTTTTTTCAACGCTTGCACGATTAAATTCTTTTCCAGAGATTCTACAGCTTTTTCGAGGGGTAGATTCTCATAATTCGCATTAGAACTCAAGCCTTGATTCAAGTGGCTTAAAATTAAATTAGATTCAATTTTATCGCCGATTGTAATAACTGTTAATCTTTCGATTAAATTTTCTAACTCACGAATGTTGCCGGGCCAATGATAATCGACTAACAATTTCAAACCATCAATATCAATCTGTTTTTCCTTTTGACGATTTAGTTTCGATTGTTTTTTTAAAAAATAATCTACCAGAAGTGGTATATCTTCTTTTCTGTCCCGCAGCGGTGGAATGTTGATAGGAATAATACTTAACCGATAGTACAAATCTTCTCTGAATTTTTCTTCACGTATTAATTTTTGTAAGTCGCGGTTTGTTGCAGCGATAATTCTAACATCGGTTTTCAAAGTTGTTTCGCCTCCTACTCTTTCAAATTCGCCGTCTTGCAAAACGCGTAACAACTTCACCTGCATTGCTTGGGATACGTCCCCAATTTCATCCAAGAATAAAGTTCCCTTATCGGCTAATTCGAATCTGCCTTTTTTTAGTCGTATTGCACCCGTGAAGGCACCTTTCTCGTGTCCAAACAATTCGGTTTCGAGAAGGTTTTCGTTCAACGCTCCACAGTTTACTTTTATAAAAGGATTCTCAGTTCGCCTGCTTCGTTTATGAATAGCCCTTGCAATTAATTCTTTTCCAGTTCCACTTTCGCCCTGTATTAAAACGGTACTTTCGGTGTTAGCAACTTGTTCGACTAATGTGAGGACTTTCTTCATCTGAAACGAGTTACCTACAATTTCTTCATAACCCGAAAATGCCTCGTCGCTGAGTAAACGATTCTGCTCGATCAACTCTTGAATTCTTTTTTCGTTCTGTATCTTTTCTACAATTTTCTTTACACGTATCCGCAATTCATCGGGGGAGAATGGCTTGGTAAGAAAATCGGCAGCACCCAATTGTATCGCTTTCACCGCATCCTCTATCGTTCCATAAGCTGAAATCATCAGGACTTCGGTGGTTGGGTGTTGCTTTTTAATTTTTTCGAGTATTTGAATTCCATTCATCGGCTCCATTTTCAAATCTACGATAGCAAGCGATACCGGTTTGAATTGAAAATCTTTTAATGCTTTCGGACCATCTTCGTATGCCGAAACTTTATAACCTTCGCGGCGCAAACTTTCTACGATACCAAGCCGCATTGTTTCATTATCTTCGATAACTATGATTTCTTCGTTCTTCATTTTCTTCTTATTTTATATTGTCCCCATACGGTGATTTTGTTGAGTCCTTTGTGTAAAAACTTTGTGACCTTTGTGGTTCATAAAATTGATTTTTAGAACTGTCATTATCCATTTCGATTATTAATTCCACACAATGTAAATGTACATCCTTTGTCTTTGTTATTTACTAGCTCTATTGTCGCATTATTTTCTTTTGCAAGTTTTTTACAGATTGATAGCCCAAGTCCGGTACCTTCCTTTTTGGTAGTAAAGAATGGCTCATAAATCAAATCGATATTTTTCTCAGAAATTCCTTGCCCGTTATCGCAAACTGATATCCACCAATTTGTATGATTCGCATTTGAACTAATTGTTATCAAACCGTTGTCAGATACGGAGTGAAGACTATTCGAAATAACGTTAATTAATATTTGCCGGAGATGTTCCGGGTCGAACCACACCTTCGTCGATTGTAAGTTATGTTTTATTTGAACTTTCTTTTTTTCTAACTCCGGTTTGAATACGTTATTGATATCATTCATTAAATCGGGCAGGTTGATTAATTCTTGAGTTGCGATTTTGGGTTTACTGTAATTCAGATAAGCTGTGATTAAAGTTTTCAGTCCGTTTATTTCTTTCAGGATTTTATCTAAATTTTCAGTATTCTTGTTTTCATTTTTTAAATCCTCCTTAACTAAATTTGCGAATAATTCAATCCCACCGAGTGGGTTGCGAATTTCGTGTGCTATTTGTGCGAGCATATTTTCACGCTCTTTTTGATTTTCGAATAAATCGTTCTTCATTTTTTCCATTGCATTCGAAAGTAATTCTATTTCGCCCCTCATATTTTCCGGTGGTGGGGCGTTAAAATTCCCCTTACCGATTTCGTTGCTAAACTTTATAAGCTTATCAACCGGTTTTGTTATCGAGTTAGCAATTACCCAGCTAACGATAATTGTAATTAGAGTAGCGATTAATCCAAAATAGAAAAAGATGTTCGCAAATTCTTCCACCTTCTGTAACTTATCGGCACTTTCTTTAACTGCAAGGTAAAAATTTTCGTTGAAGCGATGAAAGCCCCACAAATACCAGTTGCCGTCGTCGCCTTTAAAAGGGATTGATACAAACGACTGTTTGACAGCAAGTTCCTCAATATCTTTTTTGTTGATAATAAGATTTGGATTGGTTCTGTTTTCTATATCCGAAAAATTAGAATGAATAAGGACTATTAAGTTTTTATTGAAGATAAATATTTCGGATGGAGTGTTGTTGACCGTATTATTTTTGAAAATATTTTGGAAATAAGCTTGCGTTAGTTTAGTTGGTGAACCGATACTTAATATATCTAAATACGATTCATCAATCTGATTAGAGATAATCTGAGTCGATGTTTTAACGTGTGAAGATATTTCGTCGAGGTAAAGATTGCGAATGAAATTATAACTTGTAAAAGATATCGCCACTACAAGAATAATTGTAACTACGCTGAATGTAAAAATAATTCTCGTTTTGTAATAAGATTTGTTCAATTTAATACTTTATAACTTTTTAAAAACCACTTTGTTGTGAAAGCCGGGATACCCGGATAAGCACGACCTTCAGTTACTCTACATACTACACCAATTCCAGGTACAATTACTAAAGAATCTTTTTTAATCCAGCCATCTTCAACAAAAGAGATATATGGTTTGAAAGTGCCAGCTGGTACAGTAATTTTCATTTCATGGATAGTAGCTCTGAGTTTCCTGGTTACACAGCCGGGAATTACGTAACGAACTACCGCGTTATTACGAGGGATAAAAAAATACGGTAATATATAATATTTTGGAGTCCTGTAATTAGTTTTGCCGAAAATAGTGTCATTTCTTGTTGCGAATTCATTTGCAAAATATGACATTGCATAGCTATTATTCTTTAACTGCCACCAGACAAACCCTGAATCATAAAATTTACAAATTATACTAACAGTGTCAAATGATGTCTGTGTCGAATCAGTGTATATCCAGTAATTTCCAACAGCGGTTGGTATTAGTTGATTAGCTGTTTCATGCTGGTATTCTACTTCTGTTGTTTTATTACATGATAATAAAAACAGTAACCATAGTATAATTGAAACGATCGTGATGCAAATTCTTTTAATAGGCCTAATCCTTTAAAAATTAATGCCAGCTAACATTTTGAAAATACGAAAAATCGGCACAAAAAACTATTACAATCTCATCTCAAAACTTAACCACCATTGGGCTACACGAACCTCTGGTTCGATTTCAGGGTCGAGTAGCAGTCTAATTTTAAATGCATCTGAAATATTAACATTTAGACTTCCAATAAGGTCGAAGTAACTCTCGGTGAACTTTTTTGTCGGCTGCAAATACCGTTCGCCGAATTTTGTTTCAGTCTTGGTTATTCCGTTTTCGACCCGCTCACGTTTGTTAAAGTAAGCTATGGTTTCATCCTCTATTTCAGAACCGGTTAGTATCCTGTTTACACCTAACATCAGTCCAAAATTTTCGGACAAAGTAAAATTAAATATAACCGGAATTTGCAGCGACCAAATTCGTGAATTATAATTCCACTCAAGTACTTTGTCTTCAGTCAATTTTAAGGAATATGAATAAGGTTGCCAATATGAACTCGTGCCAGTATAATTTGAACTTCGCAAAGCTAAAACTGGCTCACTTATAAAATAGTCTGTTTTCATACTATTGTAATATAATCCGATTGTAACAGTACTTGCCGAAGTTAATTTCGATTTGAAACTAATGAGCGCCTCATGGTTGTATTTTTTTCTAAATCCATCTCCATTTCTTTTATCTGAAGTAAGCGAGCTGCCTCGATATAACGACCACGACGTATCCCAACTCCATCGCGAAAAATAGTAGGATGTATCAAAAATAATCGAAGAATTTGTAACATCTTCGTTGCTAAAAGTGTAACGATAGAAACCGGATATTTCTCTTTCCTCTTTCAATTTGTGTTTGAAATTAACTCCATAATATTTTGAATTTCCATCGTGTTCCCAATTTTGAACTGTCGATGATTTCGAATCATTTAAATACCAATTGCTGCTTACATTGGGGATATTGTATTTTGAGTAGTAAGAGCTTTGCGAAGTGTAATCTTGATCGGCTTTACCTTTTAGCAATCCGGCTTTTATACCGACCGATGATTTTTCCGAGAGGTCATAAATAGCGCCGATACTAAAATCTGAGTGATTGTATTTCTGGTTTCTTTCAAGAATTTGAGATGTGCTATATTCTGTTCTATCTGTTCCACCGTATTCGTCCCTGTTTGAATTCAAATAACCACCATCGCGTGAATGATTCACGCCGTTGAACGAAGCACCTAAACTTAATTTATCCGTTAACTTGTATCCGGTAAAGAGAGTAACGAAATGTCCTTCGAGCGTCATCTCGTCTTTTCCGGCAAAGCGGTCGATGATTGGAACATTTTTTAATCCTTCTCTGCTAACTCCGAGTGCATCATAATAAAAGTTCGGATAATAAATCCAGTAGGGCATTTGATAAAACTTTTCCTGCTTATGCATCAGTTGATATGACCCGCCGATAAAGAAATTTTTAGTAATATCAGAAAGTGGATTGGATAAAATTCCGATTGATACAATCGGCTCAGGTTCTGAACGGGCAACAGTCAACCATCTTGGGTCAGGATAGGAATACCAATCCCAAAGCCCCCTTCCATAATACATAGGCACAACGTAACCATCGAACAATTTCACCTCAGTTCTATCGCCTCGGAAATCAATGTAAATTAGCGCATCATCATCGGCAAGATTCGGCTGATGAGCAGGATTGATGTAGAGGTGTAAAAACGGGTCGTCAATCAATCCCGCTGATACTTGTTTGAATCTGTAAAGCCCGAAGGTATTCAAGTAATGACTCTTGAAAAACAGGTCAGAATTTTCAAAACTTTGCTCGGTTGTTCTCTCTTGATTGTATTGAGCGAAAGAAAGCAGAGGCAGTATTACCAGTAATAAAAATATTTTTTTCATATTGACTCCAATTATTCATCAGTTGTTTACAGGTGTGTTATTTTTCCGATGAACAGAATGCTGTTCGAATTCTTTTCTCGAATGACAAATACAAAAGGTCTGTCGCAGCGCATAATGATATCTTCTCCAACTGAAGTAAAACCAATTTCAACCGACGTAACTGCGGCGGCTTCGGTGCCTTCTTCATAAACATCAACGAAAGTTTTATGCTTTACTTTGCTTATGTAAGCTCGTTCGGGACCGCGGTATAGTTTTGTGAAATCGGCATTGTACGGATCGAAAGCGATTCCCATTCCTAATGCAGTCAAAATATTTTTCATTTGAATTTCATACTCTAACTTAAACTTTGGTAAATACAATTTCACTTTCTGCTTTGTAAAACTACTTAGCCAAGCGTTCCAATTATTTTCAGATATTCCCGCAATAAAAGAATTAACATCTCGGTTTTGTTTAGGCAGGAATATCGTCATGCTAAATGCTCCATCCCCATACGGCAAGTCGATTGCTTGAAAATCTTCGTTAGCCAAATAATTAAACTCTGCTTCCTGAACCATCATTTTGCATTGTGAACGCGTGCCGTTTGGCTGTGTAAACCAATCATCCTTTGTATTCTTTTTATCAAATTCATATTTCCATGTCCCCTTGAAGTAAAGCGCATTGATTAAAAACATCACGATATCGTTTTCAATCTCTTCGACTATCTTCTCGATTTTTCCGTTGGTATTATCTTTCACCCATTGGTTAATGATATTGACAGTCGCTGGATCGTCAAAATTTAACCCTCGCACTAAAGCATTGAAATATTTTTTATTTATTTCAATAAAGTCCTGTTCGAATGTGTAAGTGTTTCGATAGAAAATGGAATTAGCAATTTTGAAATTTACTTTCGGATCGATGCCTGTTAAAAGTTCAATAAGACTTTTGTATGCTTCGTTAATTTTTTCTTGAGAAATATCTGGCAGTTCAAGTGTGTTTCTCATTGAGTCATAGGTGGAGGTGTTGGCGCCATTGAGCGTCATACCCAAAGCCAACGAAACGCTTAAAGGCGAAATAAAAATGTTTTTATTGTAATCAAATTCATTCACTTTCTTAAATAAATTCAGTCCAAACTTATCTGCCGAAGAAACTAACTGCGCCTCCGTTTGTGTAAGTGAGCGAATTTCTCCTTTCGGTGGTTCGGTCGGGGCGTATTTGCACGAGCCAATTAGCAAAAGTGCAAGCATTATTGAAGAGGTTAGATAAAATTTCTTCATTTTCATTCTCCTAATTTAGTTTATCAGGTTCATATTTGCCCAATAACTATGCCATTACAAAAAATGAAGAATTTATAAATTAAACAAGCTATTTAAGCCTGACCCGTTATCAGAAATTTGATAAGAAGTCAGATTGTTGATAAACACTGATTCCCGATTCAATCTTTCTTCGTTTCATTATTATTCCATTCTTCCACCTCTTTCCCATTCTCCTTGTCCCCGATTCGCATTTCATTTGTTTCTCTCTTGCCATTTTTATAAATTGCTACAAAATTCTGAAAGAGAAATTTCTATGAACGAACAAATCCTTTCTATACGCCCCACGCAGCCGACAGAACGTATTCAATTACTCGATGTCCTTCGGGGTTTTGCGCTGTTCGGAATTTTGTTAGTTAATATGGATTATTTTATCCATCCTTTTCAAACTATATTGATGCCATTGCCCGAAACAGTTGCCGGAATAGACCGTGCCGTAGCTTGGTTTGTGAAATTTTTTGCCGAAGGAAAGTTTTACTCCATCTTCGCATTCTTATTTGGTTACGGATTTACAATGATGATGATGCGAGCCGAAAATCATCAAACTAAATTTTTACCAATCGTCTCGCGGAGATATATAGTTTTATTTATCATAGGTCTGGTGCACGCTTTCTTTATCTGGGTTGGCGATATTTTAGCATTATACAGTTTGCTCGGCTTTGTGATGATATTGTTCCGCAATGCCAAGCCCAAAACATTAATTATTTGGGTTGTAATTCTTTTGGCAGTTCCTTTGATATTCACATTAGTTGGTGCGGCGGCAATTGAACTGGGCAAATCGTTTCCGCAAGGACGCGAAGAAATTGAAAAATCGTTTGCTCAGCAAGAAGCTATGTATAAGAAAGATATCGATCGAGCATATCAGGTTTACCCGACAGGGAGCTTTCTCGAAATAACAAAACAGCGTGCATACGATATGATATTTATGTCGTTTGCTACAATCTTTATCGGACCGAGTGTGTTGGCAATGTTTTTAATCGGGATGTATTTTGGCAAGCGGCAAATATTACAAAATTTAGCAGGCAATATCCCGCTGTTTAAAAAAATATTTTGGTGGGGTTTGATAATTGGCGTAATAGGAAACTTCACATACGCCACCCTGATTTTACCTTTACCGCGATTCGAGCCAACATTCATTTTATTCGTTGCATCGTTCGGACAAGTAGTAGGGGCGCCTGCTTTAAGTTTGTTTTTTATTTCAGCGGTTGCTCTACTTATTAATTCATATCAAAATAAAAATTGGTTACATTATTTAGCTGCCCCCGGACGCATGGCACTTAGCACATATCTTTTACAGTCAATTATTTGCACAACAATTTTTTACGGATACGGCTTTGGATTATTCGGACAAGTAGATAAAGTAACTGGATTAATTTTAGTAATAGTAATTTATGGAGTACAAATTTTTATCGCGAATTTGTGGATGAAGAAATTTCAATACGGTCCCGCCGAGTGGTTATGGCGGTGGCTAACATATTTAAAAAAACCGGAGATGAAAAGAGTATGAAAGTAATAGCCGATTTAAGCATCGTACCATTAGGTGTTGGTGTTTCGTTGTCTAAATATATTGTGGCTTGTGAAAAAGTTCTTAAAGAAGCCGGCTTGAACACTCAACTTCACGCCTACGGTACAAACATCGAGGGCGAATGGGATGAGGTTTTTGCCGCAATTAAACGATGCCACGAGGTATTGCACGAAATGGGGGTGCCTCGAATCACAGCTACACTGAAATTTGGGACGCGAGTTGATCGTCACCAAACCATTGCTGATAAAGTTAAAAGCGTAGAAGAAAAATTAAAAGAATAATCGTCAACTTAAGTATTGACAAACTCAAATTTATTTGTTATACTTCATTACCGTTTTTCTAAATCATTATTAACATAATCCATCAACCAATAAAAGGAGTCCTTTTATGAAACGTGTCTCAGTTTTATTTCTCTCGATGGTAATCATTCTTGTTCTTTCTCTACTTGGTTGCCAAGATCAGCAGAGTTACAATCCTCAGGAGCCAACTCCCCAAATTTCATCTACAGCTCCGCAATTTTTCAAAGCTTCACCACAATCTCGCATACCCGATAGCTACATCGTTGTTTTCAAAGACGATGTAACTAAGGTTTCCCAAAAAGCAGAACAACTTGCTAATCAGATTGGCGGTAAAGTTAAGCACATTTATTCTTCGGCACTACGCGGTTTTTCTATCAATGTACCGGAACAAGCAATCAAAGGATTAATCAATAATCCAAACATTGCTTACATCGAAGAAGATCAAATCGTATCCCTATCAACAACTCAAACGAATGCTACCTGGGGTATCGATCGGGTTGATCAACGCGATTTACCTTTAAGCACAACTTATACTTACAATCAAACAGGATCGGGTATTGATGTTTATGTGATTGATACCGGAATTCGCCTCGACCACGTTGAGTTCGGAGGTCGTGCAGTTACTGGGTACGATGCAATTACGAGCGGTGGAACCGCTAACGATGGTAACGGACACGGAACACACGTAGCCGGTACCATAGGCGGTACAACCTACGGAATCGCAAAGGGTGTACGACTTTACGCAGTCCGCGTTCTTGATAACAGCGGCAATGGTACAACATCTGGTGTAGTCGCTGGAATCGATTGGGTTACTTCGCATCATACAACAAATCCCGCCGTTGCTAATATGTCGCTCGGCGGTGGAGCTTCCACCTCAATCGATGATGCAGTAAAACGTTCGATTGCCGATGGAATTACTTATGTTGTTGCAGCCGGAAATTCTTATGCAAACGCTTGTAACTACTCGCCCGCCCGCGTTCCCGAAGCAATTACAGTCGGTTCAACTACCCGCACCGACGGTTTCTCGTCATTCTCAAATTATGGATCCTGCGTCGATATACTTGCACCCGGCACCGACATTACTTCGGCTTGGCATACTTCCACAACAGCCACTAACACAATTTCAGGTACTTCGATGGCATCACCTCACGTTGCAGGTGCAGCAGCTTTATATTTATCAACCAACACTTCCGCCTCGCCTGCTACCGTTGCTAATGCTTTAATTTCAAATGCTACTTTAAATAAAATTACAAGTGTGCCGACAGGAACACCGAACCGCCTACTTTATACAATTTTTACATCTGCTACTATTCCGCCGGCGCCTACACTATTATCTCCAACTAACGGGGCAACAGGGGTAGCTACAAATCCAACATTAAGCTGGAATGCATCAAGCGGAGCAACATCATATCGGTTGCAGGTTTCCACAAGCTCAGCTTTTTCAACTCTTACAATTGATCAGAGTGGAATTACTACAACATCGCGTGCGATATCAGGACTTGCTAATGGAACAGTGTATTACTGGCGTGTTAATGCAACTAATACTGCCGGAACAAGCGGATGGTCGTCGGTTTGGAGTTTTACGACTTCTACGCAACCTTGTCCTGGAACAAAATACACAGGCACGCTATCAGGAACGGGTGCGGCTCAAATACAACCTAACGGTACTTACTACTACAGCAGTATCAGCGGTACACATTCAGGATGTTTGCGAGGTCCTACAAACGCCGACTTCGATTTGTATCTACAAAAATGGAATGGCTTAAGCTGGGCGAATGTTGCAAGCTCAACAAGCTCGACCTCCAACGAAAATATTTCGTACAGCGGGACAGCCGGTTACTACCGATGGCGCATTTACAGTTACAGCGGCAGCGGAGCTTATGAATTCTATATGGTAAAACCATAATCTATTTCTAACTTCTTACTTATAACACGGCTATTTTGAAAAAATAATAGCCGTGTTTTTTTTTAGAGAAGGAATAAATTCTTATATTGGGAACAGAAATTAAATATCAACTTAACTACGACAAATTTATGCGACAAATACTTTTTAGCTTCATTTTTATTCTTTTTAATAATCCGATTTTTTCACAACCTATCGAAAACATTCACTTCGGCTCGCACGGCAACCCTCTGAATGGTTTAACTGTTACCTGGAAAAGTTTCGGTGAAAGTGATAAAATCAAATGGGGATATACTGAAACATTTGAAATGGGAGAACATGCCGGCATTCGGCGTAATAATTTTGAAGGATATTGGTTCGATTATACTTTCCCAATTGTAAAACCAAATACCACTATCTTTTATTCGATATTCAATTCAAAAAATAATAGCTGGACTCAGAAATTATTTCAGACTTCAACAGATACGCTTTCGGATAACTTCACATTTACTGTAACGGGCGATAGCCGGACACGACTTAATCGTTGGGGACAGGTTGCAAACGCAATCGAAAGAGCCGACTTCAATATTTTTACTGGCGATTTGGTAGATAAAGGGTCGAACTACTACGAGTGGGACAATTGGTTTTATTGCGGAGAAAAGTTTTTTACTTCTAACCTCGTTTACTATACAATCGGAAACCACGATGTTGGAAATAATAATTATGAAAATTTTTTGGTTATGCCCACAAATCCCGCTGGCAGCGAATTGTATTATGCTTTTAACTATGGCAATGCTGCATTTATTTGTTTGAATAGCGAAAACCCAACGGATTCAGTACAACTTGTTTGGTTTAGAGAAACATTAGAGAAAAGTAAAAACAAAACCTGGAAATTTGTTTTTTTTCACAAACCATTTTATAGTTCGGGGAGTCATCGTGAAGCGATGCACAAATATTTTGATACATGGTGGAAGTTGTTGGACGATTACGGTGTAGATTTAGTATTAACAGGTCATTCTCATCATTACGAGCGTACAAAACCGATAAACCGTAATGTTAGTATCAGTTCGCCGGTTGCTGAATACGGAAGTACTCCCGACAAAGGTCGCTGCCAGATTGTTGCCGGTGGCGCAGGTGCACCTCTATATGAAACAAATGCACAATGGTTTACTGCTTATACAGAAGCGATTTTCCATTATTGTAAAGTGTCAGTGAGCGGTAATGAGTTATTCTTCGAAGCCAAAAATATTGAAGGAAAAGTTATCGATAGTTTGAGGATTGTGAAATAAGCTTTCTATAATTTTTAACAACTATAGATTTTTAAAGTTTTTTTCATTTCATAATTCAGAGTTCATTATTCGTCCGTCATTTGACGGATTCATTATTCAGAAACGTAGATTTATTTAGTTCACTTAATTCGTGGCATTCTCATTTTCGTCTCGTCGCCGTTTCTCCAAGTCACACTTTCCCTGTTCCTTCAATTTGCTTCTCCTCTCCTATTTTCCTAAATTTCAATTAGTGAAATAAACATCAAAAGGAAAAATAAATGACTGGAATACAATTTATCGTAGATAAAAAAGGAAATAAAACCGGAGTTCTTATCGATTTAAAAAAGCACGAAGAACTGTGGGAAGATTTTTATGATATCCTCATCGCAAGAACTCGTGCCGATGAGCCGCGTGAATCACTCGATGAGGTAAAATCAAAACTACGCCAAAAAGGCAAAATACGTGCTTAAATACAGTATCACATTTGCAAAATCAGCGAGGCGAGAGTTAGAGAGCCTGGATTCCCGATTGATAGAAAACATATTGAAGAAAATTGAGTTACTCACAATCACACCACGCCCCCAAGGATGTAAAAAATTAGAAGGGGAAGAAAATTTATAGCGAATACAAATAGGAGATTATCGATTAGTGTATTACATAAATGCAAGAGAAAAGCTGATAGATATTGTACGAATAAGACACCGAAAAGATGTTTACAAAATATGAAAAGAATATTCAAAATAGTAATCATACTTGGACTGTTCATCGCTCTTTGCTTGGAGTTTATCCCGTTTACGGGACTCTATGCTCAAACCAAAGTCTCGAGCGCCTTCAAAATGGCACGACTTAAATACAGCGGCGGGGGCGACTGGTACAACGATCCGGGCGGAGATGTGAACTTACTGAATTTTGTTAAGAAAAATACTTTGATCGATACAGAACCGGTTTATGAGTTCGTAGAAATTTCCAGCGATAAGTTCTTTACTTATCCCTTCATATTTATGACAGGACATGGAAACGTTGTTTTTTCAGACTATGAAGCAAAGCGGCTTCGAACTTATCTCGAAAACGGTGGATTCATTTATGTTGACGACGACTACGGTTTGGATAAAGCATTCAGGCGCGAAATTAAAAAAGTTTTCCCTGAAAAGGATTTAATCGAGCTACCATACAGCTACGGCTTGTATAATTGTCATTACAATTTTCCCAATGGTCCCCCAAAAATCCATGAACACGATGGAAAACCACCGCAAGGTTTCGGAATTTTTCACAACAATCGACTCGTTCTGTATTATACTTACGAATCCAATCCGGGGGATGGCTGGAACGATCTAAATGTTCACAACACACCCCCCGATAAACACGAAGAAGCTCTGCGTTTCGGAACAAACATAATTGTGTGGGCATTAACTCATTAGAAAATTAATTTTATAAATAATGAATAAATATAATTTTTCAGTAGTTATCGAAAAAGACAGCGATGGATATTACGCGATGTGTCCCGATTTGCAAGGGTGTTATACTCAAGGCGATACATACGAAGAGGTGATTGCAAATATTAGAGATGCAATACGCCTGCATGTTGCAGATCGCATCTCAAATGGTGAACTTTTACCTTTGATTTAATTTACAATTTTTTTGACTTGCAAAACTCACAAAACATATCGCCACTTTACGAAAAAATCAAACAACGTCTGCACACCGTCAGACGCAAGCAAAACTCTATAGACCTCATTACGGGTATCCTAATTTCGGCTTCCATTTTCCTTCTTGTATCTTTATTCTCAATTGTATTAGAACGCATCTTCGATTTCGGAATAACAGGAAGAACAATACTTTTCTATTTCATTCTTCTATCTTCGATTTCTGCAATATTGTGGTTTGCCGGCAGACCCCTTCTGCGAAAGCTTCAAATTTTAAAAAATGCCACCGATTCGGAAATTGCAATCAAGGTTGGTAATCAATTCCCAAATATCCACGACCGCCTGCTGAACGCTCTACAAGTTTATGAGTCGAAAATCAAAGAAAAAATTTTATACTCAATCGATCTAATCGACGCTTCCTTCATCGATTTATACGAAGCTATCAAGGAGATTGATTTTATTCACGCAGTCGATAACAAACGATTTAAAAAAATAAGAAATACATTTTTCTATGCTGTGGGTATTTTTCTGTTGGCTATTTTGATTTCACCAAAAGGATTTTTATGGTCGGCTTTCCGTATTTACCAATTTAATCAAGAGTTTTCAGTTATTCCGAAACTTTTTTTCATAGTCGAACCAGGCGATTCAGAAGCCCTTCGCGGTGAAACAGTCGATTTCACCATTCACCCCGTCGGAAGCTCTGTCAGTACAATCACTTTTCATTCACGCGAAGAAGGGGTAACTAAATATGAAAAAACAACTCTTAAAATTTCGGAAGATAAAATTTTTAAATTCTCAATTCCCAATATTAAATCTACAACTCATTATTTCGTCACTTCCGGAAATTCACGTAGCCCAGAATATAAAATTTTAGTTCTCGACCGACCAATAATCCGTATGCTGCAATTGAGTTTAACTTATCCAGCTTACACCCGCATCCCACCTAAAACACTCGAAGAAAATGTAGGCGATGTTTCTGCTTTACCCGGAACAAAAATTAATTTCAATATTTTGTCGAGTAAAAACTTATCATCAGCAGAATTACATTTTAACGATAGCACAATTACTAAATTATCTATAAACGAAACTGAAGCCCGTGCTTCTCTCACTCTCTTAAACGATAAATCGTACACAATAAAACTAGAAGATGAAAAAGGGTTAACTAATATAGCTCCTATTAGTTATCAACTAAAAATTATTCCCGACGAATATCCATCGGTTGCGATAGCTGTGCCGGCTAAAAATATCGATGTTACCGAAAGCATGCTGCTAAATCTGCTAATCAAAATCAGCGACGACTACGGTTTTTCGAAATTGCAACTTGCATATCGCCTCGTTCAATCGCGATACGAAAGTCCTTCAGAAGAATTTACTCACATCGAAATTCCTCTAACATCTAAAGAACAAATCGCACAGGAGATTTGGCACAACTGGAATTTGGCAGGACTTCAGCTTGTTCCCGAAGATGTTCTCGCTTATTATGTTGAAGTTTTCGATAACGATAATGTGAGTGGTCCGAAAGCATCGCGTAGCGAAACATACCTGGTTCGTCTTCCCTCGCTCGACGAAGTTTTTGCAGATGTTTCAGAAAGTCAGAAGCAGACCATCGAAACAATGCAGAACGTTGCAAAAGAAGCTGAAAAGTTGAAGAAAGAGTTTGAAGAACTTCAACGCGAATTGAAAAAGAATCAGCAGAAAGCCGACTGGCAGCAACAGAAAAAAGCAGAGGAACTGACTAAAAAATATGAGGAGATGAAAAAGAAAATCTCGGAAGCTGCAGAGAAATTGGAAGAGATGATCCAGAAAATGGATGAGAATAAACTCGTATCACAGGAAACTATGCAGAAGTATTTGGAGCTTCAAAAGTTGATGGAAGAATTGAAGAATCCTGAACTGCAGGAGGCGTTGAAAAAGCTACAGGAAAAAATGCAACAGATGACCCCCGAACAGATGAGACAGGAAATGCAGAAGATGAATTTTTCGGAAGAGGAGTTCAAGAAAAATTTAGAGCGAACACTTGAGCTTTTAAAACGAATCCACATCGAACAAAAAATTGATGAACTGATAAAACGCACCGAAGAGTTGATTAAACAGCAAGAGCAATTGAAGGAACAAACATCGAAAACAAATCCGGCAGATAAAGAAAAATTAGAGAAATTAGCTGAGCAGCAGAAAGATATACAAGAGAAGATCGACAAGCTTCAGCAGGAGGCAAAAAAATTGAAGGAAAAGATGGAAGAGTTTCCGGAGGATATGCCTCTCGATAAAATGGCGCAAGCCGAACAAAATTTAAGCGAGAAGCAACTTCAGAAAAAATCGAGCAAAGCATCGCAGCAAATGATGTCGGGACAAATGAAGCAGGCAAGTCAAACACAGCAAGAGATGAGCGAAGATATGCAAGACTTCATGTCGGAGATGAAAGATGTTCAGAAATCGCTTCAAGAAAAAATGCAGAAAGAAATTTTAAATAAAATGCGTAAGGTAGTTCAAAACTTGTTAGAAATTTCGAAAGAG
>CAMTVZ010000225.1:0-7427 GCA_947085285.1 uncultured Ignavibacteriota bacterium
TCTCTTTCGGAACTGATTTTAATAAACCATCGAGCGACAAGTAACCTAAACTATCGACACCTAATTCTTGCCGAATTTTTTCAATATCACCATTGCACTGATTTGCAATCAACTCATTCGGTTCTGGGAAATCCATTCCGTAGTAGCACGAGAAACGGATTGACGGTGCTGTAACTCGGAAGTGAACTTGTTTTGGCTCGGCTTCACGAATAAGTTTTACTAATTGCTTTGAGGTTGTGCCTCGTACAATCGAATCGTCTACCACAACTACAATTTTATCTTTTAAAACCCCTTTGACTTTATTGAATTTGGTTTTTACTTTTATTTCTCGGATGTCTTGTTCAGGTTGGATGAATGTCCTGCCGACATAATGACTGCGAATTAAACCAATCTCGTATTTAGTCAGATTGCCCATTTTATTGTTGCGACTTACAAAACCGAGTGTGGCGGTGTTACTCGAATCGGGAACATTAATAACTACGATTCGGTCATCTGAACTTGAAGCAATTACGGGATGTTCTTCTGCTAAAATTTTTCCGAGCCGGCGACGGATTCTATCAACACTTTCGCCAAACACATAACTATCGGGACGCGAAAAATAAATATATTCGAAGATGCAGTAATGCGGTTTGGGTGGTCTGTTTTTTAATTGAAATGATTTTGGCTTACCCGACTTAATAACCTCATCGTCAAAGACGAGAATTTCGCCAGGCATAACTTCGCCGATGTATTCAGCGTTGATTATATCGAATGCACAGGTTTCGGAAGCTACAACAAACGCACCATCTAATTTTCCAACATTCAGAGGCCTCCAGCCATATGGGTCGCGGGCAGCTATCATTTTGTCGTCCATTAAAATTACAAAAGAAAATGCCCCCTCGATTTGATTAAGTGCATCCAAAACTTGATTTATTTGATCCTCTTCGCGGCTGCTGGCAATTAGATGGAGAACAATCTCTGTATCTGAAGTAGTTTGAAAGATTGTTCCCGAATCCTGCAACTCTTTTCGGATTCTTCGGAAGTTTGTGATATTTCCGTTATGCGATATTGCTAAATTTCCATTCCGATAATTTACCGTTAGAGGTTGGATATTCTGTTTGTTGTAAGCCGAACCCGCTGTCGAATAGCGATCGTGCCCTATAGCAGCTTTACCACGCAAAACATTTTTCAGAAGAGATTCTTCTTTAAAAACATCGTTCACTAAACCAAAATCTTTGTAAACGTGGAACTGATTCTTATTAATTTTTTGATTGAACTCGGATGTAACAATACCACATCCTTCCTGACCACGATGTTGAAGCGCCTGCAAGCCGTAGTAAGTCATTACAGCCGCTTGCGGGTGACCAAAAATTCCGAAAACACCACAATGGTCAATTGGTTTGTCTATATTTTTTTTATCTTGTAATTCCATTGATACTCTTTTCTAAAAGCAGTTTAAAGATAAGAATTTATAAGGAAAGATGCTTGTATTTAACAGGCGGGGTCTTGAGAACGATAGCAAGTGCGACTCACCTCAAAGGTGAGTCGCACTTTCCAATTTTACTTCATCAAAATTAATTAATACCCTAGCAAAGATTCGACTGAAATATCCTCATCAATTTCCTCCCAATGCACACCGATACCTTTTCCGATAAGCCGCCATTTATTTCTTTGCTCATTATTTGCATCTCGCAGCCTCGGGAACCAATCGAGTGGGACACTAATTTCTCTTCCGTCTAATAAACGGGCGTGAAACATTATTTCATCAAACCAGATTGTTGTTATAAAAGCTTCAGCGAGCTTAACAGTTGAAGTATTCATTCCATTTCTCCTTAAATAAAATTTGTTTATCTATGATAATTTTCTAATTTCATTTAACTCTCTTGCATTATATCCGATTGACTTTGCAAGTTCTACAGGCTCAAGCCAAAATTTGGCATAATTATCATCAGATTCAATGTGAATATGTGGTGGTTCGTTAATCTCTTTGCTGAAAAAGAAGAATCTATAATTTTTGATTCTCAATATAGTTGGCATTTCAGGTATTCATAAGTTTACTACTTTATTATAACAAAATAAAACCTTATTTTCAAAATATTTGATTTTTGTAATCGTCCAGTGAAAATGTCAGGTATAACGCTCAGTAGACCTGCCCGATGCAGGCGGGAATGTCAGGTCAACGACCTCGTAGAGGGTAAGACCTAAAAATATAGGAATAAACATTAAATTTGAGATTCCAATAAATAATAAGGAATCTATGAATGGAAACGAACCTGACAATGAGCAACAAAAGTAAACGAACAACGTAAACTAAAAACCAAAGACGATAAATCCGCACTTTTGACTTTTGCTTTTTCGCACATATTCTGTTACATTTTAGTAGCAATTTTATGAAAGTTCACATTTATGAAATTTAAATACATTCTTTTAATATTATTTTTTTCAGTATCCGCTCATACACAATCAATAAATATTGGGGATGAATATATCGACTTCACACTCCCCTATGCTACACGAGATACAATTGTTCATCAGGGAATTACCCTTTCAGAAATAGTCCGGAAAAAGCCAGTTGTGCTTGCTTTTTATCCCGCTGACTGGAGCACAGGATGCACCAAACAGCTTTGTGCTTTTAGAGATAACTTCGCCATGTTGGAAAAATTAGATGCCGAAATATTAGCAATTAGCGGCGACTATGTTTGGTCGCACCATTTTTGGGCGAAGCACCAAAACTTTCCGTTCAAATTATTAAGCGACCACGACCACAGCGTTGCAAAGAAATACGCAAGCTACAATGCTGAAAGAGGTTATAACAAGCGAACCGTTTTTGTTATCGACAAGCAAGGAAAAATAGCATACATTGATTGGAAGTACAGCCTTGCCGACGATGAGTCGTTCAATAATTTAAAAGATGCATTATCGAAATTGGCAATCCCAAGTAAGCAGTAGGTAGTTAGCAGTTGGCTCTACGAGGCTAACGACTCGTAGAATCGTAGACAATTTGCAGAATGTAAAATCAGTAATCAATTTATAAGTAGGAAAAAATTATGAAACATCTCTTATCAATACTTCTTGTTCTTTCAATCATTATCGGTTGCAGTTCAACTCAACCGATCATTACATCGAAAGATGTTACCGTTGCCGAACTCAAACGGCACGTAATGTATTTAGCTTCTGATGAACTCGAAGGCAGGCGCCCAGGAACCAAAGGTGACGAATTGGCGGCAAATTACATTGCGGAAGAGTTCAAATCGTACGGACTAAAACCACTTGGCGACAACGGGACATATTTTCAGAATTTCAAGTTTGTATCGGAATTAAAAGTGGGTAAAAACAATTCACTCGCAGTCGATATCGAGGGTAAAACGATAAATTTTACTCCCGATGTTGATTTTAGACCGATGAATTTTACGAGCGATACATCAATCACCACACAACTCGTATTTGTCGGTTACGGCATCGAAGCCGACACGTTGAATTATAACGATTATGCAGGAATAGATGTAAAGGATAAGATTGCAATGATATTTCGATACTCACCCGATGGAAATAATCAGTCGAGCAAATTTTCCGGTTATTCTTCGTTTACAAAAAAAATAATGACCGCACGCGATAAAGGAGCGGCAGGGGTAATTTTCGTTACAGGTCCAGTTGACGAAGCCAATGCTCCGCTTCTCCCTCTTCGAAATGAACGTGGTTCAATGAACTCGGGTATTGCAGTTATACAACTCGATCAGAAAGTAGCCAATTCTTTATTCGAAAACATTGGAATGGATCTTTACTCCCTTCAAAAAACTATCAACGAAAATAAAAAACCTAATTCGTTTAATTTTCCAAATACAACAGTTACACTAACAACCGAAATCGAAAAAATCTATTCTAACACTGCAAACGTTGTCGGATATATTGAAGGTATGGACGCGGCTCTAAAAAACGAACACATTATTATTGGTGCCCACTTTGATCATCTCGGATTTGGCGGTGTGGGTTCAGGTTCTACCAGTCCCGACACTATTGCAATTCATAATGGTGCCGACGATAATGCTTCGGGTGTAGCCGGACTTTTAGAGATTGCTCAAAGTATAGCATCTAAACGCACTCAAATAAAACGTTCGTATGTGTTTGTAGCTTTTGCAGCAGAAGAGCTTGGGTTGTTAGGGTCGGCTTATTATGTAAAAAATTCGCCGCTGCCACTCGAAAAATCGGTTGCTATGATAAATTTGGATATGATTGGAAGATTGAAGGACAGCGTCCTGACTATACAGGGAGTTGGAACTTCGCCTGTGTGGAACGAGATAATTCAAAAACAATCAGCCGTTGGCGGATCAAATTCGGTTTTCAAATTGAAACTTGGGCAGGATGGTTTCGGCTCAAGCGACCACGCAAGTTTCAACAGCAAGAACATACCGGTTTTATTTTTCTTCACAGGTTTACACGGCGATTATCACCGCCCTTCGGATGATTGGCAATTGATAAATTACGACGGGCAAAAAATGGTGACTAATTTTGTAATTGGAGTTCTGGAACAATTAGATGTTGTTAGCGAAAAACCGAAATATGTAAAAATCGAGCCAACTCCCGGTATGCGTGAAGGTGGAAGAGGTTTCCGGGTTTCATTCGGCATTATGCCCGATTTCGGTGATGACTCGAGAGGAATGCGAATTAGCGGAACACGTGCCGGCTCACCAGCCGAAAAGGCTGGACTTAAAGCCAACGATATCATAGTTAAATTTGGTGGAAAATCGGTAAAGAATATTTATGATTTAACTTCACTTCTTGGTGATTTTAAACCGGGAGATGAAGTTGAGGTAGTTGTGCTGCGTGGCGATGAAACGCTTACTTTGAAAGCTACTTTGCAAGGGAGGTAAGGAATTGGGGGATTTTACCCGCCCGACCAAACGGTGGTTCGGGCGGGGTTTTAAATTTTTGATTTTTGATTTGGTTAAGCTACATATTTTGGATTTTCGAACTCTCTGTCATTTCATTAATTTTTATTTTAATTCGATTGAGCACGTCATTTATCGTAGAGTAATAAGATGGTATTGCTCGAAAAACTTCATCAGAAACCCCTTCGTCGTAAATATGTGTAGTTAAGTTTCGATGGTCAGTCATTTTTAAAAACATTTCTACTTCATTTTCAGATGCTATTGAAATCGGGAGAAGTTCTCTGAAACAAGTTTTTGGAGAATAACAATCAATTCCTTCAATAATATTTAAATAAGTCTTAACAAGTTTCCAAAACAATTCGAATGAATATTCAAATCTCTGAATCGTTGCATCTCGGATAATATCTGAGAATTCCTCCTGCAAAGCTCTGTCTAACTGTCTTAAAGCTTTTTCGGTATCGTGTAAAATATTCGCTAATTTTTCCACTCGATTATCTTTTCTTTGGCAGTTTTATAAAAACCGGCAGAAACTCTTTTAAAATCTACGATATCGACTTTATACGGAATATTCATATCGTCGATAATTTCTTTTATGTGCTGCAATTTTAGTAATGGGATTTTATCAACATCCTCAATTCCTATATCGATGTCATGGAAAATATTTGGCTTCGCAGAAACAATTGAGCCGAAAAGAAACATTTGCGCTTCTGGGAATTCCTGTCGTAAATATAGAAAAATCTTATCTATATATTTTTTTGTTTTATCAGTCATGCTATTTACAGAAATATTTCTGCGCTTATTAATTTTGTTGTATCAGCTAGGGCGTGCTGCTTTGTGGTTTAATTTCCTTAATTCTTTATTCAAATTGGCAGATTTTTCTTTTACAATTTTTATTTGTTCTTCCACTGATAAAGTTTTTGTTTTGTTGAATTCTTCATCGCGAATCTTACGAACCATATCAATCGTTTTAATACTCATATTTTACAACCTCCTTCGGTGAATATATAGCAATAGGTTTGTAACCCATTTCAATGTTTACAGCGTTAAACTTTTGTATCTTTTCAAAATGAACTATATGCTTATAATTCCAACTTACAAGTACGTCAGCATCGGCAATTGTTGCTAACGCAATATGCCGTGCATCATCACGGAAGTTAGAGGATAATATATTGTGTCTCAAATATTCATCGGCTAACTCGATGGCTTCTTTTGATATTTCAATTATTTGATCAGCACAATCAGCAAAAGAGCGGTAATATTTTTTTACTTCCACTGGAGCTTGGAATATCTCCGCTTGAGTCAACTCTGACAAAAGAAGCAAATGCATTCCAAGTTTAATCTCATCAAGTAGAATGCATGACCATTTCTCAAACTCCTTGTCACAACAGCCGCCAATGACAGAAGTGTCAACATATATTCGATATTTTTTCATCTTTAGAATCCGTTGACTAAAATTTAACTTTTATTTAATTAAATTCAAAAAATCAGAGAACTTCCATCCATCTCTTTTGGCTGCGGCAATCCCATCAGTTTTAAAATAGTCGGCGATATATCGGCGAGGATGCCATTCTCTTTTAATCTATGTGAAGGGGAATTTTGAACAATTATGAAGGGAACTAAGTTAGTTGTATGTGCTGTAAAAGGCTCGCCAGTATCTTCAGCCATTTTATCAGCATTGCCGTGATCTGATGTTACCAATGGTAAAAATCCATACTTTTGAGCTACTGGAATTAACCGGCTCAAACAAATATCAACTGTTTCAACTGCCTTAATAGCGGCTTCCATAATTCCAGAATGTCCGACCATATCGCAGTTAGCATAATTTACTAAAATGAAATCGTATTTGTTAGTTTTTATTGCTTCTATAAGTTTGTCGGTAACTTCGTAAGCACTCATTTGTGGTTTCAAATCATAAGTTGCTACATCTTTCGGAGAGGGGACAAGAATTCTATCTTCACCAGTAAAAACCTCTTCCCTTCCACCATTAAAAAAGAAAGTTACGTGAGCATACTTCTCGGTCTCAGCTATTCGCAATTGTTTTAAATTATTTTCAGCTAATATTTCACCGAAAGTATTCGACAAACTAATAGGGAGGAATGCAACGGGGACATTAAAATCGTCGTGGTAGTGTGTCATTGTTACGAAATAAATATTAATTTTATTTCGTGGGAATTTATTGAACCCATCTTCTATAAACGCTCTTGTTAATTGTCGAGTGCGGTCGGAACGGAAATTAAAGAAAATGAAAGAATCGTTTTGTTGTACATTGCCTACAGGTTTTTCGTTGTCAACACAAACGATAGGTTTCATAAACTCATCCGTAATATTATTTTTATATGATTCGGCGATTGCTTCGATTGGGTTTGAACATATCTGACCAATTCCTTCGGTCATTGCTTTGTATGCTAACTCGGTTCTTTCCCAACGGTTATCTCTGTCCATCCCATAATATCGCCCCATCACGGTAGCAATTTTACCAACACCAATTTCCTGAATTTTTGATTGTAATTCCTTTAAATAATTTATACCGGAGTCAGGCGGAGTATCGCGTCCGTCTAACAA
>CAMTVZ010000226.1:0-12677 GCA_947085285.1 uncultured Ignavibacteriota bacterium
CTTCTGCATTCATCCCGATAGGGATGAAATATTTATAGTATAAATTGAAAATACCTTCGGGACAGTACCTACAATTAAAATCCCTTCAGGGATGATATATGTTCTTTTCTCTATTGACAAATTTGGGATAAAATATTAAATATGAGAGTTATTATCAAACGTTGATTGTTGTTTTCTCTTCATCAACTCGCTGCAGCAATATTAATCCCACGAGCATCAACACTCCAACTGATATTATAGCAATTCGCTGGTCGAGTAACGAAGAGATAAAACCAAAAAGTAAAGGTCCGATAATAGCGGAAGCTTTTCCGAAGAAAGAATAAAACCCGAAAAATTCTGTCTTCTTTTCAAACGGAGTAATTTTCGACATCAAACTTCGGCTGGTTGATTGCGACGAACCGAGAGCTAATCCGGCAAGAACTCCAACTAAATAAAATAATCCTTTGCCTGTAACAAAGTAAGCAATTGCTACAATAATTAACCACAAAATTAAGGTGAGACTTAACGTTCGCTTTTGTCCCAAATGGTCGGCAAGAATTCCAAACAAAATTGAACCGATAATTGCTGAAGTTTGAACTATTGCAAAAAAGATTATGATTTCGGATATCTCGAAATGTAAAGTTTCGCGTGCAAAAATTGAAGAAAAAATAATTATCGTATTAATAGCATCTATGTAAATGAAATAGGATAACAGAAACTTTCCGATGTTTTTATACTTATTAAATTCTTTGAATGTTGATTTGACCCTTTTGTAGCCGATGCTAAGAAAGTTTAATTTCAAACTTTCGGTTTTGTTTTTTTCTTTCAGGAACAAAAATAATGGAATCGAAAAAAGGAGAAAAAAACCGGCAGCAATCAGAAAACTTATTTGAATATTAGAAATATTTTCGGGAACAAATCCTTTTGTATATAAAGGAAAAGCAATCATCAAAGTTACCAACGAGCCGATATATCCCATCGCAAAACCATAACCTGAAACTCTACCATAACTTCGTTGAGTAGTGATTTCGGGGAGGAACGAATCGTAAAAAACCAACCCAGCTTCGAATCCGATATTAGCGAGAATCAATAAAACGATTCCTAACAGAACTGTAGATTCAGCTGTAAAAAATAATCCGCTTGTTGTTAAAATACAAAGAAGTGTAAAAATAAGGAGGAAGCGTTTTTTTCCGGTACCATAATCAGCGACGGCGCCTAAAAATGGTGAAATAATAGCCACAATCAACATCGATATGCTAAAAGCCAATCCCCACAAGAAATCGCCGTCTTTACCCCCTTGATTTATAATTTCTTTAAAAAAAAGGGGGTAACCTACAGTTAGAATCAGAACGTAAAAAGCAGTGTTTGCAAAATCGAAAAGAGCCCAGACAAAAATTTGAGATCGGTTAGAAGAGTGTTGAAAATCTACATCAGGGCTCTTAACGTTCATTACTCTTTTGTGCGGTTTGATGGTTTTTGGGTGGGAGTTGAGGAATCAGAAATTAAACCTCGTCCCGATTTTTTCAATTTATTCTCTTGTTGCAATTGCTCGTATACAGCATCGAGAACACCGTTAATGAATTTACCACTTTTTTCAGTGCTGTAGTTTTTAGCTATTTCGATTGCTTCGTTGATTGTTACTTTTGGGGGAATATCGTCGAAATAGATAAGCTCGCAAATACCGATTCGCAGTAAAAATTTATCTATCACTGCAATGCGGTTGAATTCCCAGTTAGCAACTTTCGATTTAATAATTTCATCAAGTGTATCTTGGTGCTGAATTACTTTATATATAATTTGTTTTGCAAAATCGAAATCGGTCTTGTTCGTTTGCAGCTCCGATAAAATATCCTCAATTACCTTTGTAATCGGTTCCTGCGATACCTCGTGAGCGTAAAGAACTTGTAAAACTTTTTCGCGTATAGTGCGTCGTTTGAATGTTACCATCTTAAATTGTTATTTGGATAATTCGCCCAACCTGCCGCTGAATTCTGATTTGCCCGAATAAACCTGTCGGATTTTTCCGATAGATCTAATCCTTTCTTCAGCAAGTTTGTTTGAAGCAACGTGAGTAGGAATATTTTCGCGTTTCGAAATAGCTAATATTGTTCTTATTGTGTCGTAAATTTGGCCGGCTTGCTTCATTGCACGTTCCGAATGGTAGCCTTCGAGTTCGTTAGCTACATTAATCAAACCGCCTGCATTGATAGCATAATCGGGGGCGTAAATAATTCCTTTATCCATCAAAATTTTTCCGTGCTTGTTCTCATCAGCGAGTTGATTGTTGGCTCCACCAGCAATTATCTTACATTTTAATCTGTCAATAGTGTTGTCGTTAATAATTGCTCCTAAAGCACATGGACAAAAAACGTCGGCATCTACGTCGTAAATTTTATCTGGGTGAACGTATTCGGCTTTCGTATCTGCGATTATTGCTTTTGCTTTCTCTTCATAAATGTCGGTAACGTATATTTTCGCACCGTCTTTTGCGAGATGGTCGCAAACATATTTTGCAACGTGCCCCGCTCCCTGAACGGCAACTTTTTTACCAGCTAACGAATCGCTGCCGGTTAATTCCTTCATAGCCGCTTTCATACCAACATAAACACCATAAGCAGTAAAAGGAGAGGGGTCGCCGCTTCCTCCCAAAGCTTTATCGATTCCGGTTACGTACTTTGTTTCCATCCGAACGAATTCCATATCTTCAACCGAAGTACCAACATCTTCAGCTGTGATGTAACGTCCTGCAAGTCCGTCAACGAATCTACCAAAAGCTCTGAACATCAATTCAGTTTTGTCTTTGTGTGGGTCGCCGATGATGACTGCTTTACCACCTCCTAAATTTAGTCCTGCTACCGCGGCTTTGTAAGTCATTCCGCGCGAAAGTCGCAGAACATCAATTAACGCATCAGATTCCGAGGCATACATCCACATACGAGTTCCGCCCAAAGCCGGACCAAGCGTGGTATCGTGAATTCCGATAATTGCTTTAAGGTTTGCTTCTTTGCTTGAACAAAAAACAACCTGTTCGTGATCAAATTTTCTAATTTCGTCAAAAAACATATAATTAATCTCCTTGTTTAATTTATTTTATTTTTTAGCTCCGGTATTAATGTAACACGTGGCGAAGTGGTTACCGGATGTGTATCAATTATTACATTTGTTAAAAATACTTCTTCTATATTTTTTTTGTTCACGACCGAAGCAGTTTTACCAACGGCGTGAACTTTACCAAAATTCAGTATCAAAATTTCGTCACTGAACATCGATGCGATATTTAAATCGTGGAATACAGCCACCACCGAAATACCATCGTTTGTTACTAATTTTTTAATCAATGTTAGAATTTCGATTTGATGTTGCAAATCGAGATGTGTATTCGGCTCATCAAGCAATAAGATTGGCGCTTGTTGAGCGAGAGCGCGAGCCAAGAATACGCGTTGGGTTTCGCCCCCCGATAATTCGTTAATATACCGCGATGATAGATGTAAAATGTCGGTTTTTTTCATCGCATCTTGGGCTATATTTTTATCCTCCTTGTTCTCAAAGCCGAAACTATGAAGATGTGGCGAGCGTCCCATCAAAACGATATCGTAAACTGTAAATGGAAAAGCTAATGGTTGAGTTTGAGGCACAAAAGCAATTTTCTTTGCTATTTCTTTACGCGGCATTGTTGAATAATCTTTTTCAAAAATTTTGACTTTCCCACTATCGGGCAATAATATTTTGCTGATGATTTTTAAGAGTGTCGATTTGCCTGAACCGTTGGGCCCAACTATGCTTAAAAATGTACCTGAAGTTAGTGAAAAAAAAATGTTGCTCAACGAAAAGCGAGGATTCAATTTTTTATCTCTGCCTTCTGGGTAAGTAAAATTTATATTTTCAACATTTATACTGTACATTATTAAAGAGAAGATAAAAATTCCTGACACTTGGTTACATCTTCGCTGCTGCCAATGAAAATTGGAGTTTGTTGATGCAATGAATGTGGTACAACTTCTAAGATTCTTTGTTTTCCGTTAATTGCTTTTCCGCCGGCTTGTTCGACTAAGAAAGCCATAGGATTACATTCATACATCAATCGTAATTTACCATCTGGGTTCTTCCTGTCGCCAGGATACATAAAAATCCCACCGTATAGAAGCGTACGGTGAACATCGCCAACCATAGTTCCGATGTATCGTAGTGAATAGGGCCTTCCCGATGGGGGGTCGATTTCTTTTAAGTATTGAATGTATCTCTGCATCGAAGATGACCATAAATTATAATTACCTTCGTTTATGCTGTACATTTTTCCTTTCGAAGGGATTTTAATATTTTCATTCGATAATAAAAATTCACCAACCGAGGGGTCTAATGTAAATCCGTGTACTCCATTTCCCGTAGTGTAAATGAACATTGTGCTAGTTCCATAAATTATATAACCTGCAGCGACCTGATTGTAACCAACCTGCAGACAGTCTTCTAAAGAACCGCTCCCCGAAGGAGTTATACGTTTGTAGATGCTAAAAATTGTACCAATAGTAATATTTGCATCAATATTCGACGAGCCGTCGAGAGGATCAAATAATAAAACATATTTTCCGCTGTTATATTTTTTCGGAATTTCAATCAATCCGTTGCTCTCTTCCGAAGCCATGGCGCAAAGGTTCCCACTGTAAATCATTGTTTTATAAATGGTCTCATCGGCAAACAGATCTAATTTTTTTAAAATATCTCCAGAAACATTTACTTGATCGGTCATGCCAAGTATGTTTACTAAGCCAGCTTTACTTACCTCGCGCCAAACTAATTTTGCAGCAAGTGTTAATGTTATTAACATATTTGAAAATTCCCCTGTTGCCGAAGGGAATTTTTCCTCCTGCTCTCGAATAAATCGTTCGAGAGTCATAAATTTTGGATTTGATATCATATTCGATTTAACTTTAACGATTGAATATAGCGGGATTATTTGACAGTAATTTAGGAAACATTTGTATAATAAGCAATTAAATTTTGCCTTTATTAACTTTTATCAATATATTGCAAGTGAAAATTTTTGAAGTTATATTTCAATAAAAAAAAAGGTGTTTTATATGAAAATAGCTGTATGTGTTAATCACGTCCCTGATACTGAAGCAAAAATTAGAATAAGCTCCGACGGCAAAACAATAGATAAGACGGGGATAAATAATATTTTAAATCCGTACGACGAGATTGCAGTTGAACAGGGGCTACAATTAAAAGAAAAATTTGGTGGCGAGGTAATTGTAATTACTCTCGGTGGCGACACTAACAAGGAGACATTGCGAAAAGCTCTTGCAATGGGTGTCGATAAAGCAGTATTACTAAAAGACGATTCGATACGAGATTCGTTTGCTGTTGCTACTGCTCTGGCAGATGCACTAAAAGAGATCAATCCTGATGTGATATTGTTAGGTAAACAGTCGATCGATTATGATAACTCGCAAATGGTTGGGCTTGTTGGCGAACTTCTTAATTTACCTTCGGTTTCGGTTGTTGTGAAATTAGAAATCAATGAGAATAAAATTATATGTGAAAGAGAAATTGAAGGGGGACACGAAAAAGTTGAAAGCCAACTCCCAATTGTTTTGAGTGTTCAAAAGGGATTGTGCGAACCCCGTTATCCTTCGCTAAAAGGAATTATGGCTGCGAAATCGAAACCAATCGAGGAAAAACAAATACCTCCTGTTAATTCGAAAGTCGAAACTATTTCGTTACGTACTCCACCATCCAAAACAGCCGGTAAAATTGTTGGAACCGATTCAACAGCAGTAAAAGAATTAGTTCGTCTGTTACACGAAGAAGCAAAAGTAATTTGATCACAATAATTGGAAAATTAATAACGGAAGAAGTATGAAAATATTAGCAATAGCAGAACAGCGTGAAGGTAAATTCAAAAAAACAGCATATGAAGTAACAAAAGCCGCAAAAGAAATAGCCGACAAACTTAACTGCGAAATGGTTTCGCTTGTGATAGGCAATGGAGTAGAAACGATTGCAGCAGAGTTAGGTGGCTTCGGTGCAACACGTGTAGTAGTTGTTGACGATCCGCAGCTTAATTTTTACTCTACAACTGCTTATACAAAAATTATAACCGAAATTGCCAAAAAAGAATCGGCAAACATACTTTTCGCGTCAGCAACGCAGATGGGAAAAGATTTTGCCCCTCGTTTAGCAATTAAGCTGGATGCTGGATTGGTTTCCGATTGCACGGCATTGAGAGTTGAAGATGGAAATATAATTGCAACACGTCCGATATTTGCCGGTAAAATAATTAGTGATGTAAAGGTTCTCTCGGATACTAAAATATTTACCTTGCGTCCGAATGTTTTTACGGCAGGTTCAAGCAACGGCGCTTCAGCCACAGTCGAAAAAACTATCGTCGAATTGACTCAAGCCGATTTCGCTGTTAAAGCTGTCGAAACTAAAGTCGCTGTAGGCAGACCCGATGTTACCGAAGCAAGTATTATTGTATCGGGGGGTAGAGGTATGAAAGGACCAGAAAATTTTAGATTGATAGAGGATTTAGCTGATGTTCTCGGAGCAGGTGTTGGAAGTTCGCGTGCAGTTGTTGATGCCGGTTGGCGTCCACACGACGAACAGGTAGGGCAAACTGGTAAAACAGTTGCTCCCAATCTTTATTTTGCATGTGGAATTTCTGGTGCAATTCAACATTTAGCTGGAATGTCCTCCTCCAAATGTATCGTGGCGATTAATAAAGATAAAGATGCTCCGATTTTTCAAGTTGCTGATTATGGTATTGTTGCTGATGTGATTGAAGTTTTACCAATATTAACTCAAGAAATTAAGACACTTTTGGGAAAATAATGAATATTGAAAAGGTACAAGTAGATATCGTAGGACTTACAACGAGTCCGGCAAGTGGCGGCGCATACGCATTATTGTTAAAAGAAGTAGGTGGAAACCGTCAACTACCAATTATTATTGGTGCCTTCGAAGCTCAGTCGATTGCTTTGGAAATGGAAGGGATTAAACCACCACGCCCTTTAACGCACGACTTAATAAAAAATATAATCGATACGATGGGATTAGAGATAACTGAAATTATAATCAGCGACCTGCGTGAGGGAACATTTTATGCAACCATAGCAATAGACAATGAGCTGATAGATTCACGACCGAGCGATGCAATAGCATTAGCTGTACGCTGCGGAATTCCTATATACGTTAGTGAAATGGTAATGCGTGAGGCTTCGTTCTATCCTGAAGCTGAAGATATTGGAATACAACAAGCCTCAATAGCTAAAACCCCTACTGATAAACACAGTAGATTAGAAATGTTGCGGAGTCAATTGAAAGAAGCTGTTGAGCAAGAAGATTATGAAACTGCCGCCCAACTTAGAGATGCAATCCGTAAACTTGAATTATCTGAATAAATTAATATCTATATTATAAGGAAAAAGATGATGAAGTTCGTTCTTTTTTTGTTGATTATTTTTTTATTATCCACTACTCCAACCTCGACGCAGGATATTTCTAACCAAGCAAAAGTTTCGCAATTGATTCTCGAAGGGGATAATTTTGCAGAAGTTACATTCGAAAATCAAAAAGCTCTTTCAAAATATTTAGAAGCTGCAGCGTTATCACCCAAGAATTATGAAATTTACTGGAGAATTAGCCGTTGTTATGTGGATATCGGCGAACACTATCCGGCAAATACCGATGCTGAAAAAGCTAAACAGGAACAGACTTATAAAATTGCCTACGCTTATGCCGATAGTGCTGTAAAAATAAATCCTTCAGGTTCAATGGGATATACGCGGCGTGCTATCGCAAACGGACGTATTGCTCTGTTTAAAGGAATATGGGAGAACATCGGACTTGTAAAACAGACTAAAGCCGATTTAGATAAAGCGATAGAATTAGATAACAAAAATGCGACTGCCTATTATGTTTTAGGGCGTACTCATGTAAAGTTGAGCGAAAAGAGTAAAATGATTCGTTGGCCCCTCGGCTTGGGTTGGGCAAACTTAGATGATGCTGTGAAAAATTATGAAAAGGCAATTTCGTTGCGCCCCGATTTTATTATGTATCGCTTAGATGCCGCCCGTGCTTACGTCGAGTTAAAACAGTATGCAAAAGCTAAAGAGCATCTGAACATTATACCAACTTTAAAAACTCAAGACGAAGACGACGATAAGTTTCGTAAAGAAGCGAAGGAGTTGTTAGATACAATTGTAAATAAATAAAATCTACCCATTTGAATCTGTGACTGCACACCGAAGTGTTATCTTGTATGAGCTTCGGTTACCTATGCTCAAAAGCGTGCCGTCGCCAAAGTGGCTTTGGCACATCGGCGACTTCAACAACGGAGCGCACACAGGCGTGTTCGCCTCCCAACCTGATACTTCTTTTTTGAAGTTTATTGTAAATTTTCCAAAAAAAATTTTTAAGATCAAAGCCTGACTTTACTCACAAGTCGGGCTTTGTTTATTTTGTAGTAGTCAATAGTTTTTTCATTTCGCTAACTGCATTCTCCAAACCCACAAACATCGATCTGACAATTACCGCATAACCTATACTAACTTCATCAATCTCTTTTATTCTTGTAATCGGTTTGATGTTCTCGTAATCCAATCCGTGTCCCGCATTAACTCCCAAACCTAATTGCTTCGCATACAATGCGGTGGTTTTTATTCTCTTTAAATTCGTTTCAATTTTTCGTTTAGTTTTGGCTTCAGCGTATTCACCTGTGTGAATCTCAATCATATCAGCACCGATTACTTTCGAAGCTTCCAATTGTTCATCTACCGGATCGATAAATAAGCTAACCTTTATGCCACTGTCGTGTAGTTGCTGAATCGCCCTTTTCAGCGATGATTTGTATTTAACAACATCAAGCCCCCCTTCAGTTGTCAGCTCTTTACGCCGTTCGGGAACCAACGTGCATAAATCAGGTTTAACTCGTTTTGCAATTTTTACGATTTCCTGTGTGGCAGCCATTTCTAAATCTAATTTTGTCGTAACCGATTTCCGTAATCTATAAACATCATCATCCTTGATATGACGACGGTCTTCGCGCAAGTGGCAAACAATACATTCAGCACCTGCTTTTTCGGCTAATAATGCTGCATAAACAGGGTCAGGTTCTTTCCCTCCCCGTGCATTTCTTAATGTTGCAATATGGTCGATGTTTATCGCTAATCTCATTGTAGTCGTTTTCTTATAATATATTGAAATTTGTCTGGTTGCTTTCGAACAACCTTTAATCCTTCGGGAATAGAAATATCAGGTTGAACATACCCTGTTGTATCAGTTAAAAAATATTTATAATCAATAAACGCTTTTACATTTTCTGAAGAAAAATCTGAAAGCATATTTATACTACCGCGAATTATTAGGTCTAATTTGGGAGGTATTAAAATTACTTCGCGATCATAAGGTAATGATCTAATTTCAACCTCTATACCGGGAAAAGTTTTTTCCGCAAAAGGTTGTACGTTTATTTTGTAATTAATTTCGCTTTGTTCAAGGCTGAGTATATATTGGGGCGGTTCGGTTAGCTCGAGTGTTGTATTTAACGGATTGCTGATTTCTAAAAATTTTTTCTTTCTTGTTTTCCATCCGTTTAAAGTATCAAGAATGCTTTTCGCACCTTTGATTACGATACTATCGGGTTGAATAGTTGCCTCTCCTATTTGTCCATACCCATCGCTGAATTCTACCTCGACATCTGGAATTACTTTTACTTTCTTCTCTGATGCAACATCTATTTCTAATTTAATCGAGTCGGGTGATGTGTCGATCAAGGTGAGTTCCGGTGGTATCAGTAAATTATCGAAAATAAATAAATCTGTATAGACAGTAGAACTTTTAGTAAAATTTAAAGCATCGATAAGAAAAATTTTCTCGCTTGTGATTATATATTTTAAAAGATGCCAACCAGTACCTTTCAACTTCATGGTTACCGATTTTGGAATAGTTTTTTTTAGAGCCAATTGATCGGATAAATTATTAAGTTGAACATCGAGAGATACTGAAGTTGTGTATTCGTAAGTCATACTTACCGAAACCCACAATAATGTTGCAAACAAAATTGTAGCGAGTATAATATGCCAGTGTTTCGACCTCATTTGTTACTAAATAAAAAAACTCCATCTTTCGTTTTGAATGAGTACGTAAACCGTTCTGAAAGATGGAGTTCTTGAATAAAATTTTTGTTACTTTGGAAATTTAGCATTCATTAGTTCGGTAATCAGCTTTTCTTTGTTAGCCATCGAAATTTGCCTGCCGAAAATAGTTAACCCCTCCACACTTCGTGCGTATTTTCTGAGTTGATGAACGCTCAGCGATTCAAGTTGGTTTAGATATTCTTGTTCAGTTAAGGTTTCAGATAATACTTTTTCTTCGGTGGTTACAACTTTTTCTACATTAATTTCTTCTGCTTGAGTTTTCGCCTTTTGTGGTTTTGTTTTCTTTTCGCGGATTGGCTTTATTTTTTCAGTGTTTATTTCGGGCACAAAAGGGGGTATTGGTGGCATCTCTGATTTTGTAAATATCAAATTGTTGAGTTCACCAATCGGACGTGGAATAACGTGAGTCGAAATGAGTTCACCTACTCGTGCTGCTGCTGCTGCACCGGCATCAACGGCCGCTCTTACTGCAGCAACATCGCCTATTACCTTTATGGTTACAAAGCCACCCCGAATTTTTTCTTTACCTACAAGCTTTACTTCGGCTGCTTTTGTTGCTGCATCGGCGGCTTCAATCGATCCGATCAAACCTCGAGTCTCAATTAAACCGAGTGCAAAATCTAACATTTCCATTTTTTAACCTTTCGGTTTATTTTCCTTCGGGACGCTTGGGTAGAATTAATTCAACATCAATGTGTGGACGAGGAATTACGTGTACTGATACCAATTCGCCAACTCTTTGAGCTGCTGCTGCACCGGCATCGGTTGCTGCTTTTACTGCTCCGACATCGCCCCGAACCATTACTGTAACGTATCCGCCACCAATAACTTCTTTGCCAATCAGAGTAACTTTTGCAGCTTTTACCATTGCATCGGCTGCTTCAATCGAACCAACCAATCCTTTTGTTTCTACCATTCCTAAAGCATCTAATGAAATTTCTGGCATATTTAAATCCTATTAATGTTTAATGTAATTGTTTTGTTTAAGAAAAAAATCATTACGAATATAAGTAATTGGGAGCATAATGTCAAATATTTACTTTTTTTGCTCCTTTTTGAAAATCCTTCTAATAATTGGCAACTGCCATAAGCCAATCAAAATTAATAATATCGAAATTCCCCAACCTATGTGGGATATCAAAAAACCTGTTTTATATATCGGCGGATCGAAAATAAATTCAATTTTATGTTCGCCAGCAGGAACTACTACCGACCTTAGTATGTGATTGGTTTTATATATTTCGGTTTCTTTCCCATCAATGTAGGCTTTCCAACCGGCAGGATAATAAACTTCGCTTAAAACAAGTAGCGATGTGTTGTTACAATAAGTGGCAAGCTCAATCAAGTTCGTTTTGTAATTCAGGGTTTTAATAAATACAGAATCGGATTTAATTGGGAGTGGTGATGGCTGCTTTTCGAGAACGGCATTTGTGCGGCTGTCGAATTCCGACGAATTCAGTATCCTAAAAACCTCCGATTTGTTTTTAGCAACTATTACTTCATCTACAAAGAATGCTCTCGGTTGATAAGCTGGATTTAAATAAGTTGCTGTTTGTTTAGTTTGATCATAGGCAACTATTGTAAACTTATCTTCAGGTAACCTTCCATTGAATATTAAATATTTTGTGTTCAACATATTTACGATGTTCATATTTATTGGGAAGGTTGGATCGGCACTGTTGTATAAGCATGAATCTATGATGTCTTGGTATATTTTTATTTTTGCAGGACTGTATCCGCCGATTGATTCGATTGTATGATACATCCAGGTGTTATCCATGAATAATTGTCCGAGTGGGAATATCCTGAATTGCGATTTATCCTGTTTTAAAAATTGAACTGTCTGGTCAGGAGCAAAATATTGATCGGCAGCAGATTTTGGTTTTGGGTCAATATATTTTGTATCAATTATGAATAAGTCGATAATCAATATCAGAATCAATGCAAAGCTCAATATTGTCGATCTGATTTTGTTGTTGATGTACATTACAATTAACCCAAGCGATGCTAATGCAATGATTGCAAATTTAATATAATCTTTCCATAGCATATCAAAGCGGATCTTTTTTAACTCCTGTAATACCTGAGGGGCTTGTGCACCATACTGTTGTTGAAGTTGTTGAATGTCGCCATCTTTAACAAACATAAAATCGGAGAGTGAATTGTAAATAGGAGTTTTTCCGATAAAGCCGATGACTAAAATGGTTGCAATAATTCCCATTGTAACATAAAACCCTTTTCGCATTTTGCTTGAATCAAACTTCGCTGGAAGTTCGATAAGGAAGGTCAATCCGTAGGCGGCTAACATTCCGAATGCAAGGGGAAGTAAATGTAGTATCATAGTGGGGGCGCGGAATTTATTGAAGAATGGGAGATAGTTAAAGAGCAAATCATAAAATGGAAAATGTTTCCCAAATGAAATTAAAAATAATAGAACTGCAAAGAGTGCGAAGAATATCGTGCCTTTATTCCTTTTGTAAATCAAAGCAATTACACTGAGTATAATAGGGACGATGCCAAAATAAACTGTGCTGTTTGTAA
>CAMTVZ010000227.1:0-4814 GCA_947085285.1 uncultured Ignavibacteriota bacterium
GCTGCAATCAGAACACCAAATGAAACAATTGCAAGAAGAAAAGTTACAAAGGTTTTCATAAAATTATTCTCCTTTCATTTGAGAATTATAAGTTTATTGGTTTTTGTTATTTGATTAGTTGTTAATTTATAGTAGTAAACACCACTCGGTAAATTATTTCCATAAAATGTTATTTGATGACTTCCCGCTTCAACAACTTGGTCAATAAGTGTATATACCTTTTGACCGAGAGTGTTATAAATTTCAAGTAAAACTTTTGTCCTTATAGGAATATCATATTTAATGATGGTTGATGAATTAAAGGGGTTAGGATAGTTTTGATAAAGCATCAAAGATTTTGGAAGTGGTTCTTGCGAATGAAGAACTGATGTAATTACTTCGCCGAGCCTTCCGTTTTTACTTACTTTTAGTGCTCGAATAGAAAAATCGAATTGATGGAATCCGACCCCAATTGCTCCACCAGCACAATCATTTGTTACATACATATCTGAAAACATTGGAATATTCAATACTACATCATTTGTATCCCACTTTTGTTCTCCGAGTGTATCTAGCTTTTGTGAGTATATACAACCTATAGTTCGATTATCTCCCCAAACATAAACCGATGTCATCGAATCAGATGGTAACACACCAACGATCCCCTTTCGTGATGATGTTCGGCTTATTTGTATTCCGCCATACGGAAACACCGTACTGCCATCGCTTCGCACAATCTGTGTGCGAAGATCCCACTGTCCACTATTATTTTTCCAAGGCCATGCAACGGCTGAAAATCCATTCTGCACGGCAAAGTCCCTTGGTGGAAAATTATTCGTGATCGCCGTATCGAGAATTACACCAGAATTTTCCCAATACACAACACCTGATGTATCAATTTTATTCATCGTTACAGTAAAATGGAGTTCGCCATTTATCGTTCCTAAAAATTTTCTGCCGAGAAGATATATCTGTCCATTACTTTCAATTCTCATCTTCCCTGCGCCACCATAGACAGTTATTCCAGTATCTGCCCAAACTTTTTGGCCTAAGCGGTTAACCCTCTGAAGTTTCTCATATCTCCAACTCATGACGACACCTCCTGATAAATCAGAAATCATTACAGGTGGTCCACCCCCATCATCATAAAGATAGACGCCACTATCACCCCAAGTTCTTGTTCCTGCGACGTCAACTCTCTGAATTCTCAGTGTATTCAATGTATCTCTCCACGCCACAATGCAGCCTCCTTGTCCATCCGAAACAATCGCTTGAGAGTGTTGGTTTGTCTCCGAAAGTGTTACCCGCACACCTGTCGGTCCCCACAGGAAATTACCATTGCTGTCAATACGCTGAACGCGCAAACGTGATATCCAGGGTCCACTCATTCCACCCGAATAATAATCTTGGTAGGAAATAATCACTCCATTCTGTCCATCTTCTGTAATCTTTGCGTTACTTTGCTCGGGTAATTCTCCTAATATTCTCTTTCCAATTCCCCATGGTTTGTAGCCATAGCGGTTAAGTCGCTCTAAAATTAATCTTCGTGGATAATGGAGGTTTTGCTCATAAGTAATATAGCACCCTCCAGCACTATCACTTGTTATCTCAGGTAACAGCCCGTAGCCAACAATCAAATTGTTGTATGGGTCGGTGGACCATTGAGAATAAGAATAGCAAAATGGCAAAATGGAAAATAGTAAAAAGAAATATTTTAATTTTTGATTTTTCATTTTGATTTTTGAATTTTGAACTTTCATTTTACTCCATTTGGCTGGCTCCATTCTACAAAATCTGTATCGAAGGGAGCTGCAATAACAAAAGTAATCCCAACAAATAGAAGGATTACAAAGCGAAATATTGAAAAATATTTTTTCATGACTTACTCCTTTTGTTGTTATTTTATAATTGTTAGTTTTTTTATTTGAATTAATTGTGTTGTTTGTAATTTATAGACATAAACACCTGATGCAATATCATTTGCGTCAAAAGTTACATGATATACACCCGGATGTTGATATTGATCGACAAGTGTTTTTAGTTTTTTCCCGAGAATATCAAAAACTTCTAATTTTACCCAATCACCTTTTGGAGTTTCATATTTTATTATTGTACTTGAATTAAAGGGATTTGGGTAGTTCTGATATAAAGCAAACTCTTGCATGATTTTATCTCTAAAGTTTTCTTTGACGTTTGTGATAACTTCGCCAAGATTCCCATATTTACTGACTTGCTGTGCGAGAATTGCAAAGGATGGTTCTTCATACCAGACTGATACAAAGCCATCCGAACCATCTGTAATAATCCTAAGCCAAATTTGATTTCCATTTCTTATTGTCAATGGCACATCAGTACTATCCCACAGTCGAGTAGATATCGAATCCAATTTTTGAGTATAAAACCCTCTTGGTGAACGACTATCCGTCCAGATAAAAATGGATGATTTTTCAAAAGATCCAATACTTTTGGGTATCTGCTTTTGTGATACTGTTTGACTGACATTAACACCTAACTGATACCAGATTTTCATCCCATCCTGTGATAACCTCTGGGCAAATAATTGCAATGAATCACCTTGTTGTTTGATCCAGCAAAAAACCCCACCTCCATCATCAGTCGTAGAAATAGGTATTCCAGCGTTGTTGAGAGAAGCGCTATCGGCTAGTACAACAAATGGTTCGTTCCATAGTTTTATTCCGCTAGAATCAATTCTCTGGCAAACAATTCTTGTAACTCCCGACGATGATCTTCGACCACTACAAATAACCCCCCCATAAAGATCACTAACCATATTCATAAGAAGAAAATCTAACGTTACTTCACTTGGCCAAACTATATTGCCATTTATATCAATTTTAATTAACCTTGATTGTAGGGAAAAAATTGTTGAAGAATATCCTACAATAACAATATCAGGTGATGGTTTGGAAAGCAAAGGTACATAAGGATGGCCATAAATTCCTGTTGCTATAGCTATTCCACTATCGCTAAAAACTCGATTTCCAGTGTTATCAATCCTTTGGATTCTTAATGTGTACAATGTGTCCACCCACGTCACAATGCAGCCACCCTGCCCATCAGCCACAATCGCTTGATTGCCCTGGTTGGTCTCAGAGAGTGATACCCGCACACCCGTCGGTCCCCACAGGAAATTACCGCTGCTGTCAACTCGTTGTACTCTTAATCGTGATATCCAAGGCCCACTCATTCCACCCGAATAATAATCTTGGTATGAAATAATCACTCCATGCTGTCCATCTTCAACAATCTTTGCACTGCTTTGCTCGGGAAATTCTCCTAATATTCTCTTTCCAATTCCCCATGGTTTGTAGCCATAGCGGTTAAGTCGCTCTAATATTAATCGTCTTGGATAACCTAAATTCTGCTCATAAGTAATGTAGCAACCCCCGGCACTATCGCTGGCAATCTCAGGTAAAAGTCCGTAACCAACAATGAGATTATTGTATGGGTCGGTGGACCATTGGGCAAAAGAATTGCAAAATGGCAAGATAGAAAATAGCAAAATGCCGATGAAGCAGTAAAATGTTTTCATAAAACCTTACCTCACTTTAAAATTTGTGTTTCATTTTAATTTAACACACGTCTCATCAAAATACAACCACCTCAAACACATAACTGAGCAATAAATGTAACACCGTTCGGTTGTGTCCATGTTACAAAATCAGTATCAAAGGGTGCTGCAATCAGAACACCAAATGAAACAATTGCAAGAAGAAAAGTTACAAAGGTTTTCATAAAATTATTCTCCTTTCATTTGAGAATTATAAGTTTATTGGTTTTTGTTATTTTATTGGTTGTTAATTTATAGTAGTAAACTCCGCTTGTTAAATTGTTTGGATTAAAAGTTGTTTGATAACTTCCCGCTCTAACAAATTTGTCAACAAGTGTGTACACCTTTTGACCTATAACGTTATAGACCTCGAGTATGACATCCGTACTTACCGGTATGTCATATTTAATTATTGTTGATGAGTTAAATGGATTAGGGTAATTCTGGTGAAGTGAAAACTTTGTCGGAGTTAATGTAGCATTTTCTCTCACATCAAGCGTAATAATTCCATGCTGCACGCCATTTATGAGAGTTCCTCGGATTATCAATGCGGGCATGTTACAGAAATCTTGTTGAATCAGCCCAAATCCGCTTGCTAAGTAATCTGTCTCGAAAAGTAATCCACTCGCTGAATCAACATAGTCAATCATTTTGATTTGAACTGGATTATTGCCAAATATATATGCATCAAAGACATCTATTACTATAGCCTGCCGAGTGTAATATGTTCCACGGAATACAATCCATGTGTCTCCAGAATCAGCGTCTAATTTGTATTGTAAGTACGATGTGGCATAACGAAAAACTTCATTTGTTGATGTGTCAACAATCATCTTCCCCCACATTGTTGTCTCAAGGTAATACCTTCCATCTGTATGAAGTGAATCTTCTAATATCCTGTTCTGTTCGAAGTATGGACCTGTTGGTTCCCGATATTCCCATATATCACCTTTGTGATGTGGATAGAAACTCAACGGTTCAGGCGATTGGGAATGAAGATATTGACAAGTTATTAAAAGCGGTATTAGTACATTAAAAAATATTTTCATGCCATTTTCCTAATTCTTTTTAAAGACCAATGTATTAAAACAACAAAACCGTTCTCATAAATAAATGAACGCGTGTTGCTAATTTTTTGTTGCTGTTATCTTTACTACCAAACTTCATATCCGTCTCCATATTATTTTTGGTATTAATGAGCCTTCTCTAAAGATTCGGCTCATAAAATATTTTTTTTAATTTCATTTTTCACCCCGGTTAATTA
>CAMTVZ010000228.1:0-1486 GCA_947085285.1 uncultured Ignavibacteriota bacterium
CCCTGCCATGCATTAGGCGCTCCGCGTGTTATAAATGCCTTTGAGCGAGAATTGGGTATCAAATGCGGCGAGACAACAAAAGATATGAAGTATAGTCTCGAAATTACCGGTTGCGTTGGAACATGCGGCTTGGCGCCGGTTGTGGTGATAAATGAAGATTTGTTCGGACCTATACCGGTTTCGGAAGTTCCGAAATTAATAAAAAAATATGAAACAAAATAGCAAGGTGAAGCAATGACAAAATTAAAAATCGAAGATTTAGATAAAATCGCAGAAGACGTTCGTCGGAAGATGACTATTCGCGAGGGGGGTGGAAAAGTTAAGATAACTGTTCACATGGGGACGTGTGGAATTGCCGCCGGCGCACGAACCGTAATGAGTTCATTCTTAAACGAAATAGATATTCATAATATTAAAGATGTAATCATTACAACTTCGGGATGTGCTGGCTTGTGCAGCAAAGAACCGATGGCTACAGTGGAGTACGGTGAACAAGCCCCCGTAAAATATATCGAACTCAATGAAGCCAAAGTGAAAAAGATATTTGATGATCATGTTCTAAAAGGAAAATTTGTTCAAGAATTTGCCTTGTCGATAGGTAGTGAACGAATACAATAATATAAATAAATAAAAGGAAAATCGAGATGAAAAATTATCGATTACAATTAATGGTTTGTGCCGGAACAGGTTGCGTTTCAAATCACTCGTTTGAAATTAAAGATGCATTAGAAAATGCAATCAACAAACACAACATGCAAAATGAAGCTCAAGTCGTTTTAACCGGTTGCAATGGTTTCTGCGGTGCTGGACCGATATTAGTGGTTCAACCAGACAATATATTTTATCAATTATTAAAACCTACTGATGTACCGCTGATTGTTGAAGAACATTTAGTTAAAGGCAGACCGGTAAAGAAATTTATGTACACACCACCTGCTGAAAAAAATCCTATTCCGAAAATGTCAGAGATTCCTTTCTTTGCCGACCAAACCCTTATCGCTCTTCGAAATCGAGGTATGATTGACCCGGAAAATATCGAGGATTATATCGCACGTGGTGGTTATAAAGCTTTAGCCAAAGTATTATCATCTATGACTCCTGACCAAGTTATTGCAGAAATAAAAGCTTCAGGTTTGAGAGGACGTGGCGGTGGTGGTTTCCCGACTGGAATAAAATGGGAAACCTGTAAACACGCTCATGGCGACGAGAGATATGTTATCTGTAATGCCGATGAAGGCGATCCAGGGGCATTTATGGACAGAAGCATCATCGAAGGTGATCCACATTCAGTAATCGAAGGTATGATTATAGGCGCCTATGCAATCGAAAATGTACGCCAAGGTTACATCTATGTTCGTATGGAATATCCTCTTGCAATAAAACGTTTTCAAATCGCAATTGAACAGGCACGTGAGTTTGGCCTGTTGGGCAATAATATATTTGATAATGGTTTTAACTTCGATATCGAAATAAGGCGTGGTGCAGG
>CAMTVZ010000229.1:0-14848 GCA_947085285.1 uncultured Ignavibacteriota bacterium
CGGAGTTATTGTAAATCGCTGGCTACCTCCGTAGCTGACATTCACAATTCCTAATGGAGAAATCGTTCCGTTTGGTCCAGCACTCGATGTTATAGTGTATTGATTGATTGCAAAGACTGCTCTGATTGTATGATTTGCAGTAACATTATTGAATGTGTAGCTCGTTGTTGAATCGACTCTCACTCCGTTTACGATGATACTATCTACATAGTAACCAGTGTTCGGAGTTATTGTAAATCGCTGGCTACCTCCATAGCTGACATTCACAATTCCTGATGGAGAGATTGTTCCGTTTGGTCCAGCACTCGATGTTATAGTGTATTGATTGATTGCAAAGACTGCGTGAATAGTATGATCTTCTATCACATTAACAAATGTGTAGCTCGTTGTAGAGTCGACGAAGGTGTCATCTACATAAACGCCACTAATATAATAGCCCACTTCAGGGATAATTGAAAAATTTTGATTAGACCCAACAGGGACTTGAACATTACCTGAAGGATCAATAATTCCACCTGAACTAGCACTTGCAAAAATTGTTACGTAATCAGGCGGAATATATATTGTATCAGATGAAATCTCGGGATTGATGCTATTATTTAATATATTTGTAGCAGTAAATAGGTTTAGCATATCTCCCGAAAAGTTGTTACTACTAATGCTATACTGTTGTTCAAATTGATTTCTTTCTGGTAAAATAGACTGTCTGTTATTTGGCTTAGGAATATTGCTTTGAGAAATTTTTCGAATTGGACTTAAATTGGATAATCCATTGCAGACCGTAGTATATAAGTTTTTCGGTTCAATATGTTCTCTAAACTTTGCAAGATATGATAGCCTGGCCTGTTCGACGTAAACATTGTTTGATTTTACTACATCGTTGATTAACTCATTATCAGTTTTTGATAGAGTCGCATCGGCTGAATTATAATTCAGTACAAACTGCGATAAAATAAGTAAAAGTAATAATTGTATTTTTTTATTCATTTTTGTTTTCATAATATTTTTACCTCACAAAATCATCATTCAATTGTAAAGCGTTATTTATCCTTTTTAAAAATAAGTTAGGTTCAAATGGTTTTTGAATATAATCGAATGCTCCGTATTTTATTGCCAACGTAGAAGATTCGATTGATGGGTAGCCAGTGATCATAATTACTTTGGCATTTGGGTTAATGTTTTTAATATTGCGTAGAACTTCGAAACCACTCATACTTGGTATCCCTATATCAAGAAGTACAAGGTCAATATCATGTTGTTGGAATATTGATATACCATACGGTCCATCGGCAGTCGCATAAACAGTATGTCCAGCGTCTATCAAAATCGACCGTTGTAGGGCAAGTTGAAGTTCGTCATCTTCAATTATTAATATATTACTCATTTATTTTAAATAACCTTTCATTAAATCAATTATTATTCATGTTGGTCATCGGATATCCGCTCACGAGTTGTTCTTACCCATTCATCTTTTTTGTTGTTCCGGAATATTTTAAAGTATAATAAAAACTTCCAAACAATATACTTAGGAATAAATACAAATGCTTTATATAGCATTAAATCTGCTCGTGCTGCATATAATCCAATCAATACGTGAGCGATGGCTGCAAAAATAACAATACTCCATAACATGATGAATGTTTTTGAAAATGCTATCCCCATAAATAATAGAACTAGATTAATTAATAACATTAGCACTGCAAAAGCAACAGAATTCACAAATGGAGGAGTTATCAATTCGATGAAAGCATCAAAAGTTCGGAGCGATAACTTTTTTATTGAATAACGAAGTAGTTTAACGCCATATTTTTTTATTATTGGAAACCTACCTCGCTCCCATCGCGCACGTTGAGATTCCGCATTTTTAGCCGACTTTGGCATTGTTGCATATACAATCGCCTCTGGTGCAAAATCGACATTGATTCCATGTAACAAAAGTATTAATCCATACTCTAAATCTTCATTTAGCGAATATGTATTCCAAGGAACTTCCTTCAAAGTTTTTGCAGTAAAACACATTCCGTTGCCCCGAACCCCAGCGCTGCAATTTATAACTTTTCGACCGAGAGGGCGGACAAAGTTGTAAAGCATAAAACCGAGTCGAGTTACTTCTGAACTCCAAGAATCCGGTTGTGGTGCAACAAGGTCGGCGGTCTGAATTGCTTCTGAACCTTTATTAATATAAAAATTGAGTACACCTAAAAAATTTTTAGAAACTATGCTATCAGCATCTATAATTGCTATTGCATCATAAGTACATTTTTTTTGGAAGAGTAAATCTATACACCAGCGCAAAGCATATCCTTTTCCACGATTTATTTCATCGAACCTTTCGTAAACTGTTGCTCCATGCTTCCTGGCAATCTCAGCAGTGAGGTCTGTGCAATTGTCAGCAACTACAATTACATCGAATTTATCTCTTGGGTAATCGACCTCAAAAAGACTCTTAAGAGTTTTACCAATTGAGATTTCTTCGTTATGAGCAGGAATAATCATCGCAAATTTAAGTTGATTATCCGTTTTAAAATTTATTAACTTTTTGTAGAACAATCCAAGGATGCTTAGGGAAAAAAGATATAGAAAAATGCATCCAAAGATGAAAATAAAAACTATTTCGATGATAATTATGAATGATTCCATGTTATATAGTACTCTTAAAACCCATGTGTATTTTTAAAGTAAAAATATTTATTAGCCAGAAATCGATAGATTCGATAATATTTTAATTTATGAAAAAGAAAATAAAGGATTTTTGGGATGAATCCACGATTGAAAATAAATATTTCATCAAATCGATCGAACGTTGAAGTCCATTTGGATTTGACTGGGATATGACCCCATAAGAGATTAATCTCTTGGAGTTTCTCTTCAAAGTATTTATTAAAAGCATAATATGATAGAAGGTGCCCTGGTGAATACTTAGCAAAATTTTCATCATAAGTACTAACGAGAGATTCAATTTTACCTGAGTATGTAATACTCAAGTCGTAAGCAATACCTTTCCCATTTAACTCAAGTATCCAGAGTCTTAACATACCATTCTCGCTGCAGACTTTAGCAAGTTTTGGAAAAAAATCTTTATACATACTATGATAAACCGACAATCCATGTTTTGATTTCCAACTCGAGCGTTCAATGTCGGCGAGAGTTTTAAAAGCAGTTTCAAGACTGGTAGGCGAATTAATATCCAAGTATTTCAAGTTACCTGAACGCATAATTTTTTTTTCAAGCGATTTAAATTTTTTTAAAAAATTTGATCCTCTTTGTTGACAATATTCATTCCAAGTTGTATCAATTGGGATGCGGGCATTTAGAAAGACTCTTCTTCTATGGAACGAAAACCGTTGTTCCTTTGATATACACTCCAAAACGGGAATTGATGAAGAGTTGGAGTTAATGGGATGCAAACGCAGATATTTCCACCCTTTTATATTATTTTTCAGATACGAAAAAATCGTTGATAATACTTCATTATGTCGTTTAGTTTTTATAATAAAATCAAGCGACCCTGCGAGATTGGAAGGCGAATAAGCAAATCGCATCATCGATATAAATTCAATCTTGCGGATTTTTATTCCAGCTATTGATATTTCTACTTCCATTAGTGGGGCTAAACCAATCAGCTCTTCGTTTTCACGGACGGCGAGAATCAATAGTTTTTTGTTCGAAGAATTAAAACATGACCACCAGGTCGTTAGCCATTCGTAAGTAAGATAAGCTGTAGGCGATTCACTTTTCGAGAGCAATGCATTCCACTCGGGTTTTATTTGCTGAAGTTCTTCGATAGAATTAATTTCTTTCACCGATAATTCGGAATTTATATTTATCTCTTGTTTATTAATTTTCGTATCCATTAGACTTATTTTTTTTCTTAAACGATTTTCTTATAAATCTTGAAAATGGATTATAATCCCAAAACGATAGAAAGAATTGCCGGCATTCCTGAAGAAAGATGAAAAATATTGCAATTGAAGAACGAGAATTCTTAGCCCATATTTCGACTTTCCCAAAATAATTGTCTTCTCCGCCAAGTTGATATTTATACCTTTCTGTACCGCCTTGAAAATCGAATTCCTTAAAGCCAGCTTTGATAGCATCTTTAATTACATAGCTGAGAAGAATTTTACCCGGACTGTATCGTTTGAGTTCGTGGCGTGGGTCCATTCCACTGAGATAGAAACAACACACCGGATAGTCAAAAAACGCATATACAGCAGCAAAGCGTATATCATCTTTTTTGAAAAAGTAAAGCCTGGTATCTTTGTGATCGTATGAAGTAGTTGTTATCTTCTCTAAAAACGTTTTAAATTTACTTGATGCTTTGAAAAAACCATCAAATCCTTTTTCTTGCCAGGCAAGTGTATGTAGTTTAACAAAGTCATAGTAATCGTTAGTTGTAATCTGTGAATTTTTCAATACTTCAACTTCAGCCCCGTATTTAAAAAGCGATTTTGTTCTACGTGTTATCATGGTTTTTTCTGTGGGGGAAAGTTTTGAGAGATATGCATCCCAATTTTCAGGAAGATTCATCATAACTCGAATTACTGCATTTGGGATATAACGCACATTAAAATTATATTCTTTCAGCTTATGCAGGCAATCGGTTATAAAATCTGATGATGGGGAAAATCCGAAGAGAGAGACCATGTCAATGCGCCCAGAATGTAACTCATCCGCGATAGTTTGAACAACAGATGTAAGAAAATCTTGATACTTGTCGCAACGGATGAGTGGTTTGTACTCAGCATAAGCTTGAAAGGCACCGATAAATCGGAGGCGAGTAAGACTTAATGGCCCAATCTTTAGTTTTTCAATGAAAAGTGGAAAAATTCCAAATAATTCTGAATTGTCTCTAGCGGTTACAATGAACAATTCATCATTATCCTTAGCATACAAATTCCACCATTCATTACTCCATTGATATGATTGGAAAATATTTCCTCTCATTTCCGAATGGAATTTTATCCAATCGTTTTCAAACGATTTCAGCTCTGTATTTGTTCGAATTATTTTTATTTGCATAGTTTATTATTTTCTCAATGTACAGTAAATAATTTCATTCCACCATCTCTGTCGTATCGATTTTGAATGTACTTGAAATCCTAAACTCGATAAAATATTCATAAATAATTTGACTTTAGGAGTATCTTCATCAGAATCAATCGCCCGATTAAGAATTAATACACCATCGTCTGCCAACAAAGATTTGAATAATCCAATATGATATTTTTGAGTTTCTTCATCCCATCTGGCACTTTCATAAAAAACATCATCAATAATTAGATCGAATTTATTTTGTAAGTTATTTAGTTTTATTAACGCTTGAGTTGCATCTTCAATAATGATTGAAAGATTATGGATTTTATCAATGGAGAAGTATGTTCTCGCCATTTTCACAATTTCAGGATCGTACTCGATTGCGGTAAAAGAATATGGATGATATGATTTATCCAAGAGGTGGACGATAGCACCACCGCCTAATCCGCAGACCAACACACGAGGATTTTTAGTTATTGGGAACGGGGAACGACTCATATATCCCCAACATTCTCGTTTAACTTCATTCAATTTTCCTCTTGTCATAATGAATGTATGGGTTTCACCGTTAATAAGTAACTGACGCTCTCTACCAATATCTATAACTTCAATTAAACCTGAAACTGCCGAGGTTGATCGTGCGATTACTTTTGGAGTATGAAATATTCTGCGCAATTTAAATTTAATTTTATTGATAGGATATTTCGATATATAATTCTTAATTATTCGCATGTTAATAGTTTATATTATTTCCAACCTGGTCAACTCGTGTATATTCCGAACTGATTAGTCGAATTTTTAATTTACGAAATAATCTATTTTTTAAATCGTTATACTTCCTTCGAATCCGATAAAGCGACAAAGGGAAAAATAGACAATACAAAATTTTAGCATAAAGAGAATTCTTAAATATAAAAATTTCGTTGTATGGATCTGACGATGGATTCCAACGTTCTTTTGCTATTGTATGCCCCCAAAGCATATTTATCTCTCGTATCCCATCATTGAAACAATGTTTAATTTCTTGGGCTAACAACAATTGCCCGGGGCTATAGTCACGGTATTCATCATCAATAGCTCCTTTTAGAGTTATTAACGAATGCTTGTACGAAAGATTATAATCGTATGCTATATATTTATCATTCAACTGCAGCAACCAAAGCTGTAACCAACCGTTTTTGCTGCCAACCTCAATAAAACGTTTATAGAAATCGTTATAAGCTGTAGAATTTATACTCACACCTGTATCCCATTTCCAGCTATTCATTTCTATTTTCATCACATTGGGAAACATTTGTAAGATATCGTTGTAAGAGGTAACCAACATATACTCGATTGTCCCGAGTTCATGTAGTTTACGTTCATTCGTGCTTAAATATTTTCTGAAATTCCTTGAAAGACTTTTAAAATAAATTTCCCACGATTCGGGTAAACGTATAATAAATGCTGAAAATACTGTGTTGTTTATAGATTTATAGCTGTATATTTTTGCCGTTTTCTCGAGCAATGTTAAGGTTATAGAATTTGCCGGGATCGGATTAAGCCGAATGAAATGCCAGCCATTGACATTATGATGGAGGTAAGAAATAATATTATGGATTACTTCCTCATGATGATCTTTAATTAAAATGTCGAGTGAAGCGGTGAAACTTGCAGGGGAGTCGGCATATTTTGCCATCGAAATAAATTCGATTTTGGTTGTGGGAAGAAATAAAAATTTTTCCCGCACAACCATAAAAGGTGCAATACCAATAATTTCCTGGTCTTTCTTAACGACAAGTATGCACAATTTATTGTTCGGATTTTCAAATAATTTCCACCATAACATCATAAATTCAAATGTTGAACAAACACTATAACTATGGTTGCTCTTTACAATTGAATTCCATTCCGTTTTTAGCATCTCAAATTTTTCTATCGTGTTTATCTCTTCAATATCCAATTTATAAGTTTTATCCATATTTGGGGTGCATTCGTAACTATTGTTTCAGGAATCTGTAAAAATTAACATTCTTCATTTTTCATATTTTCAATTTCTGCGAAAATATTATAATCAAGGAGAAGTTTTTTTAATTCGTGTCTTAAAATTTTGTTACCAACTTTGGGAAAGTTTTTTATCTTTTTTACCATTACTAAAATATTTTTATCGTTGACCTGTTTTTGAAATTCGTTTAGGAGTTCGGAGCGATTAATTGTAGTTCCTTCTATTTCGCTAAAACATAAAACAAGTACTTCGTTATTAATGTCTAAAGGATCAGAAATTCCAACTATGCACATTTCGTAGTCGGGGAATAATTTTTTCATGTTTTCTTCAATCTCTATAACAGGTTTTAAAGCATTATTTATTTTAATAACTTCATCTTTTTTATAGACCTGTTGGAGTTTTTCGTTTTTGTCAAATACCCCGAAATCATTTGTAATAAACCACCCCTTTTCATCCAGCTGGGTTTTATCTAATTTGTTGTCATTCCAATAACCTACCATTAGATGTGGCCCGTGTATCAAAATTTTACCATCCGTATTGCCAGAGATTTCGACCGAGGGAGCTACTGCCCCGTAAGTATTCAATTGAGTTTTATTATTTCTGAGATCCAGGATTGTGCTTGTTGGGGCTTCGGGTGGTCCATAGTTTAAGTAAATTTTTGCATTCACAAAAACATCTAAGATTTTTTGTTTATCTTGGAAAGCAATTGGGATATCGCCACTGATACCGATCAATTTTATACGCGAAGATACATCCTTCATCAGAGCACTAATCTGATTAATCGCAGCTGTAATTGTTTCATAGGTAGCATACCATGTGTTGCAGTTATGCTTTACAATCATCGACGGATATTCAAGAATATCTGAGCTATTGCTACAAATCACGCAAGTTCCTCCCGAAGTAAGTAAATGGATAACACGATTAAAACCGATGATATTAGTAATCGGAGTAGTTATAAATTCGATCGAGTCGGTAAGTAAACTTGTTAGTGAATTGATCTTAAGTGCCGAATGAAGGATGCTTTGTTGAGTAAAAACGCTCAATTTTTTTGAGATGGAATCGTAGTTCATAAAAGCGTAATCGTACTTCTTCAAATTTGTTAGCCGTAATATCTTGTTCCAATTTTCATCTTTGAATTCACTTAAATGCTGAGAGGGGGGACTGGAGGAAATTTCTGAAAGAAATACATCGTCGTAGAAAAACGGAAGTTGTCCAGTTATAATCGAAAGTGACGGTAATAACTTATAATTACTTCGATTTGTTATTATTAAAAATGGTGAAGTACGATTTATAATATTAAATATTTCGGAAGGAGGGAGAGTAGTTTGTATTGGGACTGCAATCCCACCCGATCTAATGACAGCGCTGCATGCTATTATTAAATCTATCGGGTCACTCAACAAAATAAGAACACGGTCTCCTCGATGCATGCCTTCTAAAATTAGTGTATCCGAAAGTATAACGGTGTACTTTAAAAAATCGCCGTAAGAAATATCTTTTTTATCCGAGATGATAGCTTTTTTCCCAGGATAGCTTTGGGCGGTTTTGATTATATATTTATGTATGAGTTCCATCTCTAATTATTTTTTGTTATAAGAACTTTTTCAATTATTTGTTTAACTCGGTCGATGAACTGCTCGAGTGTATGATTTTCTTCTAAGTATTTTCGTGCTGCTTTTCCCATTTGCGCAGCGAGTTCAGGGTTATTCCATAAATTTAGTATTGCCTCGCGCAGTGCTTGTGGGTCTTGAGGTGGAACAAAAATTCCGGTTACTCCCTCCTGTATTACATCAACCTGTCCTTGCGTTCTCGAACAAATTACAGCTTTACCCATTGCCATCGCTTCTAAAATACAAGTTAAGCCATTATCAGTATCGGTTGGTAGAACAGGAACAACAACAAAGCGTGAACGTGCATAAAGGTTTCTAAGATCAAAATAACCTTTTGCGCCGATTGTGATGTTCGATGGTAAATTATCGATGTTATGCAGTGCTTTTACAGTATCGAATAATTTCCCTCGTGTTATACCTGCGGCGATGTGACAAGGTATGTCTAAACCACGGATAGCTTCGACTAATGTTGGATAATCACGCATTTCGGAACCGACAGCACATATAGTATCGGTCGGAGTATCTATTGGACGGAAAAATTGCTGATCGGCAAATTTCCGTATAAATTCAATCTTTGATTCAGGTATGCCAATTTGATTGATGGCTATGCTTTTTTGAACGCTCGACCACATCAATATTTTATCAATATGAGATTGTGTAAATTTTAATAGTTTACGTTTTTTAGGATGTGAAATCCAACTATTCAATGTAATATGAGGTATTCGTCTTCCGGTTAATTTTAATAATAACGCGAAAGGATAGCAAAGACGTTCTGCCCAAGTTACAACTACATCATATTTATGGCAGATGATAAATGCTTCGAGTACCTGTTTGATGAATATCGGGAACGGTTTATATAATAATTTTCGCCAAACAGGAATTTTTTCTAAATATTTTTCATCAAGCATGTCCGAGTTTAATGCTTGTTCATACAGCGATACACGAGGGTACGTATCTGCTGCCTCTTTTTCCAGAAGCGTCTCACGATCGGGTCTGCCCATTCCTGAAGAAACAAGTGTCAATACTTTCATAATTTATTTATTCCTTTTCTTGTTCAATAATTGCTTGATTTTTTTTATGAAAGCACGCGTTCGTATATTCACAAAAAAAATAATAGAAAATGGGAAACTTTTATTCGCATAAATTACCCTAAATATTTTACACTCCCGTTGGAATAAATAATTTAAAAATTTTAAAACAAGTAGTAAATGTATAATGAATGATTTAAACCGACTTATGCCTGTATTCAGAGTAATTACAATATTCCAGTTTGATTTAGCATCCAAAGTAAAGTCTTTTTTATACGGTTCTTCCCCACGAAGCAAATCAACGCCGAGTGCTTTTTCGGCTATAGCGTCTTGAATCATAGCAAGTAAAAGAACAAGACCGGGGCGTCGTTTCATTTCAGGAGCTTGGTCGTCGATACCAGAAAGGTAATCATAATATTCACCTTTATATTTGAATGCTAAACGTCCCGCAAGACATCTATCGCCGGTCATTGTGGTTTTACACCACAGCCATCCCCTTGTATAAAATAATTGCATAACATTCTCAAAAAAATTTTCATAACGTGAGTCGCCAAAAAAACCTGGATATCCTAAGCGATTCCATCGGTTTTGGTGCAAACGTTTTATTTCGTTAAATGCCTTCTTTAAATCGGTTCTGTTTTTTACTTCATCGAGTGTGAATAACGATTTTTCTTCTACTTCTTTCCATGATTGTTGTAATCTGCGTCGTACACTACTAGAACGACTTTTAAAAAAATCTTCTAATGAATTAGGGGTACGAATGAATGGGCATTCGTCGGCTTCTGATATTTTCCATTGAAAAGAACTATTTTGCAAAAGGGGAAGGAAATTTCGATAAATGTTACTACAAACATTTAAATTACATAATACTATTTGGTCATACAGTCCCTGGTTCTTTTTGATGTATAAGAGAAAAGCTTCAGCCACATGATGTTCGTATTCCGGCAGAGAAATTATATCTAAATAATCACTTGGACCTTCATCGAAAAATAGACCGAAAGACACACCGACGGAACTGTCGCCACCTAAAAAATATATTCGCTTATAAAATTGATAACCTAAAAAATATTTATGCCGAATATATAATGGAGCTATGCCAACTAATTTATCATTATGATAAAAAAGTAAGCAAAGCAGCCGGTCAAGTTTCTCATCCTTATAATACTTCCACCACATCGAAAGCCATTCGAATGTTTGATATATTTTTGCATTAGAATGTTGGATTAGTTCGTCCCATTCATTTTGAAGATTATAGAATTCATCATCGTTTGTAACTACACGGATTCTCAAATTTTCTAAAGTAGATTTGCGTTCAAGTTGTTGAGATGCCTGTGGATGACTTAGATCAATATGTGTTTGTGGGTTTTTCATTTATTTTTCATTTTCCATATATCCGTATGTGGGCTGAAGATGTCTTTGAATCAGCCCGTTTTTTTTAAATTGCCACCATGCCCACTCTAAAAAATGATAAGGACTCAATACACGTAGAGCAAATTCAAGGATATTCAGTTGTCCTTGAATTAATATTCGGCGTATTTCATAAAGATCTTTTCCCAAAACAGGTGGACCCGAATATGTTCCACATCCGATTTTATAGCCGGCTTCTTTTACTAAATTTTTCAAAGTTGTATTGACACTTCCGAAAGGATAGGCAAATGATTTAATCTGTGCATTCAGAAAAATTTCTAATAGCATTCTTGAACGGGATATTTCTTCCCATGCCTTTTCTCGTGGGATTTTTGTGAGCATACTATGTGTTAAGGCGTGTGAGCCAATTTCGAAACCCGCATCATGCATCTCTATAATTTGATAGTCAGCCAGCAATGGTAGTTGTAAAATTCCAGACCTCATATCCCAATTATTAGTCCTAAGCTTTCGGTCGGCCATAATAAACAAAACTGCCCGCATACCAAATTCCTGAAGAATTGGAAATGCATATCTATATACATCAGCAAATCCGTCGTCAAATGATATAATTATCGGTTTCTTTGGTAAATCTAATTCTCCTTCTAAAAACAAGAGATAATCTTCGAATGTAATTGTAACAAATCCACATCGGTCAAGAAATTTCATCTGGGATCGAAACTCATCTATATGAACAGCAATGTTCTTGTGTTTTTCACAGAAGCTTTTATTATTCGTAACCAAGTGATACATCAGAACCTTAATTTTATTCGGATTTCCTAATCCTTGGCGTTTATGTCCATTTTTTGAATTATTCTGCATTTTTATCCTTCCTTTTTTTGTACGACGCTATTATCCGGGCAGGCACACCGGCAGCAATTGAATTCTCTGGAACATCCTTTGTTACAACCGCACCTGCAGCAATAATTGCTCCCGAACCTATAGTAACACCTTTTAATACAATTACCCTGCAACCGATCCAAACGTTATCCATGATAATTACAGGTTTAGAATCTACTCGGGTTTCGCCTGGAAGTGGATGTAAATCTGAGTCCATTATTATAACATCCCAGGAAATTTTACAATCTTTTCCAATTTCCACTTGTTTTTGCGCTACGATTAATGTATTTCGATTCAAGTAGGTTCCATTGCCAATTTTAATGCAAGCATCTTTACCAATTTCAAAACGGACGCCCGCATAAAATTGACAATTCTCTGCAAATATTTTTCCACCTTCATTTATTATTTTAGGAAATGGTGCTCCACCGCTCACAACTAAAATTTTTGCTCTTGTAAATTTACGCCGTAACCATAATCCTTTTATATGTTCCATAATTGAATGACGTTGCAAGCGTAAGCGTGTTAGCCTTATGTATTCGGAGATTCTCATTTTCTGTTTAAGATATGATAAACATCATCTAATTTTTTACCAATAACCGACCACTCGTATTGCTTTTTGATAAGTTCATAACCTTCATCTATCATATTTTTAGCACGAAGTGGATCTTTTAAAAGTCGGATTACAGCTTCTGCAAAAGTTTGTGGTTGATCGGCAATAATTGCTGTTTTCTCATTTTCCACATCAATTCCTTCGCAGCCGATACTTGTTGTTACAATCGGTTTTTTCATCGAAAGAGCTTCTAATACTTTTAATCTCGTTCCGCTCCCCATCCGTAAAGGAACAATATAAACACTCGACCTCCATACATAAGGTCTTACATCCTTAATGTAACCAGTAATGATTACATTTTCAGAAGCCCGACGTTGTAATATTTTTGGTGGTCTATCGCCTACTACATACAATTTTGTATCAGGAATTGATTTAATGATAATTGGGAAGATGTGGTCGAGGAAGTATAAAATTCCATCGTAGTTTGGTATGTACGACATAGCCCCTGTAAAAACCAAAGAGTATGGTTCAGGTTTTTGGTCTGAAGGTACGAAGTATTGTGCATCCACACCATTGGGTATAATAAATTTCGGCACCTCAGGCACATCATTATCTAATGTATTCTTGTCGTTAGCTGAAGTAACCAATAAAGCGTCTTGGCGCCGGCAGGCCGCAATTTCTTCGCGATAAATTTTTTGGAATTCTTTTTTATAAAAAACCTTCCTTAGCGGTGAAGAAGCATGCTGCCATTGATATTTGAATATCGAGTATTCTACATTGTGGGCATCCATAATTTTTATTGCGTCTGATTTGATATCGTAAGAAGCCATGTGCGGAAATTCGATTTGCACAATGTCGAAGTTATTAGAAGTTACAATTTTATCAATCAAGTTTTGCATTTCTTGATGATATATTCCACGGAACGAAAAACTTTTATTATTAAATAGTGAGACGAATTGATTATAACGTTTGAGTATTTTCGAAAAAGGACGATTTAATAAGTGTATATTTTTTAAGTTCGAGTTGAATTGTGAACGTATTTCAGAATGAGTAGAAGAATCACCAAAAGTAATGAGTGTAACTTCATGATTTTTTGTCATCTGACGTAGCAGATTGTAAACACGAAGAGCACCGCCAAAAGTTGGAGGCACCGGTGTATAAGGCATTATGTGGAGCAGTTTCATTCTTCTTTTCTTTTATTGGGGATAATTATTTTTTTTAAGTTCGTGAGTGTAATATATTCTTTAAAAAATTCGAGTTCTTCTGGTTCCAGTGTTTTAATAAGAAGCAGTATGATCCCATAAATGAGAAAACCGACGATTGCCGCTATAACCCACGGTAGTGGAGAGAACGAAAGAGCATTCAATGACCCGAACATAAATATACCTGCGATAATAGCTTTTATGCTGACGCTTGGACGAGCAATCGATAATGTCGTTTTTGGAATTAAATATATAGCACATAGCATAACAAAAAATTCTGTGATTATTGTTGCAATAGCTGCCCCAATCCCACCATTTCCATAGTTCACCTGCGTATAAGGAATCATGAAATAATTTAAGCCGATATTTATGAAAACCGCAGCGAGAGCAACGAATGACCATTGACGTAGTTTATCAGATGCTAATATCGCGGTTCCTAAAATCATATCAATATATACCAAGAGAATTCCGATGGAGAAGATTTTTAAAATTAAAACTGTGGGACCAAACCCGGACAAGCCATAAAAGAGATTAATTATTTCGTGTGCAAAAAAAAACAAACTAATGCTTACCGGTATTCCAGCAATTATAATAAAATCAAGACTTTTACTAGTTGTTAATGATAAACTTTCCTTATCTTTCCAAATACGAGAAAAAACAGGGAAAACCGCTATACTGAAAATACTTGGAATGAACATCAGGATGTCAAAGAATCTGTACGCAGCACCATACCAACCGACAATCGATTCGGTAGTCATAAATGAAAGCATAACAGCGTCAATACGGTAATATATCATTCCGAAAACCGTCCACAGGAAAAAGGGGATGCCTTTTCTTACAAGTTTCAAGGATTCTTTAAATTGAAATCGGGGTACTGTCGAAATAATTTGTTTTGCAAACTTTACATGAATACCAAAATTTAGAAGCGATCCTAACACCATAATTGTACCGATTATTAAAACACCTGCACCCATCAGTAATGCAGTTATTGCAAATAATGTTATAAAAATCTGTTCTGCGATTGCGCCAATCGAAGGATATCTCATTTGTTCAAATCCTTGATAGCAACTCCACAATACTTTGCGTGTGCCTTCCCATATCATGTTGACACCATACATAATAATAAGAATCTGTAATACAGTTGGATAACCGGACAGGATCGTGAATATAACAAGTGCCAGAAAAGAGAAAGC
>CAMTVZ010000230.1:0-17309 GCA_947085285.1 uncultured Ignavibacteriota bacterium
TCTTACTTCGTAATTAAAAGTTTCTTCACAGCAGTATAACTCCCCGCTGTAAGCTTGTAGAAGTACACACCACTCGATACATTCTCAGCATTAAACGTTACAGACTTGTATCCTGCATCTTGCATCTCGTCCACAAGCGTCGCCACTTCACGACCCAGCACGTCGTAGATTTTGAGCGTTACATGCGATGGTTCGGGAAGTGCATAATTTATTTTTGTTTCGGGATTGAATGGATTGGGATAGTTTTGTGCGAGTGCATACTGAGTCGGAATAAAACTTCCACTCTCAAATTTCAAAATTAACATCGAAACTGGTTTTGTAATTTCGAGCGAACTTTGGTTATTCATCGAAATCTCTTCACCGTCAACTACTAATTTTGCTTTTACAGATTTGTCGTACGTCCAGCTTATCTTAACAGGATATTCAGCATCGGATATCAAAATTACATTTTCTTTATTTGCTGCGAACATACTTCCTGATGCAAATCGGACGTCAAAAATTCCTGATGGAGGCATTGGTGGCATCTCGTAAAAACTTAGCGACGAGTTATCTGTTTCACCGAACAACAATTTTTGTGTATTACCGACAGCATCGGTTATCACAATTTCGTTTTTATTCCGCTCGCCAGCCGATTCGGCTTTGTTCCGTTTACTTACTAAACCACCGGAATTTAGCTGCAATTGACCTGCTTGCTTAACTTTTATCCAATATGCTTTACCCGGTATTATACTATCTGCTATTTGATAGCCGTTATTAAATCCATAATAAAGTGAACTGATATTGTTTTCCGGAATTTGAATAATCGAGCCTACACCGACCGACGAACTGATTGACCCAATCATATTCCAACCTGGTGCTACATCAATAGTAATTGTTGTGATTGGCGATCCAATCATATTTATACTTTGTTCGCCTAAAAATTTTAACCAATAACCGGATCCATTCCTTAATGTATCTTTTATAACATAAGACCCCTGATACGTAAAAGCATTCGATTGTGCAGTTCCAAATAATACACTCTTACGGAAATCGTACACTGTTACAGGAACCGAAATCATATTCCATCCACGCACCACATCAACAACTCCCATATCGACTATTTCGTCTCTATCGAAGTAAACGATTGGTAGGGCTTCGTCATCTAAAAGTAACAAATGCTGCCGTTCAGGATCTTTTTCGTAACCCATCCCCATTCGTTCACTTTTCCAGAATTTATAATAGATGGTTTGATTACCGGAAATTGGAATAACTTTTGTGTAAATACTATCGTTATCAGCATCGTATAAAGTATCAGGATTGTTAGTTGAATTACCCCAATCGTTGAACGAACCGCGTACAGTAACAACATCCCCCAATTCAGGAAGGAATTGTTTTTCGATCATCTTAATTTTCATATTGACCTGAAATGTAACATTCACATCCGGGAACTCGTTACTGAAATATACCAGAGGAATTGTTGCATCAACATCCGAAACAAGGAAAGATCTATCGCCAAAGAAATTTTCCCAATCAACACCAGCTCTTAAAGTTTTCCAGAATTTGTAGCTAATAGTTTGATTTTTAGAAATCGGAATTGTTTTAGTATAAATGCTGTCGTTATCTAAATCGTTCAATGTGTCGATAGTGCTCCACGAATTGAAAGTACCCCGCACAGTTACTGCATCGCCGAGTGAAGGGATAAATTTTCCTTTCTTCATCTGTACTTTCATATTGACCTGAAAAGTAATAAATACCGGGATGTCCTGGTTATTGAATAAAACCACATCTAAAACGATAGGGCTATTTCCAATTACCGCTTGTCTGTTGCCGATTCCATCTTCCCAGGCAAGACCACTGCGTGGCGATTTCCAATATTTAAATTCAATTGTCTGTTCGGCTTTTATAGGAATTGTTTTTGTATAAATGCTATCGTTATCGTTATCAATGAGTGTATCAAGATTTCCAATTGGCGGATTACCCCAGTTATTAAATGAACCCCGAACGGTTACATAATCGCCTAACTCCGGCTTGAAGCGGCCCATCATCATCTGAGCCTTCATATTCACACGAAAAGTTACATTTACTTTATAAGCAAACACTGCACGAATTGTATGATTGGCTGTTACATTGTAGAATGTGTAACTTGTTGTAGAATCGGTTTTTACACCATCCACAATCAGACTATCAACATAGAAACCGGCATTTGGTGTAATAATGAATTGTTGATTACTTCCGTGATTAACAATTACACTACCTAAGGGAGAAATTGTTCCGTTTGGTCCAGCCGAAGAGGTTATTGTATATGTTGGTGATGATACAGAATACGAATATAACAATCCGTTATTGTTGTTGTGATTGATTGTGTACATATCGAAGTCAGATGTCGGATTGGATACGGTAGTTGAAAAAGCATAATACCTAACTGTTGTTCCACCTATCTGACCGGGAATAGTTGCAGTTCCTGAATTCCCTACAAAACTTACGGCAGCCAAACTTGAAGACTCCCAGTTATCTGTAGTATATCGGATATATACTAATTCTTCTGGCGATTTATTTACATTTGTTGTAACTGTAACAGTAACATCTTGATTTGGTAAAACATTTCCTGCTAATGGCGATTGGGTTACGGTAGTCAATTGCACCGGTGCTGCCGATGTTACCATCCAAATTGCATTTGTGTTGTTGTAGCCGTTATCCCTCCAATTGACTGTATAATACCTATCATTCACTAATGTTACAGAATTATCTGTCGCGTGTTGATACATATAATTCTGAAGCGTATTCATTTGAACAGTTACATTAGACCATTTATTATTGTAGTAACCTCCAGGTGGTCCACTTGTGAACAACCATGCGTAAGTTCCTGCAGTTGCATCGCCGCCAGTTGCGGCTACATAAATTAAAGTTCGATACCTTCGCGTTGGAAGTTCGGTATTTTCCAAGAGTTTCCCTGTCGTACGCTGAATTCCGGCAAAAGCATCAATAATTGGAGGATTTGTCCAGCCATTAAAGCTACCCGGCATATTCAAACCTTCGGGGGACCATATGTATTGACTCGATGATATTGAATTAATTAATAAAATACAGCCAATAATTAAAAGCAGATTAGTTGTAAATTTTTTCATAATACTACTCCTTAATTGTTAATTATTTTATTTTGTTGATTTAGTGATAGTTGAATTTATTATCAGTCGCCCTGCCGTTCTACATTTAATCCAATATGATTTGCCGGGCTCAATTACATCGCTAATTTTATATCCATTTTCAAACATGTAAAATTTAGAATTAATATTATTTGAAGGTTCTTGAACAATTTGAACTATCGGAATAGTTTGAGAGATACTTCCTATCATATTCCAACCGGCAGATACGAAAATTGTATCTGTTAAGATTGGAGTTCCGACGACCGAAACAGTATCGCGTTGAGCAAACTTCAGCCAGTATCCTTCACGGTTCTTCAAAGTATCGCGGGTAACATAGCCGCTATCCGTTTTGTAAAAAAAAGCTGAAGATACTGAAGTTGGGAAGACTGAACTTTTCTTACCATCAGCAACAATTAGAGGCAACGATATCATATTCCATCCAGGCATTAGAATAATATCGGCTGTGGTTTCGTTGCGTGTAGTTAATTTCCGAACTTCCGAAAACTGGCTGTTCCCGTATGAATTTTTTGCCCTCACCCTCCAGAATAAAGTAGTTAAAGCTGGTAAGTTGCGTACATTTTTTGAAGTAGTTGCAAGGGTTGAGTCGTCGAATATTATTCCAACGAAAAGGCTGTCGGTTGCAACCTGCAAACGATAGCTTGTTGCACTCGGCGATGTATTCCATTGAAAAGTTAAATTAGTAGGCATTTCGGTGGCGTTAGTATCGGGATAAATAAGTGTGGGTGCAGCAGGAGGACCAATAATAGTGAGTACGCCCGATTTGTTTATTGTTCCATCCCAGAAACCGCCACCGTTTGTGCTGTAACCACCGAAAATAAAATTACTTCCTTCGTATTGAAAACGAGTTGCATAATAATAAGTACCTGTTGTTAAACCCAAACCTAAACTCAATCTGTATTCATCGTAATTGTTCACATCTTGGTGATAAATAGCTGGCAGCCAGTTAGTCCAGGTAGCAGGATTTGTATTCGAAGTGCTGTAACCTATCCAGCTTGTAAGTCCGCTCGCCAGACCTGCAGTATCGGTTATACCGATTCCAAAAGCTCTACCATAAATTGTAACCGATTGTCCTTGAAAAATCGTCGCACTCGCAGGCGAGTGCAGGTTGCAATGCGTAATTGCACGATTTCCTTTGATTGCATAATTACGCAATCGGGTAATTACGCCCGTCCATGCAGTCGTGTTTTCGTCGTTCGGACAAGCATCGAACGTAGCGTTTGCGTTCTGATTTCCTGTTATATAAAATTGCACAGAAAAAACAGAAGGATTTCCGATTGATGATTTAAGAATTCTAATTTCAACCCATCCATCTTGTATGATATCGGAAACTATATTTTCGCCAAACTCCGAAACTGGAACACCACTACCAACACTGCTCCAAGAAGAACCTGTCCAACTGTGAAACTCAGCATATCCAACAAAATTCCCTCTGAAAATATAATCGGGTAAATTTGAATGATTATAGATGATGCTTCTGCCCCAGCTTTCAGTAGAACCGCCGCCCGGTTTTGTATTAATCAGGAATACCCAATTCAACGATTGATAAGCTTTTACATTTGCACCGATATAAAAATAATTTTGGTCTTCGGTTATATGAATATTTTTAGCCATCGCACCCGCCCAGCCAGCATTTGTATCAGCAACGTGTAGAGGCGAGCCCCAAATACCACTACCATCGAATACTCCGTCCATTAACGGATATAGATGAACATTTATTTGAAAAGTATCGGTTACACTCAAGCCCCAAGTATCGGTTGCTTTAAGAACGACCGTTGAAACTCCGGCATCAGCGGTTGAAGGAGTTCCATATAGCAATCCTGTGTTTGATACATTCAACCATATTGGATTGTTAATCAATGAAAGTATAACGGGGTCGTTATTCGGATCACCATAATTAATTTGATATTCAAAAGATGAATTGATAAAAGCTTTTAAATCCGGAATTGTCTGAATATACGGATGATGATTTACTCTACGAGTTGTATCGGGAATATAAATCGCATAGCCGCGTGGCGGTGCCCACAGCTCAACACGACCGTCGGCGGCAGCCTGTTTATCGATAGCAACACCTGTAAAATCTCTGAATATTTGATTTGGATGATTTGAGCTGACCCACACGCCCCGCCATTGTGTCGGGTTGTCGTTTAAAACTAAAAACGCTTGAGGTTTTCCGTCGCCACCGTTTCGGCGAGCCACAAAAATATCGCGCGATTGTTCCACTTGAGAAATGGGGGAACCAACATACCACGGATTTAATCCATCGCGTTTTGTAGTTCCTCCCCATAAAAAATTTTGTCGAATCCAAATTAGTGTATCAATCTTTCCTTTTAATCCATAAGTATAATAATCTTTAAACCAAACCGAAGGTCTTCCCTCCGAAAAAATTATATAAGCGTAAGCCATTTCTTTATTATTCACAATAGGATTATGCCCAATGTCGATACTGCCATCCCATCCGATTCTGTCGAAGTCGTGGTTATCAACAAATGTAGCAACATCAAAACCAGAAATACCAGAGTTTACAAGTCCAGCACCGTCGAGCCAATTCATATCAAAAGTTCCGTAAATATTATCGCACATATCTTTCAGAGTGAAGCGGAGTGGAAAATCAAACATCGAAACATCGCCGCCGTAAACATTTTGGCAATAATGCAGCCATGTTGCAATTTCTGATGTCCCTCCGAAATATTCAGCAACTGCATAACCACCCGGATTTGCTTGTTGAAGCCAGGGTCCCATAAAACTTGGGTCGATATGTTTTACTGCATCGAGCCTAAATCCATCGAACCCCAAAACCTGTCGCAGATACTGTCCCCATACAATTAAGCTGTCGCGAACATTTTGTTTTTCGTGAGCCAACCATTCGCCGAACTGAAATGCTGGATCTGATGGACCGCGATAAGGGGGATCGACATTGCAATATTGTAGATTAGGATAAAAGTGAGAAGCATTTTTACGGAAGCGGCCTGAGCCATTAGGATAGTTAAAGAGAAGATATGAGGAATCGGGGAATGAAGGGTAAGGCTTGCATTCATAAGGAATTTTTCGTTCGCCGCCGTTCATATGATTTAACACAGCATCGGCAAAAACTTGTATGCCTACCGAATGAAAAGTTTTTATTGCATTAATCAACTCCTGCCTGCTGCCGAAACGAGTTTCTCGTGAACCACTTTGATTGTACTCGCCAAAGTCGTAATGATCGTAAGGGTCGTATCCCATCGAGTAACCGCCAGCCATACCTTTTGCTGGAGATGGGAACCAGACAGCTCCAAAACGTGCTGAAGCTAATGAAGGTGCGAGCTTGGCTAACGAATCGTACCAGATACCGCCTGGAGTTGAGTTCCAATAAAAGCCCTGTAAAAAAACATCTGATTTCGGAATTGATTTTAAAGCATCTAAATCATACTGTTGAGCGTATGAAGGAGCTATTAAAACGGCGAACATTAAAAATAGTTTTTTCATAAATAATAATATGCTTTAAAGATTAGAACAGCCGTCTGCGTATGATTGCAAAAGCATTATAAGAAGAATTTTTTTGAATATCAACCATAGAAAGGTTACTTTGTTAGGTTAGTAAAAAGTCGAGGGAAGAAAAATATAAAATATTCCAAATGCACTTACTTTGGGACACGAATAAGATTATAAATACCTGCGATGAAAAAAATGATATTAGCTAACCAAGCTGTAAAGATTGGATTCAAATCGCCATTGTAACCGAAAGCTTGGCTTATTTTTAGAAAAATCATATATAAAAAACTGATGGCAACGGCAATGCCAAACTCGACCCCCACACCACTACGACGCTTGATAGAGGAGAATGGTACACCAAAGAGCACAACAATAAAACTTGCAAATGGGAATGAAATTTTACCATAAAAATCGACCTCCCAACGTGCGACATCGTAACCGGCACGTTTTTGATTTGAGATGAATTCTTTCATTTCGGGATACGACATTTCGTCGGGACGCTGCTGTTTTTTTTGGACTTCTTCAGGAGTGAAGTTGAGTCGGCCTATATTTAGAATTGTATATGTTTCGTACTTTTCATTATCCCCGTTAAAAATTCGTAAACTTCCGTTCATCAAACTCCAACTTCTTGTGTGCACGTCCCACTGCATTTGTTTAGCGTTATAAGTTGCACGAACTACAGTTAAATTCGTATCAGAGAAATCTTCTATAGTAACATTCGAAGCTAAACCCTTAGCATCATCAAAATATCCGATTGAAATTATACGCGTTTTCGAATCCTGTATAAAAATGTTTGACTTAGAAGTATAACTTAAATATTTATGCAAATATGTACGAGCGAGGGAAAATTTTTGTTTGTTCGTGTAGGGTACAACCCAACCGTTAAAATAAATCAATCCTCCGCTGACAAATAGTGCTACTATGAGAAGTGGAATCATAAAACGGTATAAGCTTATACCAGCCGCCTTCATCGCAGTTAATTCGTTAAGTGCCGAAAGTCTCCCCGTTGTAAATAAAGCAGCTAAAAGCATAGCGACTGGAATCATAAGTTTGATTATTTCGGGCATAAAATAGAGGTAGTATTTTACTACCAACATAGTATCGGCTCTGCCATCAATGAAATCGTCCAAATTTTCCATCACATCAATTACAATAAATAAAATGATTATGGCAGCGATTGCAAATAGAGCTGTAAGCATAAATTGCTTTATTATATAGAAATCGAATAGTTTCATATTACGTTTCGGTTTGGAATGTTCGAAAAGATTTAGGAACGAATTTTTGAAAAAAGTCCCAATTTATTGCGGGTGTTTCGCGTCCCATCCTTAGAGATAGATAAATTCCAAATAGACCCAAAATAATATTAGCCGCCCACATACCGAACCAGGGCGAAATCAGATTTCGGTCAGCCAATTTCTCGCCGCCAATTAAACTCGACCAGTACAAAACGAAAAAGCCCAAGCTTAGTGTGGCGGCAATACCGAACCCTCCACGCCGTGAAATAATTCCTAATGGTGCACCTACCAAAACAAAAACTATACAGGCAAAAGGGATCGAATACTTTTTATAAATCTCAACTAAATATTCATCTATCCTGTCATTGTTATAATTTATAATCGATAATTGGTTTTCGATGTTTCCCAACTGAAATCTTGCTTCGTTATAAGCAATACTAATTTTCTGAATGCTATCTATTTTAACTTTCTGCCCTTCGAAAACTTTGTTAAAACTTTGCATAGCCGAAATGCTCACTTCTTTGGAAAGTTTTTCATTTACCTGTTTCAAGCTATCCACAATCTGCCTCATTACCTGAGCACTCAACTCTCTATCACCTCTCTGAAAAGTTCCGTCAGCCGAACGTTCAAATGCAAATTCTTCTGTGTTCATCAAGATTCGATGTTTCACAAATCGGAGTCGGCGATATTGGCTTTCATCGTCAGCATCTTTTTGATGTATTTCACCATCTTCCAAATCCATAATTAGCTTCCGGAAATCGTGTGTAAACGAGATAGTTCCTTTTGTTGCTGTTATAACAACCGACGTTGTCGGATTTGTGTAATCGTAAATAGTTATCCCTTCGAGTTCGTTCGAGTGTTCAAAAGTTTTTCGCACTAGAATACTGTAACCGGAAACTTCCTGCGAGAACATACCAGCATTAAGTGTCAAGGTTGGTTTTTTCTTTCGTATATCTATCATCAAAGTTTTTGCTTTATGATTAGCTTCGGGAAGAATTTTATTGTTGAACTCGATTGCCAGATAAGTGATGAAAACAGAAGCTAAAAGGACAGGAAACATCATGCGATAGAGACTAACACCGCTTGCTTTCATAGCAGTAACTTCGTTTTGTGCCGACAAGCCACCGAAAGCCATCAACACAGCTACTAACACAGACATCGGAATTGCTAACACTACCATCCAGGCTAAATTTAAAACAATTAATTCAGTAATAACAAGAGGGCTTAATCCCTTGCCAACTAAATCGTCGATATACTTCATAACAAATTGAAGTAAAAAAATAAACATCAATGTAAAAAAAGAGAAAAAGAAAGGTCCTATGTGTGCTCTCAATATGTGTCGATAAAGAATCATAACTGTAGAAATATAAACCGATTTTAGATATTTTACAAAAGGGCGTAGCTTTTCGATGACAAAATAAATATACTTTGCCTCTTCAAAATGATGCTATTTGGAGGGGTAGTTACTTTTTGTTTATCATTTGGATTGCTTCGTCGAGTGCATTGCGCAGTTTCTCGGCGCTGTTGTCGAACACGACGATGCTTTTACGAGTAAATTTTTTTTCATCGCTTGTTGAGGGTTGGCTTTCAGCGATTGTGATATACTTCGATTTGTTCTTTGCCTCCTTTACATCGATGAAGTAGGTGGTCTTTCCCGATTTAATAGTTTTGGAAAACAGTGCATCCATAAAAATCTCCAATTAATTGTTAAAAGATATTGGTTATTTAAAAATTGGGAGGCGGCTAAAACATTATTTCTCGTAAATGGCAGTTGTAAGATAAGGAAATGAAATCCATTTGTCAAGTTTTATAACGATAATTTAAAGTAGTGTAATATCGCTTAAAATTAAGAATATAATTTTTAGACTAAAAATATCCTTTTCAATTGCTCACTGTTGAGTTCAGCTGCGATTCCTCTGTTTGTAAATGAGAGCGAACCGATGGCAATAAGTGAATAGATGCTACCTGCAATAATTCCGTTGAGAATAAGTTATTTAATCATTGCATCACCGGTTTAAGATTCCTACTGCCCATTCACGAAACCTCTCTAACCTTTTCATCAACTCACCTACACCACTTGCGGTATACAATTCTCCCGAATACGAAATCAGCGTTTTTTCTTCTATGATTCGCCTTAACTGTTGTATTGCTTTCTTTTTATCATCACTATCTGCGACAACGCTTTCTAGTAAGGCGATAACATCTTCATGATTTTCACCCGCACTTCTTTGTCCCGATAGTTTTATACAGAGTGCGTCTGCATAGGCAATTGCCGAGTGTACAACCAAAACACCTGCAGCTGTATGGTATTCTAATTCAAACGAATCTTTCCCGGCTTGATAAAAATGTTCCGCAACATTTAAATATTCTCGATAGCGTGATCTATCAACCGATTTCCTTCCCTGTCGTTTAGCAATTTAATAACGCCTTCGGATTTTTTCCGGTGATCACTCTTCCGTGTTCTATGATGCTTTTAATGAGTTGAAGTTTTGATTTCTTCCTCAGCTCGTCAACAGTAAAAAGTAAGGGAGAAATTTTAACGCCATATTTCCGAAATAATATCCCGGCATTATCATTCAATATATCCCGCACAATATCTTTTTGTTTTTCACTCTTAACGATGCAGCAAATATCGAGATCGGATTGTGGAGTCTCTTCTCTTCTGGCAGCGCTTCCAAACATTATTGCACTTACAACAGGGCTTTTCAAAATTGCTTTGAGCTCATTAACAAGAACCTCGGGGAATTGACGCTCCGAGTGGTATAGTGAAATGATTGCATCCCGAATGATGAAGTGATCTCGATTTAAAGTAAAAATGTGGTCTCTTCCACCCCGCTGGCGACGAACAATTCCGAGCGCTTCCAACGAAGTAAGTGCCTTCAATGCCGATCGCGGTTGCATCCCCGATACACGTGCTACTTCATTACCGGTAAAGCCGGTTGACGTATCGAGTAAAGCCCGTAATACCGCTACGTGCGACCACGACCGAAAAACTTCATCAAATACTCTGTGAATTATCATACGATCCAGTTTATGTTTATTCTGTGTTCAATCTGAGTAATCTGAGTAATCAACTATGTACTTTTGTATACAAATATATACTTTTGTATATGAAATGCAAATGAAGACAGGAAATTTTGAACTAAGCACATAAAAGATAATGTATATGTATATGAATTTCCTATATTTAACTCAACTATTTTTGAGTAGGTTTTTACCTGAGGTAACGGGGTTGATCAGAAAAAAGTCGAGTCAACCCGCCAAAACAGAATTGGCAGACAGGTAACTCGACTTGCAAAGTGGACAGGGCCAGAATTGAACTGGCGACACACGGCTTTTCAGGCCGTTGCTCTACCAACTGAGCTACCTGTCCTTTTGAACGGTTTAAATTTAAGAAATATTGCTATAAAAGGCAATTAAATTTTTTCGAAGGTTAATATTTCGCGTATTTCTGAGATCATTGCCTTCTCACCGAACTTACTCGACTTAGAAGAATCGGCTCTACGAGGCATATAAACTTGGCCGATTTGCTTCAGCCCAAATTCTTTGAACAGGTTTGAAACCTCGCCTGGAAAATCTATCATTTCATTTCCAACAATTGTAGGTTCGATGATTATAGATACCCGCCCCCCTTGTTTCAAAATCCTGGAAGTCTCACGAACTACTCCTTTGAGTTTCAGCATTGTTTCAGCTTTTGCTGTAGAAGCCACAAACGACGAGTCAGATGTTTGAGGAAAAAACTCGGACGGTGGATCTAAAAACACAAAATCAACACTTGTAGTTTGTTCAGGGATGCCGGTTTGTAGAACATTGTTCCTGATAATTCTGCTGTCAACCGGTTCGATATCATACATTTTGTATTTTCTGTCTTGAAAAATTGGAATCGCATCAACAACATCGCCGAGCGTTCCGCTTCCGGCAAAAGGATCTACAATGTAATCATTCTGTTTAGTGTAGTAATAAAGTAAATTAGCAACAACTTGACCGGGGATTCTACCTTTATAATTTGGTTTTCCGAATCGTGGGTCGGCAACATCGAATGACCAGAAATTTTTTTCTTTCAAATCGAAACCATACTTAGTTTTTTCATCCTGACGGCGTGCTAATTCGTCGTCGTTGATTTTTTTACGTAAATCCGATATGGTCCATTTGTTCTGGATAGCTAATTTTTCATACTCACGTCGTTTGGTTGTGTCGTCAACTTTTGTAGCTAAATCAAAATAAAATATTTCGGCAAGTGGGCGTTTTTCGACATCGGGATAATATGTGTAAAACTGTTGGCATTGCTTTAACATCGTATATGGGAATTTACAACCTGGTTGGGAGGCGAGCATTTTCATTGCCTGCTCACCAAATATTCCCTCCTTTAATGCAGCTGGCAAAAACTTATCGACTAAAAATTTTCCTAAATCCCAATAATTATCTGTTGAAAAAGAATTTAATTTTTCGATTAGTGAATCGAGTTGAGAAGTTTTTACTTGCTGCTTTTTTCCGGATTTTTCGGGCATTGTTATTTCTCCTTATTTATTTTACATAACACCGTTTTTCTTAAGTAGATCGCGTGCAATAATACCTTTCTGAATTTCGCTGGTCCCCTCAAAAATTCGATTGATACGTGAATCGCGATAAAATCTTTCGATTGGCATTTCACGCGAATAACCCATTCCGCCATGAATCTGAACAGCCATATCAACTATTTTGTCGGTGGCTTCTGAACAGAAAAGTTTTACAATTGCCGATTGCTTGCTGACGTTTTTTCCTAAATCGTAATCGACAGCCGTGCGATAAACGATTGATTCCATTGCATAAATCAGTGTGCCCATCTCGGCTAACATAAACTGAACACCTTGAAAATTCGCGATTGGTTGATCGAATTGTTTTCTCTCTTTTGCATACTTTGTTGAAAGTTCTAAAACTTCTTTTGCCGCACCAATACAAGCTGCACCCAGTCCGAGACGGCCTGCGTCCAAAGTTTTCATTGCGATTAAAAATCCTCGCCCTTCTTGCCCTATAATATTTTCTTTTGGAATTCTTACATTATCAAAAGTAAGTGCGTTAGTAATGCTTCCTTTTATTCCCATCTTTTTTTCAGGTGGATGTGCATGGAAGCCAGGAGTTTTAGTTTCAACTGCAAATGCTGTAACGCCCCGTTCAGTTCTTGCAAAAACAGAAATCACATCTGCAATTCCTCCATTTGTAATCCACATTTTTTCGCCATTTAAAACCCATTCGTTGCCATCTAATTTCGCAGTAGTTCTGACGTTAAACGAATCCGAGCCAGCTTTCGATTCGGTGAGTGCAAAGGCAGCTATCATTTTTCCTTCAGCAAGTGGAGGTATGTATTTTTTCTTTAGCTCTTCGCTTCCACCTATATAAATAGTGTTTGTTCCGATTGATTGATGAGCACCGATAAATGTTGCAGTCGATAAGCATCCTCTACCAATTTCTTCTTGCATCAAACAATAGCCAACTTCGCCGAAACCTCCGCCGCCGTATTCAGTCGGGAATGCGGTTCCTAACAAACCGAGATCGGCAATTTTTTTAATCAACTCAGGTGGGATACGTTCTTCTTGGTCGATTTTTGATGCGATAGGTTTTATTTCGTTATTAGTAAATTCGCGAACCATATCGCGCAACATTAACTGCTCTTCTGTAAAATTGAATTCAAACATCCTTAAAATTACTCCTTAATATTTTACTTGTTAATTTGTGAATTTTTATCGCCAGCAAAACTTACAATACTTTCTCCGCCATCAACACCAATAACGTTACCAGAAATCCAGCTACTTTCATCTTTGCAAAGCATCACGATAGCCTGAGCAACATCTTGAGGTACAGTAATTCGTCCGTGTGGATTTTTTAATTTAGCATCCTCTAACATTTTTTTAGCTCCTGGAATTTTTTGAAGTGCTGGCGTATCGGTAACCCCCGCCATAATAGCGTTTGCAGTAACGCCCATAGGACCCAGCTCGTAAGCGAGCTGGCGGATGTGCGATTCAAGTGCTGCCTTGGCAGCCGATACAGCCCCATAATTTGGAATTATAGTTTTCGAACCAGCACTCGTTAATCCGAATATTCGCCCACCTTCGGCTAATAATCCGCGAGATACGAGTCCTTGCGTCCAATAAACAAGACTGTGAGCCATTACATCCGAAGTCATTTCCATCTGTGCCTGTGTTATTGAATCGTTTTGAGATTTTGATATAAAAGGTCTGAGAGTTCCGAAGGCAAGTGAGTGAACTAAAACTTTTACCAATCCATTTTCGCCGTTTGCTAATCTTTCTTGAATATCGTCTAAAGTTTCCTGTCGTTTTATTGCATCGGCAGCATTGATGTTAAAGAAGACTGCCTCGCGGCCAGCTTTTTCGATCTCTTTGATAACGTATTTTACCTGTGGCAATGTTATTTGCCTGTCCAAATGGACGCCGAAAATATTGTATCCATTTTTTGCAAGCTCAATTGCCGTGGCGCCTCCGAAGCCGCTTGAAGCTCCGAGTATTAAAGCCCAATATTGTTGAGGTTTTTTATGAGAACGCATAATTAAATTCCTATTATTTGATGATATTTTACAATAAACTTAAGAAAATTACATATAAAAGCAAGAATTTCGAACTGCCCGACACAGGCTATGTTTCCATCACATTGGCTAAAAGGGCCATACGGATGTAGATACTATTCTGTGCCTGACGAAAATATGCAGAACGTTTGTCGGTATCAACTTCCGCCGAAATTTCCTTTAAACGCGGAAGGGGATGCATTACTATCGCATTCTGTTTTAACTTTTGCATCATTTTCGAATCTATATAAAACGATTCCATTATTTTTTCATATTCAGATTCGGTTACTTTTAGATTTTCTTTTTCGATGCGTGTTTGATAAACAACATCAACTTCACCGACAATTTTCCGCAAATCGTTTTCTTTCGTAAACCATATTTCATTTTCTTCGAGATGATTACAAATATCTTCGTGTATCTGAAGTTTTTCGGGAGCTACAAAAAATATTTTTACTCTCTCATATTTGCTGAGTAAATAAGCTAACGAACGAACAGTTCTTCCTTGTGCAAGGTCGCCGACTAAAGCGATATTTAACCCCTCGATAGTTTTAATTTCTTTGAAGATTGTATATAAATCGGTGAGTGCTTGAGTCGGATGCTGCCCACCTTTACCATCGCCTGCGTTGATAATTGGGACAGACGAAACTTCGGAGGCACGTTTTGCACCACCAATTTCGTTGTGGCGTAAAACTATTGCATCAACAAAATGGCTGATAACTTTAATAGTATCCTCTAAACTTTCGCCTCGAATAGCTGATGAAAATTCATGAGCGTTCTCGGTCGAAAGAATTCTGCCCCCCAAACGATGCATTGCTGTCTCAAACGAAAACCGAGTCCGTGTTGATGGTTCGTAAAAAAGGGATGCCATTATTTTATTGTTATAATCCTGCGTTCCCCCTTTTGCCGCAATTTTTTCCATCCTCTGTGCCGATGAAAATAATTCAGTAATAAACGGAACGTTAAACTGTTGCGATTCAATTATATGTTTTGGTTTCATGTTCTATTCTCTCCATTATTATGGAACTAAACGAGTTCCGGTTTTACCTTGAACTGCATCTACAATTTTTTCGGGGGTTGTTATTATAACTTCACTACCGCCGTTTTCGAGAAAACTTATTGCCGCTTCAATTTTAGGTCCCATATTGCCCGGCGGAAAATGCCCCTCGTTATAATACTTCTTAATTTCTGCGAGTGTAACTTTCTCTAAATTTATTTGATTCGATTTTTTATAATTCAAACAAACATATTCAGCATCGGTCGATATTATGAAGACATCGGCATTTAGTTTCGAAGCCAACAAACTTGAGGCACGGTCTTTATCAATAACAGCTTCAACACCTTTCAATTTAGAATTTTCGCGTATTACTGGAATTCCTCCGCCACCGCACGAAATTACAATCAAATCTTTTTCGATGCAGGACTTTATGAATTCTAATTCTACAATTTCCAAGGGCTGAGGCGAGGGGACTACGCGGCGATAACCACGGGCAGCATCTTCTACCATTTTCCAACCAAGTTCTTTAATTTTGCGATCGGCTTCTTCCTTTGAATAAAAGGGACCTATAGGTTTGTTCGGATTCGTAAAACCTTTGTCGTTTTTATCAACTACAACTTGTGTAACGATAGTAGCCACGCTGATGTTAATGTTATGATGTGCTAACTCGTTTTGGACTCCGAGTTGTAACATATAACCCATCGAACCTTGTGTATCGGCAACACACACATCGAGCGGTTGTGTGTAAACTTGCGAGCTTGCAAGTTCGGAACGCAACAACTGAGCACCTACTTGTGGACCATTTCCGTGAGTTATAATTACATCGTAGCCCTTTTGGAACAGTTTTACTTTTTGCTCAGATGTTTTGGTTACATTTTCGAACTGTTCTTCGATAGTGCCGCGTTGACCTGCACGAATGAGTGAATTACCACCGATTGCAATTACAGCAATTTTCTTCATTAATCCCTCAATAATTCGTGCATAATTGCTTTTTGAACGTGTAAGCGGTTTTCAGCTTCCTGAAATACAACCGAGTTCTTGCTGTCGATTACTTCGTCGGTTACTTCTTCGCCGCGATGAGCCGGCAAACAATGCAAGAAGAGTGCGTTTTTCTTCGCATGCTTCATCAGTTCAGTATTAACTTGATATGGTAAGAAAATTTTTCTTCTCTCTTCAGCTTCCTTCTCCTGCCCCATACTTGCCCAAACATCTGTATAAACTGCGTCGGCATTTTTCACTGCTTCAAATGGATCGTTTGTAAGATGGATTTTTGCGCCGGTCTTCTTTGCACCTTGAGTTGCCATCTCCAAAATCTTTTGGCTCGGTTCATAACCTTTAGGAGTTGCAATCGAAATTGAAAGCCCGATACGTGCAGCAGCGAGTATAAGCGAATGGGCTACGTTATTACCATCGCCTACGTAAGTTAATTTTACTTTTTCTAATTTTTTATTGAACTCCCACAAAGTAAAGAAATCGGCCATTGCCTGGCAAGGATGTTCGAAGTCGGTTAACCCGTTGATGATTGGAATGTTGGCATTCTCGGCAAGCCCGGTTGCAATATCGTGCCCGAATGTGCGAATCATAATTCCATCAACCATCCGTTCCAAATTTTTCGCAACATCGTAAACCGATTCGCGCTTCCCTAAATTTATTTCTAAAGGAGAAAGATAAATCGAATCGCCCCCTAATTGTTTAATGCCCGCATCGAAAGTTACACGTGTGCGAAGCGATGGCTTCTCGAAAATCAAAGCCATGATTTTTCCTTCGCACGATTTCCGATATTTTTTTGGGTTAGCTTTCATAGCTTTTGCGAGCTTAAATATCTTCCAAATCTCCTCAGTCGAAAAATCGAATACTGAAATATAATCTCTTCCTGAAAATTTATTCTTCTTTGCCATTTAATATCCTTTTAA
>CAMTVZ010000231.1:0-1235 GCA_947085285.1 uncultured Ignavibacteriota bacterium
CCTACACTAAAGTAAAAAAGATGGTCCTTATGCGATGACGATGCGTTTAACAAATAAGGAGGATATCGAGGCATTTAATTTTTCAGAAGTGGGTCTTCCGAATCTTAAAAACGTTCGTGGAAGACATTTACAAAAATACCCCATTTGGGGTATTGACTTTACCCCCCCCGGTTGTATATTTTAGATGAACTAACAGACCAAGAAATACAGAAGGATAACGAGCATGATATTGTTAGTGCGACTGATAGTGTTTATAACTGCAATGACTATTTTTATGCAGTTTGGTTGCAAGGAAAGCGGACCGGTTGAACCACCTGTCAATCCTCCACAACCATTACCAGATGACTTAGCTTTGTTTGCATCCATAGATGGTAATTGGTGCGGGATACAAGTGTTCAATGCAAATTCATTAGAGAAAATTGATAGTTTGGAAACAACGCCTGGCGTTCCATTTTGTATAGAATTCTCACCCGATTATTCTAAATGGTACACAATATGGTCCGATAATAACAATAATTATGTTTTATACACTATCAATGCAAAAACAAAAGCAATAATAAGAAGCATTAACGTGGAAGGTTGGTTTTTACGTTTCAATGGTTGGTATTTTCATATGCTTAAAAAAAAGAATTTATTATTAACAACTGCAGGGAAGTTAAGAATTTGGGATGCAAATAATTTAGATTTAATACAGGAAGATTCTTTAGGAATGATCTTGCGTTTAGAAAATTCACCTGACGAGAAAAAGTTATACGTTTTATATAAAACTAAAAATTATTCAACATTAAGTGGGATTGACGGAATTTATGTATATAATTTAGAAACTTATAAAAAAGAAAATAAAATAGTATTAACAAGCGATAGTTTAAAACAAATATCTATGCAAGCATCAGATATTGCTATATCGCCCGACGGAAAATATTTATTTGTAACCGTTTTTAATTGGGTAGGCGGCGGAGGTTATGGGACGTTTCATGTAGTTGATTTAAATAGTCAAAAAGTTATAGGTGAATATTTATGCGGGAAGTTTTCACAAATGGGTGTAAGTCCGGATGGTCGTTATGTATACATTAGTGACCCTGCGGGGTATTTATATCAAATGATTCCAACAGGTCATTTACTGCGGTATGATATAACTCATAAGACAATGGAATTATTTATAGATTGGGTCCCATACAATCTTACAGGGGGAGCGTGGTACGGGAAATTACCTACAGATCAAATAGTAATTGCAC
>CAMTVZ010000232.1:0-31656 GCA_947085285.1 uncultured Ignavibacteriota bacterium
ATATCCGTCAAATCCGCGTTTATCTGTGTTCTTTTAAATGATTTATCCATCGCAGATTTGATTTTTCAGAAGTCTCTCATACTAAACAAAATAAGGTTACAGAAATATGAAATCTTTAATTATTACCGTTTTAACAATATTTTCAACAATTCTATTTGCGCAGACAGATTCCTTACCTAAGAGCAATTGGTCAAAATCGGCAATTACAGGTTTAAACATCAGTCAGATTGCGTTAAGCAATTGGACTCAGGGTGGCGATAATTCGTTGGCTTGGACTTTCTTCAGTAAGGTTGATGTTCTTTATTCTTCTAACGCGTGGGGATTAAAAAATAATCTGAAGTTAGCATTCGGAAGAACAAAATTAGGCAGTGCCGATTTCAGAACTAACGATAATGAAATTTATTTAGAGAGTGTACTTTCGTACAACATCAATTGGGTAGTAAATCCTTACTTCAGCAACACAGTCAGAACTGTTATCGGCGCGGGTTACAATTATACAAAAACACCTGCTGAACAAACATCAAAATTCTTCGACCCCGGTTACATCACACAAAGTTTGGGATTTAATTACAGTAAGGATAATGTATTTTCAAGCCGTTTGGGTGTCGCTCTTCAGGAAACATTTGCAGATCAATTTGCACATTTATATGTGGACGATCCTAAAACACTTGATAAAATCGAGAGGTTTAAACTTGAAACCGGTATTGAATCTGTTACCGAAGGTTCGTACTCATTTGCTGAAAATATGTTAGCTTCAAGTAAATTAAGATTGTTCAGTCGATTTAATAGTTTAGATGTATGGGATGTAAGATGGGATAATACAATCACAGCACAAATTAACAGATATTTCAACACGAATTTAAATGTTGTGTTGATATACGAGAAAAGCCAATCGCTGAAAACACAAATTAAAGAAGCCTTACAATTTGGTGTTAAATATACAATTCTATAAAAAATAAATCAATTAACAATTTAAATCGCTACTCCTATATCTGAGTAGCGGGAAGGAGAAACATTATGTCGATCATTAAAGAATTTAAAGCTTTCGCAATGCGTGGTAACGTTGTGGATATGGCAGTAGGTATTATAATTGGAGTTGCATTTGGAAAAATTGTCAGCTCATTAGTTAGCGATGTGCTAATGCCTCCAATCGGGTTACTAATGGGGGGAGTTGATTTTAGTCATTTAGCAATTACTCTGAAACAGGCAACCGAAACATCTGCTGCAGTTACACTCAATTATGGTGTTTTTATTAATACCGTAATCGACTTTATCATAGTTGCTTTTAGTGTATTTTTAATTATCAAAGGGATGAATAAACTTAAAAAAGCAGAAGCTCCACCTGCTCCAGAATCACCTAAGCTTTCAAAAGAAGCGGAACTACTAATTGAGATAAGAGAATTGTTAAAAAGCAATAAATAAAACCAAATACTATTAACTATACTCAGTTATCCGTTTTTGTTTTTAGTTGATGTTGAGTAGAGCTATTAAACCATTAATCGCATCTACTTATTCTATCCCTAATAAATTCACGAGAAACAAACTCAACTGCGGGATGTAAGTAACGAGTATCAGAATTATCAATCTGATTAAAATAAAAGGAAGTGTTGATGTATAAATTTCGGATATCGGTTTTTGAAAACGGTAGGATGAAATGAAAAGATTCAATCCAACCGGAGGAGTTACATAACCGATTTCCAAATTCACGAGGAAGATTATTCCTAAATGTACAGGGTCAACGCCATAAGCTAATGCAATCGGAATAATTAGCGGAACAACTACAATCGTTGCCGAAAAAATATCCATCATCATTCCAACAATCAACAAAAATATATTCAACAGAATCAGGAATAATATTTTGCTCGTAATAAGTTCCTGTATATATGTAAATAGTTTCATCGGAACTTCGGCATCGATAAGATAATTGGTTAAACCCAAAGCAGTACCTAAAATAATTAGAATAGCACCGACAAGCACCATACTTTCGTGCATAATTTTAGGAACATCTTTAAACAATGTCAGGTCGCGATAAATAAATACTTCGACTACAACAACATAAAAAGCAGTAATAGCAGCTGCTTCGGTAACAGTGAAAAGACCGCCGTAAATTCCGCCTATGACTATAAATGGTAAAGGTATTTCCCAAGCCGAATTTTTTACTGCTTCGAATACATTTTTAAAAGTGAATTGAATTTTAGGAATTTCTGATTTTATGCCGTGTCTAACACTATAAATTGAGAGGAAAATTAGCAGTAACATACCGGGTATGAAGCCGGCTACAAATAATTTGTCGATACTGATTTTCGCAACCAGTCCGTATAAAATAATTGGCAGGCTTGGAGGGAAGAGCAAACCTAAACTCCCAGAAGTAGTCATCAATCCGAGTGAAAATTTTTCGGGATAATTTTCTTTTAAAAGAATCGGATAAAGTAAACCGCCGAGTGCAATGATAGTAACACCCGATGCACCTGTGAAGGCCGTAAAAATGGCGCAGGAGACTAATGAAACGATAGCTAAACCACCGGGGAACCAACCGAATAAAGCACGCGCTAAACCGACTATCCGTTGGGGCGATTTACTTTCGGCTAAAATATAACCAGCAAAGGTAAACAACGGAATGGCAATTAATGTAGGTGTATTTGCTAACCGATTAAGTTCCACGATTACAGCCGACATATCGATACCAGCCGAGTGAAATGCGAGTAATGCTATTGTCCCGATGATTGCAAATAGGGGAGAGCCGAATAAAGCGAGTAACAGAATTACAATGACGATTAAAACTGTTTCCATTAACTGACAACTTTCGTGGTTTGTGGAAATACAGCTTTAATAAAATATTGAAGAGCAAAGAGGAGGAAACGGAAAAGCATCATTCCAAATCCGATTGGAACAATGATCTGCATCCACCAAGAAAAAATATTTACTTGGCCGATTGTGAATAAAATTGTTTCGGATTCGTACTCATCGAGTAGGAAAGTGATGGATGCTTTTAAAAGATAAAAAGAAACTAAAGCAGCAAAAATATAAATAACGGTTTTTGTAAAATGCTTCCATCTTTCGGGAAGAAAGCGGCTGAAGATATCGACATTGATATTTTTTTCGTTATGAGTTGCAAGGGATGCACCCAAAAATGCAATCCAGAGTACAAAGTTACGAAGCAGGGGGTCTATCCAAAGTATCCCTGTTGAAAAAATATTTCGCAGAACAACTTGCAAAAATGAGAGGAGAATCATCAAACCAAGCAAAAAAATTGCAAGCGTTTTTTCTGCATTAGAAACTTTATTGCTGATTCGAAGGAGAAAGTTCATTGAGACGATTTAGTTTTTGAATTTCTATATTCTAAAATAGACTGTTCAATTCTATTTAAAAATTCAGCAGAATATAGTCGGTTCACTAACGATTGGCGAGCTTTTTTCCCGATTTCTTCATATTCACTCACTAATTTTTCGGAGGCTGGTTGAGTTGATTTAATTCCGTTTTTCATTAAAGTCTGGAGTGCTTTTTCGTTATCCTTTCGCGATAGTTCAGTCAACTTTGCCATATATTTCTTGCCGTTTCGTAAAAGAATTTCTTGTAAATCTTTTGGTAGTTGGTCATACATTTTTTTGGAGATAACCACAGCACCCGCAGCATCGGCAAGGGGAAGTGTGAAAACATATTTCACGCGAGTCCACCATTGAAGTCCTAAAGCCGCAAGAGGCGATGTATAAAATCCATCTATTAATTTTGTTTGGAGAGAAGTAAGCACATCAGTAACCGAAAGAGGTATCGGATTCAAACCGAGCGATTTAAAAGCCGCTTCGGCAATCGGGTCGCCTTCCCATGCCCACATTTTTACATTTTTCATATCCTCTTTTTTATTGATTGGGACATTTGTAAAAACATAGACGAAGCCAACTTCAGCCCAACCGAGCAAAATATAGCCCCCCTCATCAAAACTTGATGCAAATTCCTGCTCAAACATTTTGTAAATATGGTCCACTTCGTCGTAGGATTTAAAAAGGAAGGGGGAATCAAGAATACGTGCTTTGGGTGCAATTTCGCCGATGCCAACTCCTGTTATACCAGCGCTGTGTAATTGTCCGAGCCTAATTTTGCGAAGCACATCTTTCTCGTCGCCTTGTACACCGCCGGCAAAAATTTTAAATCCGAGTCTGCCACCGCTTTCTTTTCGTATCGCAGAATCGTATTCTTTCATAACATTCATCCATGTAGTTCCGTCGGGTGCAAGTGTTGCAAATTTTATTGTAAATTGTTGTGCATTCCCTAATGATATTATAAAAATTGAAAGGAATAAAATAAATTTTTTCAAGGTTTCTCCACAGTTAAAATAAATCGATTACTTGATTACGAAGTCTTTCGGCTTTTTTCTTCGCTATTGCATTTGATAAACGAGCTTCTGGTAAAACGTCGATAGATGTTTCATCAACTTTTGTGAGTAACTCTTCAAATAAATTTCGGTCTTGTATTTGAACAGCATATGTGCGGGCGTAATAAACATACGACATTAAGAATTTTCCCCCATTTATTTGTAAACATTTTTCGAAATGTTTTTTAGCTTCTTCGGGATTTCCACCCAAAGCTTTTGGACGGCTTCCGTATAAGGCTCCTAAAAAGAAGTGAGCACCTCCATAAAAATAGGAACTATCCTTTTCAGCAATATATTTCATAATTGCTTCTACTTTAGGTAAATCGGCCAGTGCTTCTGGTTCTGTAAGTGTTAAACTTACATAACTTCCCCAGCCGATACCAGTCCAAAATAGGGCAGGTATGTCCCTTTTAGAAAATGTTTGAAGAGCATTAGAAAATTTTTCTAAATCACCTGTTTGTGCTTCAGCAAAAGCTTTATTTTTATTGAGCAAAAGCATTCCATAATTTTTAGATCGTAAATAAAAATTTCGTGCTCGTTCGGGCGATTCATCTTCAACGAATCCTAAAGCGTAGCTCGAATAACCCATACTTGCAAGTTGCAAAAGTTTTTCGTTTTTAGGATCACTCTTTATCATTGCTTCGAGTAGTTTCAGATTTGAAGAGGCACTTTTTTCAGCGATATCTAAATCCGACTCCTCATTCAAAACTATGAAACCATTTTCCATCAACCCCCCCATCGAGCGGATGGCAATTTGTTGTATGCTACATCCTGTGATGAAGGTTGACAGAAATGTTAATGTAATTAGTATTTTCATTTATTCGACACCAAAATATTTGTTCGCAATATACCAAAATGTGTGATTAAAAACACACTCCACTTTCATTTAAGGTTAAGATTTTTTATTTTACCAACGAACGAATAATAACTCGAAAATTAAAAAGGTATAACGATGACACTATTAAAAACAGAAACCAAGAAAAAAATACGAAACATTTTATTGTACTTGACAAGTAGTATATTTGTATTTTTGGTGATAAGGTTTTTATTCAATGCAGTCCTTTAAACAATTTTTCATACCATTAAAAATCGGCACCTAACGAAATGTAGTATTTAGGTTTTGAAAATCCTTGTAAATTGAACCACCATCCGACATCAATTTTAACCAAAAATCCGAGCAGAACTAATCTAGTTCCAAAGCCAGTTCCGCTTAGTAAATCTTTCATATACATACCTTCGCTGTTTCTGGCAAAAGCTTGAAAATCCTTTTTATGGTGCCACGAGCCACCAATATCGAGAAACATTACCCCAGTTAAGGATTGTAAAAAGATGGGTAATGGACCAGCCGCTAAATAGCCAAAGAATGGGAAGCGGAATTCGTTGTTCAACAGAAAATATTTTGTACCTATACGAGTATTATATATGTATCCTCTTAAAGGTACACCTGAAGTGAGGAAGAGAACATCTTCGACATTTTCGATTGGGATTTGTTCGTTAGTAAATTGCCGGTTAAGCCAGTTCTCAACTCCACCTATAACAAATCTTTGTGGGTCTGCACCAAAGCTTGCACCACCTGCGAATCGGAATGCAAATGTATAATATTTCCAAAGTTTGAAGTATGTTCGGTAATCACCTAATAGAGAAACGAAGCTTAAGCCGTCCTGAGAAATTTTTGGAGTTCCGTACATCGTTAGGTTGTAGCGTGTTCCATTTGCGGGGGATGTTATGCCCCACAGTGAATTGTCGTGCACAAAACTGACCGATGGTAGAAGTAAACTTCTTCGCTGAATGGGTTCGGTGGGTAAATCGAGGTTTTCCTTCGAAAGTGCAAAGTAAGATAAACCTAAATCGAAGCGATAGAATTTTGATAAAGGATATGCAGCACTAACCGATGCGCCATAAGTTCGAAATCTATAGAGGAAGTTAAAATAGTTATCACCTAATACAATAAAGCGGGCACTATGAAAACCTGTAATGCCATAATCGATTCTTGCCGGTAACGAATAGTATGTGAGCATGTAGTCGCTATTTTTCAGGTCGCCTACTAAGTTTGTTATAAAAATAATTTGGTGGTCGCCTAACATATCGCTGAATGCCATTACGGTCGAACCTTGAATTCCGTAATAGGTACTAAAACCAGCACTCCCATAAACGATATCAGGTGAAAAATTTAATTTATACTTATTAACTATGTACTCACCAGTTTCATCCCGGTTATTTTTGATTGACTTAACTGAAATAGAATCTAAATTTTTAAAAGTCTTTTCAGGTTGGGGAGGGCTGAAAACGTAGTTTCTTAAATCTAATTTTACATCCTTTCCGTATACGCCTGCCGAGTCTTCCTCAGGAGTTATTAAAATATCTTCCGAAATTTTAATAGTATCTTTAAGTGTTGACTCCAATACTATATTATCGTGCGGTTTTTGTTGCTGTTGTTTTTTAAATTCTGTTGGTTCTAATTCTGATATATTTAAGTTTTTCTCAAGGGGATTTTTCATCAGAAACAAATCGAAGCCACTGTTAATCATCGAGGCAAAACAGAGCTTGTTACCATCTTTTGAGATTGAGATTTGGTAAATGCCGGTTAATGAGTTAGTAAGGGGTTTATATGTATGTGTTTCGAGGTTATAAACATAAATATTATTGATACCATTAAGATCTGATATAAATAATAAATTTTTACCGTCGGGGGCTGCAACCGGCGAGGTTTCTTCACTATTCGGTAGCTCTAATATTCTTGAAATAATTTTTGTCTGTATATCCACTTTATACAAATCTCTTTCGTCGTGGTTGAAATCATGCATTTTGAAGTTGGCTGGATATAAATCGGACGAAATAAAACCTTTCCTGTCGGATGTAAAATAGATTGTTTCTCCATCGGGCGACCATGCCGGTTCGTGGTCGGAAAAAATATCTTGTGTTAGATTCTGCAATTCTTTTGTATTAAAATCGTAAGTGTATACGTCGGATTGTTTAGGGGTGTTTCCTATAAAGGCAAGTTTGTCGCCTTTTGGAGACCAGTCGACATTAAATATACCATCTAAACCAAATTCTAATTTACTACTTTTGCTCGTGTTTACATCTATAATCATAATTGCATCTTGTGCACCACTTTTTGTTGCAAGTGCTATTTTAGCCCCATCTGGCGACCACGACATTCCAGGAGTTAATAGATGCAATTCTTCGAAATCGGGGGTTCGTTGTCCTTTAATTAGTTTCTTCTCAATCTTGCCATCGAGTGAATTCATTATAAATACATCAAAGTAATCGTCCCGATTCGAGATAAAAGCTATGCGATCGCCTTGAGGCGAGATGGCAGGACTTGTATTATAAAAACTTCCCTCTTTTTTATGGTTAGTGAGTTGTTGAGCAAAGTCGTTTGGTTCTTCCCGCTTCGCAATATCGGGCCAATAAGTAATCTTCATCTCTTTCTGCCAGCGTTCACTCAATTCTTCGATTTTTAGCCCTATTGCCGCTTTGAACCCTTGCTCTACATTTCGTGTGCCTTTGATGCGTGTTAAAATTTCACTTATCTTTTGTTCGCCATACTTATTAACAATGTAATACCAAACCGATTGCCCGCCGCGGTATGCAAAGTATCCTCCAAGGTAATCGATTGGGGGGAGATTTTCGTGAACTGTTGCATCTCGCATAAACATATCCGAATCGGTATCCCATTTGAGCGCCTCGTATTCTGCCAAACCTTCGTTAAACCAAAGTGGTAACTGAATCATTATATTGTTCGTGATAATTGATTGTAACGAACCACCATAAAACATATCGTTGATTACTCCGTGCACCAGTTCGTGGTGTATAACATGTCTGAATTTCTTGTAGTCCCCTTCGAATGGTATTACAATTCTGTTTTTGAACAACTCAGTTACACCACCGATGCCTTCTTCCATATATTGGTAAATAACATTTGTTTGCTGGAAATCGTTGTGCGAATTGTAAACAATAATTGCAATTCGGTTTGCGATTTCATAGTTAAATGATTTGCTAATCGATTTATATGCCGACTCGGCAGCTTCAGCTGCATACTGAGCTATGTCTTTACCTCCTTCGGTAAAATATACATCAAAATGTTCGGACTGAATATATGAGTAAACAAATTTCTTATATTGAACTTTGTTCTTTCCAAAAATAGTTTCTTGTGCTGTTCCCGTTTGATATATAGACAGGGATGCTACAAATATTATAAATATTTTTAAATATATATTTTTCATATCAATACTTATGTGTTCGACATTAATTAAACGTTTTATGTTTAGAAAAGATTCATAGTTTGACTTTAGCGATTACGATTCCGCAGGCTACGGCAACATTTCGAGATTCTGCCTTACCGAAGCGAGGGATTGTGATCTTTATATCTGCTATTTTTTGTATTTCATCCGAAATTCCGTGCGCCTCGCTGCCAAAAACAAAAATTGATTTTGGCTGATAATTTTGCAGTTGAAACTGACTTCCATTCATTGTTGCCGCATATACTTTGAATCCGAAAGTTTTTGCTTCACTTAAATAACTGACTAAATCAACATTCCTGTAAATCGGGAGATGAAAAACCGAACCCATTGTTCCTCGTACAACTTTCGGATTGAACAATTCCACACTCTCTTGCCCGATTAGTAAGGAATCGATTTTGAACCAGTCGCAAATTCTTATTATTGTGCCAAGATTCCCAGCATCCGAAATCTTATCGACAGCAACCATTACAGAGTTGAATGTAAAATTTATTGGTTCGCTTATTTTTTCTTCAACAATTGCGGCAATACCTTGTGCCGTTTGGGTGTCGGTTATAGAGTCTAATTCCATAGTGGATACTTGAAGTACCGGAACATTTTTATTTTCAATTAATTCAAACAGATATTTATTTGATATATTGGAATAGAATTCATCAGTAACTAAAACCGATTCCGTTATCCAGTCGGAAGCCAAAGCTTCCTCAACTATTTTTATTCCTTCGATTACAAACCTTCTTTCAATTTCTCGAAACTTTTTTTGAGAGAGTTTACGAATAAATTTTAATTTTTCTTTAGTTATTCGAGATAGCATATTCATTTGAATAAAATATACATAAATGATGTAATAAATCAAAATATATAATACACTTGAAAGTAAGGTAGTTTCTGTATATATTTAAAAAGAAAATTTAAATTAACTTCATAACATAATGCTAATACCAGAAAAAAGATTAGAAGAAATATTTAAAAACTTAAATGGACAACGAATAGCGATTATCGGTGATTTAATGATAGATCGGTATTTTTGGGGGACAGTTACACGTGTTTCTCCCGAAGCCCCTGTACCTGTACTCGATATTGAGACCGAATCAAACAGGCTTGGTGGAGCAGCAAATGTTGCCAACAATATCAAATCATTAGGTGGCATACCAATGCTTCTTGGTTTATTGGGAAACGATGGAAGTGGCAAAATTTTTTTAGAAATTTGTAAAGAACAAGGTTTAGATACATCAGGAATTATTTTTGATGACGAGCGCCCAACGACTGTCAAAACACGTGTAATTGCAAATAACCAGCATGTAGTTAGGATCGATCGCGAAGTGAAGAAAGAGGCAAACAACAATTTGCAAAAAAAGCTTTTACAAATTTTAAAATCGAATATTTCGTCAGTAGATGCTATAATTATTGAAGATTATAACAAAGGGGTTGTGGGGAGGGAAATTATTTCGGGTGCAATAAATATTAGTAAAAAATATAATAAGATTATTACGATAGACCCAAAGTTTAATAATTTTTTTGAGTACAAAAACGTTACCGTGTTTAAACCAAACAGAAAAGAGACTGAAGAAGCACTTGGAATAAAGTTAAAAGACAATCAAACCCTTGAGTATGCGGGAAAAAAACTCGTTGATACTTTACAAGCTGAATACGTAATAATCACAAGAGGTGAGTTTGGGATGGCGGTTTTCGGACGGAATGGTAGTTTTAAAAACATCCAAACAACTGCACGCTCTGTGTTAGATGTTTCAGGAGCAGGCGACACAGTAATCTCGACCCTAACTATGGCTATGGTAAGCGGAGCAGATATAATCGAAGCTGCCGTTCTGGCTAATACTGCAGGTGGAATTGTATGTGGCGAAGTTGGAATTGTTCCGATTGATAAAGATGAATTGCTTCAAACTCTGTTAGAAGATATGAATCATAGACCTCTTAGAAAAGTAGATAAATAATGGGACGCATAGTTAACAAGGAAGAATTAATCGCAATTCGTGATTTGCAAAAAAAACAAAACCAAAAAGTTGTTTTCACCAACGGGGTGTTTGATATAATTCATCGCGGGCACGTTGAATACTTGTTGAAAGCAAAATCGGCAGGTGATGTTCTTATTGTTGGTTTGAACTCCGACGCTTCAGTCCGAAAAATTAAAGGGGAAAAACGACCAATCGTACCTCACAACGACAGGGCTTTTGTGTTAGCTAATCTTTGTCCGGTCGATTTTGTTTGTATCTTCGAAGAAGAAACACCTTTGAATTTAATAGAAGCTATCATCCCTGATGTTTTGGTGAAAGGTGCCGACTGGAATATAGAAAATATTGTGGGTAAAGATATTGTTGAAGCCAACGGAGGTAAAGTAGCTACCATTGAATTTATTCAGGATCGTTCTACGACAAATATCGTGGATACAATAATAAAAAGATATTGTACGAACTCTATATCAAGGAATGATTAAAAAAGGTCTTAAAATTATAGGTTATCTGTTTGGGTTGTTTATTTTTATCTTGATTGTAGCAATCGGTTTTACTCAAACTAAAGTTTTTAAAGATCGCCTGCGCGAATTTATTCTCTCGAATGTTTCTGAAAATATAAACGGTTCACTTTATCTTGGGACCATCGGCGGAAATTTTATCACAGGATTTTCGGTAGATTCATTAGCTATCACGCAGGGCAACGTCGAATTTCTCACAGCCGGCAAAATTAAACTACATCACGACCCGTATTCGATCGTGGGTAAAAAAATTACACTCCGTAGTTTAACAATCGAGCATCCTAAAGTAAACATCTTAAAATCGAAAGATGGTAAATGGAACATCTCCCAAATCTTTAAACCTAAGGAAACTCCTCCTTCTAAATTTGAATGGACAATAGCTTTTGCAAATGTTAAAGTAAAAAATGGAACTTTCTTAGTCCACGATTCGCTTCGGCAAGTTTACAGACATCATATTGATACTACTACTCAATATTTAGATTACCACCACTTATTGGTAAACAACTTGAACACAGAGATTTCGGGAGTTTTCAAGCATAATAATATCAAATTGAAAATTAAAGACTTACAGGGATATCTGCCATCAACTTCGTTCGATTTATTGTCACTTAGTGGCGAAGTCCTCCTCGATGAAAAAAACATTGAAGTTAAAAATCTTGTGGCGGCTTCAAAAAATTCAAGCATAAAAATAGATGCAAGTTTGAAGGATGTAAATGTTTTTGACAAACTATTGTTGGCAAATTTTGAAAATAAACCGGTTTCGCTAAAAGTAACTGGGAGCGTGATAAACCTGAACGAATTGAAAAGTTTCCTGTCTCCAGTCTATTTTTTGAATGGATCAGTTTATATTGATTTAGATGCAAACGGTGAGTTTGGGAATCTTTTTGTTAACCACCTCAACCTGCAAACATTTAACTCATCCTTAAAAATCGAAGGGAGTATTTCGAACCTGCACACTCCAAACGATCTCTTTTTAGATGTAAGAATTGATGAAGCCCGCATCAAACCTTCGGATGTTAACCGGTTGTTACCTTATTTTAAAATTCCTCAGTTCAAAAACATCAACAACTCTCTGATATTCGCATCTTACCTGGGTAGCCCATTAGATTTCAAAACGAAATTAAATATTCAAACAGATGTTGGGAAAGCTCAAGCTGAACTCAGTCTTAACCTGAAAGATTCTCTATTAAAGTACGAAGGTAATTTCCAAACATTCGCTTTAAATTTTGCTAAGCTGTTGGATGACGAAAAATTTGTTAGCACAATTAACTCTTCTGGTACATTCGAAGGGATCGGTTCGAGTATAAATAATTTAGATGCACGAGTCAATTTGAAAATCGACTCATCGAAATTGGCAAACTTAAAGTTAGATAATTCAAATCTTGCAATTCAAGTCAAAGATAAAAAAATCGAGATGGTATCTCGCTTCAAATCCGACCGAATGGAATCGTACATAACAGCTAATCTTGATTATACAGATCCTCAATTACCCAAATATAATACAGAAGCCTCAATTACATCTTTAAATTTGTCTAATTTTTTAGATAATAAAGATTATGAGAGCGACCTCTCATTACAGGCTTCGATAATACTTTCTGGTACGAATGTAAACAATGCAAATGCAACAGCAAACCTGACAATATTTCCATCGACTATTGGTGAACATAAATTTCAACAAGAAGAAATTCAATTAACATTAAATCAGAAAGATAGTTCAAACAAGATTTTAAAAATCGAATCCTCGATGGCCGATATTTTACTAAACGGTCATATCGATTTCCCAAAAATTCCTAGTATTTTCTCTGATATTGCGTCAAGCTTTTCTGAAGCAATTTCCCATCGAACTAAAAAATCCAATCATTTGAAGGTCGAGGAGATAACAAAGTTTCATATCAAACCAGAGGAAGATAGCCCTTATTGGTTTAATTATGAGATTCGATCGAAAAATTTAGTATCTATCTCTAATCTTGTTAACGGAACACCCTTTAATTTCATTGGTGAGCTTAAAGGTTCACTCAGAAAAGATAAATGGGGCATAACGAATAGAGGTGAAATCGAAATCAACGATTTTTTTATCGGCTCAGTTGGCACTGGTGTATTAATTTCCGATGGTTCGATAAAATATGATATCGATTCTATCGTCGAAGAAAATCTTTTTGATAAATTAAACCTGAATGTAACATCGGAAGCAAAAAAAATTGTCTTCAACAAAATCGACTTGGATAATTTAAAATTAAATTTTGATTTTTCTAAGGGGAGAGGAAAGCTGGTATATACTTCCGATATCGACAAGGTGAACAGATTAAGTTTTACATCCGAAGTTGCTGTGTATCCGAATGCTTTCGAATTTTTATTCCCGAAACTAAATTTTGCATTGGGCGATTACTCGTGGGAAAACGATAAAACCTTTACTATTTCGATAAATCCTGAAGAACTTGTTCTGGATAAATTTATCCTTCACCGAAAAAATATAGAAAAAATATTTATCGACGGTAAGCTGTATGCCGATGGTATAATCGATCTCAAAGGGCGTGTCGAAAAATTTGAACTGGCAGGGGTACATCATTTTATCAAGAGTGATAATTTGAAAAATCCTAAAAACAGAATTTACGGAAGAACAAATTCTGAAATAAAAATTTCAGGTAGCTTAGAAAATCCTGTTTTAAATATAACGGCTAATATTGATAGCATCATCTATCGAAATTCTAATTTTGGGCAATTCAAAAGTTACCTTACATACAGAGATAGATATCTTGATTTCAATATCAATTTTTCGAGTGCTGGAATAAAAGTGAAACCTGATTTTATTATTAGTGGAAAATTACCCATCAATCTATCGTTAAAAGAAGTAGAAAATTTATTCCCTGATGAACCAATCGATGTAAAAATCGTTTCGTCAGGTTTTCAATTGAGTGTGCTGAATCCGATCATCCCGTTGATCGACGATTTACAAGGCAACTTAATTTGCGATATGAGTATTGCAGGTATTCCGAAAAATCCGGTTTATTCAGGGACTATTCAAATACAGCAGACGAGGTTTTTACTGCTTGAAAACAATATTTACTACAATTTGTCAGGTTCGTTATTATCGGATGTGAACAAAATTTATCTTTCACAATTCGAAATTAGGAACGATCAATCCGATTACTCGGAAGGAAGAATGAATATTAATGGTTCCTTTTCTTTAAGAGAATATAAAATTAGCGATTTTGACTTAAATGCAACAGGACAACTTTTACTTTTAAAAGAAACTACACGCCGTAAGATGCAAAACATATACGGCCGACTGGTTGGTATGGTTGGCAACGAAGGACTTAATTTTAAAGGGTCGTTGGCGAAATCGAATATTTCTGGGAATGTAATAGTTCAGGATGCGAATATTGTTTTTCCACCACCGCAAACAAGAGCTTACCACGAAACGACAGGTATAGTTAGATATGTTGCTATCGATGATACTACAAAACCTGATAATGGGGATAATTTGAAACACCAGTTCTATTCTGCATTATACGATACTAATAAAAAAAATTTGGTAGGCGAAAAACCAACAGAGAGTAAATTTTTAGCCGGATTAACTTATGATATATCGCTCGAAACGAAGGGGACTACAAGTATTCGCATGATATTTAATCCTGCTACGAGCGAAGAATTGTATGCTGAATTAGATGGCAAAATTAATTTACAACGGATTGGAAATAGAAATTATTCGACAGGCGAAATTTCGATATCCGACAGATCGTACTACAATTTTTTCAAAAGGTTCGAGGCTTCAGGGAAATTAAAATTTTTAGGCGACCCAAACAATCCCGAGTTGGATATTAAGGCTACCTATTCAGGTTTCAGAAAACCACCAACTCTTACCCCCGATACTGTGGTAGCTGAGCAAAAAGTAATTATTACACTTACCATATCGGGCACGCGACTTGAACCGCAATTAAGTATGAATATAACTATCGACAATGAAGAGTATTCAAAATTTAACCCAGAAGGGGATTTACAGAGTGATGCGATATCGTTTTTGTTTACAAATAAATTTCGGGATGACTTAAATGCCCGCGAAAAATCGGATATTGTTTCGAGTTTAAGCTCAACTGCCGGAACTTCAATTGTTGCCGGGGCAACCTCTACTCTGTTATCTGGTATTCTTACCGATTTTTTGAGACGCGAGTTTGGCTTTATTCGCTCGGCAGAAATCACATACCACGGCGGGAGCATTCAACAATCGGCCGATCTAAGATTAAGTGGACAAATATTTAATGCCTATTGGCGATTCGGTGGAAGAATTTTTGATGACATCAATAATGCTAACATCAGTTTTATACTAAACTTCGGTGATATTTTAGAATCGGATAAAATGAAAAATTTATTTCTTCAGCTTGAACGTCATGTTGATGCTGGTGAATTTACAGTCGATAAAAAATTAACTAACAGCGCCCGAATTTACTACAGATGGTCGTTTTAATTCGTTTTTACATATGACATTAGAAGAAAAAATATTAAAACTAATTTATAAGTATCCGAACGAAACTTTTAAAGCTCGTCAGTTAGCACGACGCCTATCCCTTAAAGATGAACTCGATATACTTGCTTTGCAAAATATTTTAAAGGAGTTAGTTCAGAAAAACAAACTGACTCAGGCTTCCAGAAAAAAATATGGAGTTTATAAACCACCAAAATCAACTCATAAAATTGGTCTATTCACACGCTTAAAAAATGGTTCTGGTATAGTAAAATTAAACCCTCCACACGAAGGGAATGTCTTAATTTCGCCTAATTATATTTCTACAGCATTAGATGACGATATAGTCTCGGTTGCAATTTTTCCTGTTTCTTTAAACGAAGCTGCAAATGCTACTGAGCCTTTCCTCGTCGAAGGCGAGGTTGTCGAAATAGTTAAAAGGAGTAAAAAACCTTTAATTGGTGTAGTGGATAAAACTAAAAACAATCTTTTTGTAATACCCGACGATTCACGTATCCGACGAAATGTATTTATACCCAACGGTAAAACTTTAAATGCTCGTTCTGGTTATAAGGTTACTTTCATTATTGAAGATTGGAAAAACATTAATCAAAATCCTGAAGGGAGGATAATCGAAATTATTGGAAAAGCAGGTGAAATAAAAACTGAAATCCTTTCGGTTATTCAGCAATTTAATTTACCATTAACTTTTCCAAGAAGTGTGTTAGACGAGGCTGAAAATATTTCGGAGGAGATTCCTCACCACGAAATTATGGAAAGGCTCGATTTTAGAAACGAAGTATGCTTTACCATCGATCCTGAAGATGCAAAAGATTTCGACGATGCAATTTCATTGAAAGAAATAAATTCATCGATTTATGAATTAGGTGTTCACATAGCCGACGTAAGTCATTATGTAAAAAAGGGGTCTAAAATTGATCAAGAAGCATTTCTGAGGGGAACGAGTGTTTATTTAGCAAACGACGTGATCCCTATGCTCCCTGAAGTCTTATCGAATGGAATTTGCAGTTTAGTCCCAAAGCGTGACAGATTAGCTTTTTCAGTCTTTATTACTATCACTAAACAAGGTAAAGTTGTTGATTACAAGTTGGCTAAATCGGTTATTAACAATAAAAGGCGATTTACTTACGAAGAAGTTCAAGAAATTTTAGAAACTGGAAAAGGAGATTATGCCGACATCTTGCTGAAAATGCATAAGTTGAGTAAAACTCTTCTGAAAAATCGCTTAAAAGAAGGAAGTATAGATTTTGAGAGTACAGAAGTTAAGTTTAAATTCGATAAACACGGAAACCCGACAAAGATAATCAGGAAGGAAAGATTAGATGCGCATCGACTGGTTGAAGATTTTATGCTTCTTGCCAATAAAATTGTAGCCGAATGTAGCAAGACACCCTTCATCTATCGCATTCACGATAAGCCCGATCCTGAGAAAATAAAAGAACTTGCCGACTTTGTTTCACAATTTGGCTACACTTTAGAAAAGGGGGATGGGATTACTTCGAAAAAGTTACAAAAACTTCTTTCGAGTTGCCAAGGCAAAGAAGAAGAAGCCGTTATAAACGAAATTGCCATCCGATCGATGGCTAAAGCTATATATTCTGTAAAAAATATTGGACACTTTGGATTAGGTTTTAAACGCTACACTCACTTCACATCTCCAATACGGCGTTATCCCGATTTAGTAGTTCATAGATTACTAACAGAATATTTGACCGACTCAGCCTCCAAAAAAGGAAGGGAAACTCAAACTGCTCTAATAGATGAGATTTGTACGCAATCGAGTATCCGCGAACGTTTAGCCATTGAAGCAGAACGTACTTCGATTAAAGTTATGCAGGTAGAATATATGAAACGCCACGTAGGCGATCAATTCAGAGCCGTTATTTCAGGAGTTACCAAGTTCGGACTGTTTATTGAAATTATGGATTTGTTAGTCGAAGGGTTAGTACATATACGAGATCTTGAAGACGACTATTATGTTTTTGATGAAAAAAATTATACCTATATCGGTAGTCGTACAAAAAAGCGTTATAGATTAGGTGATAAAGTCATTGTCGAGGTGGTTCGTGTTAGTTCGATTGACCGCCAAATCGATTTTCGAATAATTGATTAAACGGAAAAATGCAGGTCGAAGCTATTATCATTGTTAAAGGTTTAGTTCAAGGGGTTGGATTCAGGTATTTTGTAATGAATCGTGCAAACCGTTTGGGATTAACAGGATTCGTGAAAAATTTGTATAATGGCGATGTTGAAATTCTAGTTCAAGGCGACCGATCGTTAGTTAATGAAATGATTAACGAGGTACGCATAGGACCAAGGCTTGCAGATGTTCAGGATATTAAGGTCGAATGGAAAAAAATAGAAAAAATTTATACAAGGTTTGATATTTTATGAAGATGCGTATTGGATTTGGGTATGATGTTCATCCTTTTGCCGAAAATAGAAAATTAATTTTAGGTGGGGTGGAGATTCCTTTTGAAAAAGGATTATTAGGGCATTCAGATGCTGATGCTCTTTGTCATGCAATTGGCGATGCATTACTCGGAGCAGCAGCTCTTGGCGATATTGGTAAGCATTTCCCTGATAGCGACCAAAAGTACAAAGGCATATCGAGTCTGAAGCTTTTAAAAGAAATCCGTGGCACATTAGATACAAACGGCTTTAAAATAATTAACATTGATTCTACAATCGCTTTGGAGACACCTAAAGTGGCAGCATATATTGAACGAATGTGTGAAAATATATCTTCTGCACTCGATGTGGCGATATCTGATATCTCAGTGAAAGCCACCACTACCGAAAAATTAGGGTTTGTCGGCAAAGGCGATGGCATTGCAGTGTACGCAGTAGCACTAATAAGTAAAGAAGAGAAAAAATAAATTTAAATAATTATCACATTTGCTTATATTTGATGGACTTACAAACAATAATACAATTTTTATCTGAGGTAGAACCAATTTTTATTTATCTTGGTATATTTTTCATTGCGTACATCGAAAATATTTTTCCTCCATCCCCAAGCGATGTAGTAGTTGTATTCGGTGGTTCGATGGTAGCAATCGGGAAATCGAATTTTTTTGCTACACTATTATTCGCCTCAATGGGGAGTATGTTAGGTTTTATAACTATGTATTTAATCGGTAAGTGGTTTGGACGGCATATTATCGAAACAAAAAAATTCAAATTTATCCCTGTCGATAATATTCATAAGCTGGAAAAATGGTTCCAAAAATATGGTTATGCAATTATTATCGCAAATCGGTTTTTAGCCGGAACACGTGCTATTGTATCCTTCTTTGCAGGACTCTCTGAGTTGAATCTTAAAATTACTGCTACTTTATCACTCCTAAGTGCAACAGTATGGAATTTAATCCTTCTTTATTCTGGTTATATGATGGGAAAAAATTGGCACAAGATAGCTGAGTATTTGGAAACATACTGGATGATTGTTACTTCGGTAATGCTACTTACTGCTTGTCTGTGGATATTATACTATTTCCTTTCCAAAAGAAACAAAATAAAAAATGTTTGAATACTTTATTGAAGTAGATAAGTTATTATTTATTTTTATAAATACTACCTTATCAAATAGCATATTCGATTTTGTAATGCCTGTTCTTACAGACTGGGACAAAACATTAGTAGGAAGGATATTGATATTTTTATCGATATTTATCTTAGCTATCAAAGGAGGGACGAAGGGGAGAATTGTTATTGTGCTTCTTATTGTTACGATAGCGGTAAGCGATCAGCTTAACAGTTCAGTCCTGAAATCGCTGATAGAACGTGCAAGGCCCTGCCACATAATTGATGGAACGATGGTAATCGACCAAATACGTTTGTTGGTAAATTGTGGACCCGGATATTCTTTCCCCTCATCTCACGCTACTAATTATTTTGCTGCAGCAACACTTATCACATTCTTTTACAAAAAAACTAAGTGGCTATTTTTTATTTTAGCTACTTCGATTGCTTTTTCGAGAGTATATGTAGGTGTCCATTTCCCTTTCGATGTTCTTGCAGGTGCATTCGAGGGAGTTTTGCTTGCATTTATAATTTTTCAATCTTGGCTAATTCTTAATAAAAAATTTTTTCATTTCGAATATGAAACTAATAAAATCAAAACCTAATTATAAAAATATTCTATTAGCTGTTATATCAGGAATAATGCTTGGTTTTTCTTTTCCACCTTTCGAAACTGGCATTCTATCGGCGTTCGCTTTTATCCCCCTCTTTTTTCTTCTCTCTAATGTCGAAGAGTATGGCAGAAGTCTTCGCTACTCTTATTTAGCATTTTTTATTTTTAACTTAATTGCAATTTCCTGGGTTGGTGGTTTTATACATGCAAAAGACCAATACTTAATGGTTGCAGGCGCCGCATTATTAGTCGTGCATCCCTTGTTCCTCTCGATTCCAATTGTTGCCTTTACATTCATCCGGCGCAACCTGAGTTTTAAAACTGCAATTTTTACTTTTCCATTCATCTGGGTTTCGTTCGAATATCTCCATTCACTCTCCGAGTTAGCTTTTCCTTGGTTAACATTGGGGAATGCGCTTACTTACGATCTTAGTTTAATACAATTTGCCTCTATCACTGGTGTTTATGGACTCTCATTCTGGCTTTTGTGGATAAATGTTATTGCTTTTGTAGTAATCGTTAAGTTGATTTTAAAAGAATGGGAACCCAAATCGATCAACACGATCGCTTTGTTGAGTTTAATTGCTTTGTTATATCTAATCCTAAAAATTTCAGGCAACATAATTATCAGCAACGCAAATAACGTTACTTATCCTACTAAATTAAAAATCGCAGTGATACAACCAAACATTGACCCTTGGGAAAAATGGGATTTTGTAACACAGGAAAAGCAGTTAGATTTATATTTGCGATTGAGTGATAGTGTTTCGGAAGATACCGATTTAATTATTTGGGCTGAAACGGCAATTCCCTATTACATATTAATGCCTCAATATCGAACATACTTCGAGAAATTAAAGAATAAAATCGATACATTAAACATTGCATTATTTACCGGCTTCCCCGATATATACATTTACAAAGAAAATGAGCCAGTACCTCCATCTGCCAAAAAAATGATGTACTCAGAAGAAAGATACGATTCGTACAACAGTTCGCTTTTGTTCATACCGAAATCCGATAGGCTACAAAAATATTCAAAAATACGGCTTGTTCCTTTCTCTGAACGTGTGCCTTATGCCGATTTTTTGAATTTCTTAGATTTTCTTGAATGGGGTGTTGGTATTGGTGGTTGGGGGATAGGTAAAGACACAACAGTTTTTGAGCTTCCATTAGAAAACCGAAGTAATGTAAAATTTTCGAATATGATTTGTTACGAATCGATTTATCCTACATTTGTTGCAAGTTTTGTAAGGAAAGGGGCACAATTTCTTACGATAATTACAAATGATAGTTGGTGGGGCGATACATTCGGCGCATATCAACATCAACGCTACGCAATTATAAGGGCTATCGAAAACCGACGCTGGATTGCCCGCTCTGCAAACGGTGGTATTTCGTGTTTCATCGACCCGTACGGTAGAGTTTATGATGAGACAAAGATGTACACAACAGCAATCATCGAACACGAAATTCATACAAATGACGAACTCACAGTTTATACAAAATATGGTGATCTGTTAGCCGAGTTTTGTTTGTTTTTTAGTGGTTTTATTTTGATGGCTGGTTTCGGTCAAAAAATTTATAATTATATTAGGAGAAAAAATTATGAAATTAATTGATTTGCGAAGCGATACTGTTACAAAACCTTCGACAGCTATGCGATTGGCAATGATGGAAGCTGAAGTAGGCGACGATGTTTATGGCGAAGACCCTACAGTAAACAAACTACAACAGAAGGTAGCCCAGATGTTTGGGAAAGAAGCAGCACTTTTTGTTCCGACAGGCGTGATGGGAAATCAAGTTTGTATCCGCACACACAAAAATCATGGTGATGAAATAATTGCAGATGAGGACTCGCATATTTTTGTTTATGAAAATGCAGCTCCCGCCACTCTATCGGGAGTCAGTATAAAAACAATTCCAAACAAAATGGGGGTAATAACTGCTCAACAAATTCAGGAAGCGATTCGTCCTAATGCCTACTATCTTCCCAAAACAAAATTAATTTGTCTGGAAAACACACACGGTCGTTCGGGGGGCACAATTTTCCCACTCGATGAAATCAAAAATATATACCAATTAGCACGTGAACGAAACATCAAACTACATCTTGATGGAGCAAGAATCTGGAATGCATCGGTCGAAACAGGAATCTCTTTGAATGAGTATGCCCAATATTTCGATTCTATCATGGTCTCTTTTTCAAAAGGGTTAGGTGCGCCAATTGGTTCGATGATTATAAGCGACCAAGAATTTATTGAACGGGCATTGGTATATCGGAAAATGTTCGGCGGGGGTATGCGGCAAGTCGGAATTATCGCCTCGGCTGGTTTGTATGCCATCGAAAATAATATCAATCGTCTAAAAGAAGATCACAAAAAAGCTAAACTTCTGGCAGATGGGTTAAAAAATTTAAAAACATTCAAATTTAATATCGAGTCGGTACAGACTAATATGGTTATAATAGATATTCAAATCGATAAAACTCAGCAAGAAATATTAGGCTTATTGAAAAGTAATGGGATTTTATTAACTCCTGAGCGGAATCGTAGCCTCAGGGCTGTAACGCATTTGGATGTCTCGTTTGAAGATATTGAACAGGTTGTTAGAGTGTTTCAAACAATTTTTGATTGATCAAACAATTCAGGTTTTATACCCAATTCGATTTGCATTTCAAACATATTTTATGTATTATAAGCCACCCTTCGAAAAGTCCCACCATTGGGACTTTTTTTTTGGAGGGTGTTAAACAATTGAAATATAAGAAATTAGCTTGGATATCAAACAAAAAATTGAAAAGCTCATCGCTCCGATCCTTGAACAGCATAAGTTATTTTTGATAGAGATCAATTTTAGGGGCGAGAGGCAATCGAAAGTTTTAGAAGTATTTATCGACAATCAAGAAGGAATAACTGCTGAAATTTGTTCAAATGTCAGTAGAGATATTTCAAAGATTTTAGATTCAGAGGATGTGATATCTGGAAAATATTATCTGAATGTTTCTTCTCCAGGAATTTCGCGTCCATTAAAATTTATTGGTCAATATCATAAACATAAAGGCCGCATTATAGAATTAAAATTGAAAAATCGAGAAGAACTTATTAAAGCTTCCGGTAAACTTGTAAAAGTTAATACCGATTCGATAGAAGTTGAAAATGAAAAAGGTGATATTTTGAATATTTCGTTTGATAGTATCTGTGAAGCTAATATAAAAGCAGCATGGTAATTTAGAATTTGGAGAAAAATATGAACTATGAGATAGTAGAATCGTTCGGACAGATGGTTCGAGAAAAAGGTATCGATAAAGATATGTTGATAAGTATTATCGAGGAAGTCTTTGCCACGATAACACGTAAGAAATACGGACAAGACGCGAAGTTCGATGTGGTTGTAAATATGGACAAAGGGGATATTGAAATATTTCTTGAGAAAGAAATTGTAGAAACAGTAACCGATCCTACAACTCAAATCGATTTAGAAACAGTCAGAAAAAAAACTGACGAACCACTTGAAATTGGAGACGATTTTGTAGAAATAATTGATATTAACAGTTTCGGTAGAAGGTTAATAGCTACTGCACGGCAAACGCTCAATTTACGGATTAAAGAAATCTTAAAAGATCTAATCTATAATGAATATACAAATTCGATTGGCGAAATTATTGCAGGTGAAATTTATCAAGTCAGGAAAAACGAGATCTTACTAATTCATAACCGTAATGAACTTATTTTACCCCGTAGCGAGCAGATACCCAAAGAGAGGTATAAAAAGGGGGAGACGATACGTGTATTGGTTAAAGAGGTTCGCAAGAGTGCAAACGGAGCTTATGTAATAGTATCACGTTCAGACCCGAAATTTTTGTCAAAATTATTTGAGCACGAAATACCCGAAATCTATGATGGTATTATCGAGATAAAAGCAATCGCACGCGAACCGGGCGAGCGAGCAAAAATTGCAGTTGAATCGCACGACGATCGTATCGATGCTGTAGGGGCTTGTGTAGGTATGAAAGGTGTTCGAATTCACTCGATTGTTCGCGAATTAAATAACGAGAACATTGATGTAATAAATTATACTGACGACCCATCGCAACTTGTCGCTCGGGCTTTAGCCCCTGCTAAATTAAAAGATATAACAGTCGATAAGGTGAATAAAAAGATTTTGGTTACTGTCGACAGAGATCAAATGTCGTTAGCCATCGGTCGAGGTGGGCAAAATATCAGGCTTGCATCTAAGCTTGTTGGTTACGATATTGATGTACAAAAACTTGCAGTTGAAGAAGAATACGATATGGATATTACCGAATTCAGGGCTGAATTGGGTGAGCCTCTGATAGAACGATTACTTGAAGAAGGTTACGAAACAGCCCGTGAAGTAATCGAAGCCGACACAAAAAGTCTTCTTGCAATCGAAGGTTTAACAAAATCAAAAATTAAGCAGATAAAAGAATTAATGATTCAAGAACTTGAGGAAGCCGAAATCGAGAGCGAAGAAGATTTGAAATCGGCACTCGATGCCAAATCGAAAAGTGTAGAAAATTCGGATAGCGACGAAGATAAATAATTAAGAAGTTAATAAGTGGATAAAAAGAAAAGATTATATCAAGTAGCCAAAGAGCTAAATATTGCGAGTGAAACACTCATCGCTTTTTTAACGAAAAAGGGCTTCGAAGCAAAGACGGTCAACTCTACAATTACCGACGAGATGAATGTTTTAATATTATCGCATTTCAAAAAAGAAAGAGAGAGCGCCGAGAAACATCAACGAAAAATTCTATCTTTCAAAACTCATTCTAAAAAAGATGAAAAGAAAGTAGAAAAAGTAGAGCCGGCTACTAAAATTCTTAAAAAAACAAAACCGAAAAAGGAAGAAGTTGTTCCTGTTGTCGAAACCAAGACTGTTGAACCTATTCCAACTCCTGAAATTATTACTACTTCTGTTGAACCCCCCAAACCAGAAATTGTTGAGCCACCTCCGGTTGGAGAAGATAAGATTTCAGAAGTGGCTGTTGTTACAGAACCGATCCAAACTACACCCGAAGTTGTACAACCCCCTGAGCCTCCTCCAGTTATTCAGGCAGAAACGAGCCGGGAAGTTCAACCTGAAGAAGAAATTAAAGAAGTTAAAGAAACGATTCAGCCACAGAAGAGCATCCCCCGACTTACACCAAAAATGGGATTAACCATTCGTGGAAAAATTAATTTAACTCCGACCGATACTGATAAACCGGTAGAAAGCGCTGCTAAAGAAACACCAGAATTAGATGCTAAAGCTAAGAAGAAAAAAAGAAAACGGAAAAAGAAAGTTGAAGATGCTGTTCCAGTTGTAGTAACCAAAGAAGACGATGTATTAGATCGGAAGAAGAAGAAAAAGAAAAAGCTCAGGCACATCGAGATTAATGTAGAAGAAGTTGAGAGCGCAATCCGCCGTACTATTGCCGAAATGGACGACACGTCGGTTAGTGTACGGGCTCAACTGCGTAAGAAAAAGAAGAAAGAACGACTCGAAGAGGAAGCTAAACTTAAAGAAGAATTAGAAAAACAAAAATCAAAACTTAAAGTAACTGAGTATGTTTCGGTAAACGAGTTGGCTAACTTGATGCAAGTTAACGTAGCCGATGTAATTAAAAAATGCATCGAATTGGGGTTGATGGTTTCAATAAATCAGCGGCTCGACCAGGATACGATAACCCTGATAGCTTCTGAATTTGGTTTGGATGTTGAATTTATGACTGAATTCGAAGAACGGTTAGTCGACGAAGATGACGAAGACGCCGAAGAATTATTAGAATCGCGTCCGCCAGTAGTTACAATAATGGGGCACGTTGACCACGGAAAAACATCTTTACTCGATTTTATAAGAGAAACAAACGTAGTAGCGGGTGAAGCTGGTGGTATTACACAGCATATTGGTGCATACTCGGTCAAAGTTGATGAGAACAGGAGTATTACTTTCCTTGATACGCCCGGACACGAAGCCTTTACTGCTATGCGTGCCCGCGGAGCTCAGCTTACCGACATCGTAGTTTTAGTCGTTGCAGCTGACGATGCAGTTATGCCTCAAACAATTGAAGCTATAAGTCATGCACAGGCAGCTAACGTTCCTATTATAATTGCGATGAACAAAATCGATAAACCAGGTGCTAACCCCGAACGAATTCGGCAGCAATTAGCTGACAAGAACATACTTGTAGAAGAGTGGGGGGGGAAATATCAATCGGTAGAGCTCTCTGCAAAAACAGGAAAAAATGTTAAATTACTTCTCGAAAAAATTCTGCTTGAAGCCGAATTATTGAACCTAAGAGCTGTAGCTAAAGGTAAAGCTCGCGGTGCTATAATCGAGGCACAACTCGATAAGGGGAGAGGAACAGTTGCAACAGTGCTTGTTAAGAAAGGGACCTTGAAAATCGGTGATCCTTTTATTGCTGGCTTTTCGTATGGAAAAGTTAGAGCAATGTTCGACGAGCGTGGTAACCGGGTAGCTTCGGCAGGACCGTCAACTCCAGTACAAGTAATTGGTTTCGACACCATTCCGCAAGCTGGTGATCTATTAGTAGTTTTGGACAATGAGCGTGATGCCCGCGAAATCAGTTTGCGCCGCCAACAACTAAAACGAGAGCAGGATTTCCGCGAAATCAGAACTGTAACGCTCGACACTTTCTCACAAAAAGTGAAGGAAGGAACAGTTAAAGAATTACCAGTGGTTCTTAAGGGGGACGTTGATGGCTCGGTTGGTGCTATATCCGATGCCCTTATGAAAATATCAAACCCAGAAGTTCGAGTGAATGTGATTCATAAAGGGGTTGGAGCTATCTCCGAATCCGACGTATTGTTAGCTGCCGCATCCAAGGCAGTTATTATCGGCTTCCATGTCCGTCCAAACGTAAATGCACGTGCACTTGCAGAAGTCGAAAAAGTTGAAATCCGTTTCTACACAATTATATACGAAGTAATCAACGACGTAAAAAAAGCTCTCGAAGGTATGCTTACCCCCGAGGAAAAAGAAGAAGTTCTCGGTTCAATTGAGGTTCGTGACATATTCAAGATTCCAAAGGCTGGAACAGTTGCAGGGTGTTATGTACTGAACGGAAAAATTACACGCAACAGCAAAGTCCGTTTGATTAGGGACGGACTGGTCCTCTTCGATGGTGGGGTCTCTTCCCTTAAACGTTTTAAAGACGATGTGCGTGAAGTTGAATCGGGATACGAATGTGGTATTGCTCTCGATGGTTATAACGATATAAAAATCGGGGATATTATTGAGCCATACAGAATTGTGGAACTAAAACGCAAACTTGTTTAGGAGATAAAATGTCGATTCGTTCAGAAAAAGTTTCTTCAATGATAAAACACGAAATTGGTGCTATAATTTCACGCGACTATAGTTCAAAGGAATTTGGTTTCATAACAGTTACCGAAGTTCAGATGACACCAGATTTGAAAATTGCAAAAATCTATGTTAGCATCTTCGAGAAACCAGAAATACGTATAAAAACATTAAAGATGTTAGAAAACAATTCCAAAAATATAAGAACTACTTTAGCTTCGCACATCAGGTTAAAATATACGCCAGCTCTTCAATTTTATATTGACGAGACACTCGACCGAGCCGAGCATATCAATAATATCATTAAAAAAATACACGAACACGATAAATCTGTTGGAACTGAATAAATATAGCATAATTCCAGAATCGAATTTTTTAAAAGAGGATGGGTCAATCTTTCTGGTAAACAAACCGATTGGTTGGTCGTCATTCGATGTCGTTAAAAAAATTCGGATTCATTTTGGAGTGAAAAAGGTTGGGCACGCTGGAACTTTAGACCCAAAAGCCACAGGCTTGATGATTGTTGGAACGGGGAAGAAGACAAAACAGATTGCAGATTATACTGAGATGGAAAAAGAATACGAAGCTGTACTGATTTTAGGTGCTACAACCGCGAGCTACGATGCAGAGACCAATATTATCGAAACACGTAGTTTTGCCGATGTAACTAAAAACGATATACTCGAAGTTATTCAAATGTTCAGGGGTGTAATTAAACAAAAACCTCCAATTTATTCGGCAATAAAACTAAATGGTAAGCCCCTTTATAAATATGCTCGCAAAGGAAAAGAAATTGAAATTGAAGCCCGCGAAGTCGAAATATCGCAAATTGAGTTAATCGATTTCAAGCCACCAGAAGTTAAAATACGTGTGGTCTGTTCAAAAGGAACTTACATCCGTTCTCTTGCCAACGACATTGGCGAAAAACTCGGCTGCGGGGCACATTTAAAATCATTAGTTCGTACGAGAATTGGTAATTTTCATCTTAAGGACGCCTTCTCGATTGAAGAACTTACTAAAACTTGATAATGAAGGTATATCGCTCAATCAAAGAAATTGATTATAATCAAAACACGATTCTTACAATCGGAACTTTCGATGGTGTTCATCTTGGTCATCAGAAAATTATAAGAGAATTAATTGACCGTGCTGAAAAAACAAATGGACGTAGTGTTCTTATCACATTCGACCCACATCCGCGTGAAGTTGTTGGGCGTGGGCCTACAAAACTTCTAACTTCGATTGATGAGCGGCTACGGTTGCTTGCCGAATTTAAGATTGATGTGGTTTTTATAATTAACTTTACATTCGAGTTTTCGCGTCTGCCGTACGAAGATTTTTTTAAAAATATCATCTTTGATAAAATAGGTGTAAAAGAGGTAATTGTAGGTTACGACCATATGTTTGGCAGAGACCGTGAAGCTTCGGCCGAGCAGTTGAAAGAGTTAGGTTATCAGCTCGGTTTTACGGTCGATCTGATGCCTCCCGTAAAAGTTGATGACGAGGTAATTAGTAGCTCGAAGATACGCGACATCCTATTACGTGGTGATGTTTGCCTTGCTGAAAAATATTTAAATCGCTTATATTCAATCGAAGGTATCGTTGTCAAAGGCGATGGTAGAGGTCGAACTCTCGGATTCCCAACTGCGAACATACAACCGATCTCGGATAAAAAACTTTTGCCAGCCGAGGGGGTTTATTTTGTAAGTTCAAGTCTCAACAATTCGGTTTATTTCGGAATGTTGAACATTGGAATTCGTCCTACTTTTACAAATGATATGCGAAGAGTCATCGAGGTACATCTCTTCGATTTCAACGAAGAGGCATATGGTACAAAAGTGAATATTAGTTTTCATCGCAGAATAAGAAGCGAGAAAAAATTCGCATCGAACGATGAGTTGATAATTCAATTAAAAAAAGATAAATTATGCTGTGAATATTTCATTAAGGAATTAACTAAAAAATAAAAGTAATAAAGGAATTAAAATGCCATTAACAAAAGAAAAAAAACAAGAAATAATCAAAAAGTATGGTAAAACAGAAAATGATTCAGGTACGCCCGAAGTTCAGATAGCGTTATTAACAGAAAGGATTAACGAGCTTACCAGTCATTTAGAAGCAAACAAATTCGATCATCATTCACGACGCGGACTATTACTGATGGTAGGTAAACGCCGACGTTTGCTGGATTATCTGATAACCAAAAATATAGACAGATATCGAAAAATTATTAATGAATTAAATATTAGAAAGTAAATAAATGTTTCATAGACAAGAATTAGAAATTGGCGGGCGGATATTTTCAATCGAGACAGGTTTGCTTGCTAAACAAGCCGATGCCGCTGTGTTGGCAAAATACGGCGAAACGATGGTACTTGCTACAGTTGTAGCAGCAAAAGAACCTCAAGAAGACCTGGATTATTTCCCTCTGCAAGTCGAATATCGTGAAAAAATTTCGGCAGCAGGAAAAATCCCTGGCGGATTTTTTAAACGCGAAGGAAGACCTACAGAGAAAGAAATACTATCATCACGCTTGATTGATAGGCCCATCAGACCAATGTTCCCCGAAGAATTTAAAAACGAAACTCAAATAATAGTAACTGTTTATTCGTCCGACCAAGAACACGATGGCGATACAATCGGTGCAATTGCCGCATCGGCAGCACTGATGATTTCTGATATTCCTTTCGATGGTCCGATTGCTGAAGTACGTGTCGGAAGAATTAACGGCGAGTTCATCATTCATCCTACATTCAAACAATTAGAAGAGAGTGAATTCGATATTACTGTTGCCGGTACGAGCGATTCGATAGTGATGGTCGAAGGCGAAGCTAAAGAAATTTCGGAGGAATTATTTCTTGATACTCTAAAATTTGCAAGCGAGTATATCAAAAAGCTTTGCGAACTACAAATAAAATTCCAAAATGCTGTAGGCAAGCCAAAACGTATAATAACCCCCAAAGTTATTGATCCCGAGTTAGAAAATAGTGTAAAAGAACTTTTCTATCCGCGCATCAAAGAACTTAACCGAACAGTATTATCGAAAGATGAAAGAAGCAACAGGCGAGCTGCAATCGAAACCGAGATACAGACACAACTTGCCGAAAAATTTCCTGAACAGTCGAAAGTTATTTCCGAATTATTGTACAAAATCGAGAAGCAAGATATGCGTATGATGATTCTCGAAGACGGAAAACGATTAGACGGCAGAGGGGTAAAAGATATCCGACCAATTAGTTGTCAGATTGGATTGCTACCTCGCACACATGGGTCGGCACTGTTTACACGAGGCGAAACTCAAAGTTTAACCACCACCACACTTGGCACCAAAGCCGACGAACAAATATTAGAAGGCTTGCTTCCTGAAACAACAAAACGGTTTTTGCTTCACTACAATTTCCCCCCTTTCAGTGTCGGCGAGGTTGGCAAATTAGGCGGCACAGGACGTCGTGAAATAGGGCACGGAAATTTAGCCGAACGTGCACTAAAAAACCTTATCCCTTCGGAAACTGAATTTCCATATACAATCCGTATTGTTTCCGATATCTTAGAATCAAACGGCTCATCTTCTATGGCTACTGTTTGTGCTGGTTCTCTTTCGTTGATGGATGCTGGAGTTCCGATAAAAAAAGCTGTTGCAGGTATTGCAATGGGATTAATAAAAGAACCGAGTGGTGTTGCTATTTTAAGCGACATTTTAGGAAACGAAGACCACCTTGGCGATATGGATTTTAAAGTAGCAGGTACTGCAGATGGTATCACCGGTTTGCAAATGGACATAAAAGTACAGGGAATAAGTTTCGAAATTATGGCGGCTGCCTTGGAACAAGCTCGCCAAGGGCGTTTGCAAATATTGAACATTATGGAAAATACAATCGCAAAGCCGAAACCGGAACTATCGCCTTATGCTCCCCGTTTAACCACGGTCAGAATTCCAGTTGATATGATAGGTGCAGTTATCGGACCCGGCGGTAAAATGATTCGACAGATTACCAAAGATACAGGAACTGAAATTAATATCGAAGACGATGGTACTGTTACAATCGCTGCCGTTTCGGGGGATGCTAGTAATAAAGCACTCGAGATGATTAACAGAATTACCGAACTTCCAGAGGTTGGAAAAATTTATAAAGGAAAAGTTACACGTATAATGGAATTCGGTGCTTTCGTCGAGTTCCTTCCAGGTAAAGAAGGATTAGTGCACGTCTCACAACTCGATGTAAATCGTGTCGATAAAGTTACCGACCTTTTAAAAGTCGGCGACACTATAGAAGTAAAACTTGTAAAAATCGATTCAGAAGGAAGAAATAACTTAAGCCGTAAAGCAGTTCTGATGGGGGATGCTTATGTCCAAGAAGAGGATCGACCTCGCTCGGATCGAAGGTCATCATCAGGTGATCGCAAAGATTCCCGAAGACCGCAACGGAAATAAATTAATAAGCCCAAACTTGTTTTGGGCTTTTTTGTAGAATAATATGAAAACAATACAAAAAGTAATACTCATAATTCTAGATGGTTTTGGTTTGGGTTTAAACCCTAAAACCGACGCAATTCAGCAGGCGAACAAGCCATTTATTCATAAATTATTTTCTGAAAATAAATGGACTAAACTAA
>CAMTVZ010000233.1:0-4067 GCA_947085285.1 uncultured Ignavibacteriota bacterium
CCCGACTTCAGTCGGGAGAAGTTCCGAAGGAATGGCGTTGCCACAATCTCAACGTGTCGTTTTTCAATTGAATTGAGAGATTGCCCGCCTGCACGGGCAGGCTTCGTCGTCCCGCGTTTCGCGGGACTCCTCGCAATGACACTTTGCTTACTTTTTGGTCAGCCTCAAAGCGTTATTATTTTATAGACTTTCGTGCCACACATTTAAATACTGTTGATTTATTACCGCTATATTCTGTAGTGAAAGTAAAAAGATATATTTTAAATTGCAACTCGAATAACTATGCTATTCAAATTTTATCTGCCAAATGCCGAAGACATGCAATTTAAGTGTAATTCCAAGTGGAAATCCTATTATCCCTATTTAAAACTCTTTAAATTCTCAACTTCATCCCAAAAGCAAACGATACTCTGCTAATGCTCATTGGCGAAATAGCCGCATCAAAATTTTCGGATGCGAACTCAATATCCATAAAGCTTAAAAGAATTCCAAAACCAAATCCCATATTAAATCCATCAACACCACCGAGTGAAAAACCTGTACGGAGCGGCAGCCACTTCCAGGGTTTATATTCAACCCCGAACGAAAAACGTGGTTTCGTAGTATTTCCTGCAAGATTATTAAAGCCCTGATTGTAATCAAGAGCTAATAGTAATTCGCCCGGAAACTTACTTATGAACGGAGCTTTATCGAACTGATATGCCGCTCCAAGCCGTAATACTGTTGGAAAACCTGACGAAAAATTTTTAATAGGTTTATTAGTTCCTTTCAATGTTGTATCCAAAGTGTCGAATTGTTCCTGAGCTGTTCGAGGATCGTCGAAATCAAATGTGGCATTCCCAGAATTTTCGTACGTGTTTAGTTTCCATTTGATAGCTCCAACATCAGTAAGTGCGATTCCAACACTCACTTGATCGTTAACAAAACCTGAAACGCCGACGTCGATCCCATATCCCGAACCCGCAGGTTTGGGAAAAGGCGAATATTGAATATCATCTTGTTCATTCATCATTCCTTTTAACAAATCCAAACCGGCAAATTTGGCCTGGTAATCTACCCGACCAGCAATTTTAGCATTCGCATCAGTTGTGAAATACGTGTTATTACGACTCAACTCTGCAAAACCGAATCCGTGTATCATTTTAATTGAAATACCCGCAGTCATCGACTTCATAAAAACAAAACGGGGAATTTTTCGGCCGTACGAAAGTGAGTATTCGCGATACCACATCGAGTTAAAATAAGTTTTACTGAAATCGTAACGACTGCCGAGCGGATTTCCATAGAGGAGAAATTGAACATAATCTTTCGGCAATAAAAAATTAGCGCCTGTTCTTTCGATAACACTAACTACAAACCCTCCGACTTTTGAATGCTGATATGATAAAGATAATAATCGGATTTCAAAATTAAACCCTGTTTGTGCCAATCCTGAAGGAAACACTTCGAGTATTTTTCTTTTATCAGCATCATTAAGGAAAATTGGATCACCGTTTTTGTCGCCGGTGAAATACTTCTCGTATAAATCTAAATCTATTAAATCGCTCCCGACTTTTGTTCCGAAGTTAAATAAATTAAATGTTACAGTTCCTTTATCGGGATAACCAAGGTTAGCCGGATTGATTCCAACCGAATTGCTTCCCCGTGCAATCGCCGTATAAGTACGTGCCATCCCGATGCCCTGCAAATTTGTAAGATCACCTCCTGCATTTGCCGACTGGCACACACTCAAAAATAAAACAGCAAATATAATTTTCGCTCTCATATCCCTTAATCCTCTAACCGATAATTAAATGTACAAAAAATACGGACATTTATTTTATCTGAATTTCTAAATTTAACCGAGGGGATTAGCTCGGGTGTGTTGAAAATAATTTCGACGACTGCGAACTCTGCTCTGTTCAAATTATCCAGCTCAGTTTTATTCAGAGGGATAGAAAACTTTGATTGAACCGCCTGCGAGGCGAACTCATCTACCCCAACAAGGGCAGGCATTACTTGGATAGGCCCAGTGCTTGGTAAGTTTTGAATAAACAATCGGTTAGCATCGAGTAATTTTATTGAGATTCGTGTTCCTAATGCTATTCCGTTTGACAAAGTAAAATTGATAAAACCTGATTGAAGACGATTAATTAAAAGTGAATCTAATTCAACCTTATCGCCGTTATCATTCTTTTCATCTCCGAGTCGTAACGTATCTCGGAACACTCCTCCTTTAATCCCGATATTCGATGCGATATCGAATGAAATATTCCCGCCGATTTTATCCGAACTCGAAATTGAACCGACAGCATAAAACGGATTGATGGTTGCACTTGTACTTATCTTAAAAGAATTCGGAAGAGTTTTATTAACCGAGACATAATGCGAAAGTGTAGAAATAAGATTACCACCACTGATTATAACAGGCGTTGTCGAACTCGCTGCAAGATTCGTTTGTGGAATTGTGATTGAATATTTAATCGAATCATCTAACTTTAGATTCCCCCCAATTTGTATCGGAATATTAGGAGTTGAAAGATTTAATACAAAAGTTGCATCGGGCAAACGTAAACTGTCGATTGAAAAAATTGTTGGGATATCTCCTAATTTTATATTTAATAAAGTATCGAAACTTATCAGAGTTGGTTTTAAAATCCCCTCGACATAAGAGAGAGTGAACACATCGTGTGGCGGTGGATGAATTTGCAGGGAAGCTACAAGTTCGTCTGTGCGCGAAAAAATTCTAAACTGCGTTGTATCCCCTTCTGAACCAAGTTGCCGAATCGAAGCGGTATAAGTTAGTGTCTCTGTTGGTGCAGCTGATCTGAATTCATAAATATATAAATTTACCGGAATAACCACTGAATCTTTCCGGGTAATCGTTCTGTTAATTAAAAAGGGCTGCTGTGTTGTTCGATTATAAAGTTGAGGAAGGGATAATATTACATTGGCGGCTACATCGAAATCGTTTCTTAATTTTAAATCGACAGCACCACTTTTAAAACGAGCGATTCTTAGTTTTGTTGGTGTTGGCGAAGAATCGATTACAAATTTTGAACTATCAATTCGATAAACATCTGTTGGAGGAATTTTTGCCCGTGCACTATTTATGTTTAAATTTGAAAAATCTAATTGAATTCTCAGGATTGGATCCGGAATTGTAACGGGAGTCGAGCTGCCAGGCGTGCGTGAGCGAACAGTATCTAACGTTAGTGGCAGACGAATTATTTTTCCATCCAATATACTTTGTGCAGAACGCGATTGCTGAGGTGGAACCGATCCAATATCGAATACGAATCGGTTGTCGTCTCTATCCTTAAATCGGATTGAATCGAAAGTAATTGTGATTGGTGTTGAATTGGTTACTGTTAATCTGATAACTCCGCTTTCAAATTCCAAATAATCGAATTGGTCGGATGAAGGCATCACTATTGAAATAGGCGGAAGGTCGCCAGGAGGAATAATTCCGGAAGGAATACCCGGATTCGGGATGTTGACACCAACAGAAAAATCTCTGAATGGAATTGATCCAGCCGCAATTTTGAATTGTGGCGGCTGCGATGGTTTCATATTAATTTTATCGCCTACACTATCGGAAGCAGCCGGTTGCGAATATGAATAAGTCAGTAGTCCGTTTGTTGGGTTGATTCTGATAAGAGAGGTATCTTTTCTAATAAGTGAATCAATAGAATAGGGGCGGTTTACAATTGGAAAGTTAACCTGGACATCCCACACCGGGGCGACAGGTTTTCGCAGGTTACAATTAACTGCTGTGAGCATTAAGAACAGCACCAAACTATAATACAAAAATTTGACTCTTTTATTTGCCATAAATTTTGTTTTATTATCTGGCTCGAATATATATAGAAAGAATTCTAATATCAATAGCAGTTTAAAAACTTATGCTCCATATCACTAAAAAACTAAATTCGCCAAAGGCAGATAAGAAAAAACGGCTATTTTAGCCAGATTTTTAAGTCGATTTCGGGGAAAATTAAATTCCTCTCCAAACATTCGTTTGCATATTCCCAATCAGCATCCGAAATTATCCCGGTATCAGCATAAGTGATTGCGGTATTTAGTAA
>CAMTVZ010000234.1:0-6337 GCA_947085285.1 uncultured Ignavibacteriota bacterium
GAAGAACATATCGGAAACCCTTTCACTCTCCGACATAAAGAATGCAATCACTGCACTACGCAACGAAGATAAACAATATTTAGACAAGCACAGCAAACGAGCTGCAGTTTTAAAACAGCGATACCGCGAAACTACAGATTTATATTTAGTTCGTGCGAAAGACATTTTTGCTAAAATCCAACCTTATTATTATCAAGGTGCAATTTCAGAGAAGGTAATTGAACAATTAATATTTTGCTTTCGATTATTTTCAGAAACAGGTCTGCACAAATCGGCCGCAAGCTGTGCTTATATGATAGCCACAGCATATCTGCAGCGAGGCATCGAAAAGGAAATTCAAAGGATTGAAGATTTGGGCGACCTGATTGCGGCGCGTCAGTGGTTTTTACGCCTCGATGCTAAAGAATGGGAAGCGGCTATTAATCTACATATTGGCGAAAAAGCTATGGCTACTATCAGTACCGACCCGGCACTTCTGCAAACAATGATGCAAATTGCATTATGGCATTTTTATCGTGCACGAAATTATTACTTTGATAAAAAAGCCACACAACTTGTCGAAAGAATACAATTCGATATCGACCAGACGACAAAACTCCTCTCCTCCTATTCGCGTGGTTTATCGGAAATCGAAGCCGCCAAAATATCAGCTTACGGTAACGAAAGTCAAGGCGCCGAAATCCGAAAAGGGCTTGAATCGTTAGGTAACTCGTTAAATTATGGCTTGGAAGTTTTCGGAGAAAATATCGAAAAAGCCGGTGGGAGTTTGAGTCGGGCACTCCAAAGTATGGTCGGACTTCTCAGCGCTAGCCTCAGCCATACAGCTTATGCAATTACTTCTGCTATGGGTAAACCAAACAAGATTTTACGAGACAGCGTGATTGATATCGGTAGAATGATTAATGCAAGCTCACACGCGTTAAACCCAGAAGTTTCGAAGTCGATAAACGACCTCGGCACAAAGTTAGCCAAAAGCACTGCCAATAAAAACCTACTACGAAAGATTATTTCGAATGACAAATTTAAGAACCTCACCGAATCGGTAATGCCAAATACACAAAAAGCTATCGAAAATATCGCCAACCTCGATCAGCCCTCTGAAAAATCGCCCGATAGCTTATTAGACACTTTAGTTATCGAGGGGATGGATTCAGTATTAGAACAAATAGAGAAAAGAAATTAATTAACAATAATAAATTATACAAAAGGAGAATACATGCATATTGTTGGACATATAGAATTACCTTCAACTGATTTTACGACGACAAAAAAATTTTTTGGTAAATTATTCGGTTGGAAATTTGAAGAAGTCCCCGATTATGATTACATGCTTTTTTATGCACCAGAAAAACCGCACGGCGGATTTTATAAAGTAAAAAAAATGGCTAAGAAGCATACAGTCTTAATTTATATTGAAGTAGATTCTATAGATAATAAATTAAAAGAGATTAAAAAACTAAAGGGTAAAGTTTTAGTCCCAAAATCTCCCATCGGCAAATCTGGCTGGTGGGCAAAATTCGAAACCCCAGAAGGCTGCCACTTAGCTCTGTGGGAAAGCGCCAAGAAGTAAATTAAAATACTACACGATTAATTAGCCGGTTTCAGCAAAACATCCGAAAGCCTCTGTTGTGGAACCGGCTTTTCTATACATAAACTCCAACACTCCATCAATCCGATCTACCCAACCCCCTCGATTTTACTTGCCTCCTTGCTTTTAATATAAAATTTAATTATTATTCAATTGAATAATTGCTCAATCGTTAACATAAAAGTATAAATATGACTAAACCAATACCGGTTTGCAAAATTGGAATTGTGCACAAAGACAGGGTTAAATCAGCCCAGAGTGCAATTAAAAACGAAAAAAATATTTTTGATGCATCCGAAATATTTAAAATACTCAGCGACCCTACCCGCTTAAAAATTGTAATGGCGTTAGCAAAAGAAGAACTCTGTGTTTGCGACATCGCAGCTCTTCTCAACTTAACCGAGTCTGCTATTTCACATCAGCTTCGTCTGCTTAAAAATTCACGAATCGTAAAACATCGCCGCGATGGCAAAATGGCTTATTATACATTAGACGATGAGCATATCGAAGATTTAATAAAAGCTGCTTTACGGCATACAAGCGAGTAAATTGGATGAGTAAAAAAAACAAAGACACACTTTTTTTTGTAAAAGGAGTTTGCTGTGCCGAAGAAGAAGTTATTTTACGGAAAAAACTTTCCTCAACCGACGGGATTGATCAATTCAACTTCAACCTCATCACACAACGATTAAGCATAACACATACTTGTCCGGAAGAAAAAATTATTAACGTGCTCGACTCAGCCGGTTTTCAAGCTCAAAAATTTACAACTTCTGTCAAACCAAAAAACTTTTGGGAAGAACACTTCAATTTATTCTTTACAACTACTGCCGGCTTCTTAACTTTTTTGGGTATCGTGTTAAGTTATTTTGGGATAACTCAGTCGGTTACAACACCAATCTTCGTCGCCGCAATTTGCAGCGGGGGATGGCAGATTGCTATAAAGGGATACAAAGCAGCCATCAACCTCGCATTAGATATGAACTTCCTTATGTCGATTGCCACAATCGGTGCATTAATAATTGGTGAGTTTGCTGAAGCAGCTGCGGTAATATTTTTATTTTCGTTAGCTTTGTTACTCGAATCATACAGCATCGAAAGAACTCGCAATGCAATCCGTTCGTTGATGGAACTTTCGCCTCAAACTGCCTCTGTTAAAGATGGCAACAAGGAAATAATAAAAAAAGTAGAAGATGTAAGTATTGGAGAAATTATTATTCTTCGCCCTGGCGAAAGAGTTTCGCTTGATGGAATTATTACTCACGGAAAAACTTCTGTGAATGAATCGCTGATAACTGGCGAATCGTTGCCGGTTTTTAAAAGCGAGGGCGACGCTGTGTATGCGGGCACTATCAACGGGAAAGGAATTGTTGAGTTTCAAGTTACACATAGTTATCGCGATACTAAATTAGCACACATTACTCATCTTGTTGAAGAAGCACAATCAGTTAAATCGCCGAGTCAAACTTTTATCGAAAAGTTTGCACGCTATTACACCCCCTCGATAGTTATTATTGCAATCTTAATTGCGATTATTCCCCCCATCTTCTTTTCTCAACCTTTCAGCGAGTGGTTTTACCGCTCATTAGTAATGCTCGTTATAGCCTGTCCCTGCGCCCTGGTAATCTCAACTCCAGTAACGATTGTAAGTGGAATAACAAGCGCTGCTCGCAACGGAGTTCTTATAAAAGGTGGGAAATATTTGGAAGAAATTGGTAAAATATCTGCCATCGCTCTTGATAAAACAGGCACACTAACCGAAGGAAAGCCAAAGGTTGTTGATGTGGTTTCGTTGAATTCGGTTTCTAAAACCGAACTTTTAAAAATTGCTGCAGCAATTGAAGCGAAATCGGAGCACCCGTTAGCAGCGGCGATTGAACTTAAGGCAATCGAAGAAGATATATCGTTTCAAGATGTAGTTGTTCGCGATTTTGAATCGTTCCCGGGCAAAGGTATTAAAGCAGTTGTGGATGGAAAAACCTACATACTCGGCAATCACAATTTTTGTGAAGAACTGCAAGCGTGCAACAATCAAGTGGAAAATATACTTCATAAATTAGAGAACGAGGGAAAAACTGTTGTAGTAATAATTGAAGAAAATATTCCTGTCGGAGTGATTTCTGTTGTAGATACAGCGCGGGAAGAGAGTAAACAGGCGATATCGCTTCTTCACAAAGCCGGTATCAAAAAGGTGATAATGCTTACGGGCGACAACGAAGTAACAGCCCGCTCGATTGCCGGCGAACTTGGCATCGATGATGTGCGCGCACAATTACTCCCCGAAAATAAAGTTGAAGCGATTAATGAGTTAAAAAGTATTTATGGAAATGTCGGAATGGTGGGCGACGGCGTGAACGATGCGCCCGCTTTGGCAACAGCGTCAATCGGCATCGCAATGGGGACAGCCGGAACTGATGCCGCTATCGAAACTTCGAATATCGTCTTGATGTCCGACAATCTCTCGAAAGTTTCCGAAACTATCAACTTATCTCGAAAAACTCTCCGCATCATCAAGCAAAACATTACAATCGCATTAGTAACAAAAGGAATATTTTTGATATTGGGGGCATCGGGTATTGCAACTCTGTGGCTTGCAATTTTAGCAGACGACGGGGCGGCATTATTAGTAATTTTAAATGGATTGAGGTTGTTGAAAAGGAAGGTTTAAAAGTGATAATTATTGTGGGAATATCAATTTATTCCTTCCACCCTATCGGCAAATACATTCACAAGCTTATATTTTTCACTTGTATTTTTGATTGGCTCCCATGCCATAGACAAAACCTCAAAGAATCTTTCCATCGTTAAGTTACCAAATTTTATATGGATTACTTTCGGAGGAGGTTCAGACATAAGTATTCGATTCGAAAAATCACTATCCTTAGTAATAATCGTTAGGTTATTAGTTTTAGAATAATCCCATACTTGAGAATCAGTCCATGTTTCATTTATATCTTTCAGATGTATAAACTCTTCGCCCTTCCATAAAGAAAAATAATAAGGCAGATTAACATCAATCAAATACTTTTTAAACATCAAGCTACCGTTTTAATAGTATATCCGCGATTCATTAATTCGGCAGCAAATTTTAAACACGCTTTTATATCTTCAGTATCCAGAGCTGGATACTGGTATAGTATTTCATCAACACTAGTTCCGGCGCTAAGAAATTCTAAAACTGTTTGAACAGTGATTCTTTTCCCTCTGATTGTAGGTTTCCCATTACAGAGGTTGTCATCTATTGTAATTCTTTCAAAAATATATTCCATTGTTAAACCTTTTTATTTAAAGATAAAAAAAATTAGCAAGCTTCCAAAATCATTTATACCAATCTTCTTTCGGTTTATAAATTGTCTTCAACTTCGACTTCTCTTCAAATCTTTCAATCGATAACTTTATTAACATATCTAACAGTTTGGGATATGGAATTCCCGATGCCTCCCAAAGTTTCGGATACATACTAATCGATGTGAAGCCGGGAATCGTGTTGAGTTCGTTGAAATAGATTTTGTTAGAATTTCTTTCTACTAAAAAGTCGGCACGAGCCATACCCGAACAATCTATTGCCTTGTATCCCCGCAAAGCATACTCTTTAATTTTAACTGAAACTCGTTTGGGAATGTTTGCAGGTATTTCCGAGGTTGACTTGCCATCTACATATTTTGCATCGTAGTCGTAAAATTCGTTCGACGGAATTATCTCGCCCGCCACCGAAACAATCGGATTGTCGTTGCCTAACAAACTAACCTCGATTTCGCGAGCATTCTGAACTGCTTTTTCGACTAAAATTTTCCGGTCATAATTCGCTGCGAGCTCGATTGCACCTTCAAGTTCACGACGGTTGTGTGCCTTTGTAATTCCAACGCTTGAGCCCATATTCGCCGGCTTAACAAAACACGGAAAACCAAGCTCATCAGCTACTTGAGATAAATAAAACTTTTTATTTACTTGGAATTTTTTCCAAAGAAACCAGACGTCGGGTGTAACGGGAATGCCCGCTGCCTTGTAAAGCCGGCGTGCAACAATTTTATCCATCGCAACCGACGATGCAAGCACACCAGCCCCCACATACGGAATGTTTGCAAGCTCAAGTAAACCTTGCACAGTTCCATCCTCACCAAATGTTCCGTGAAGAACCGGAAATATTACATCTATTTTTTCTTCAGAATTTATTTTTGAAAATATTTCTACGATCCCTTTCAAATTTGGATCTGGGAGTAGAATTTTTTGTGGCTGCTTGTTTATTCTTTTTCTTGATTTCAAAACTTCAAGTGTATTCGGCGAACTTATCCACCTGCCATCTAACGTAATTCCTATCGGAACAACATCATACTTCTTCTTGTCGAGTGCATTGATTACTGAAGTGGCAGATACTAACGATACTTCATGCTCGGCCGACCTTCCACCGAACAGAACACCTATTTTAAGTTTACGTTTCATAGATAATACTTTTTTATATAAGTTTTTAAATCATCTTCTGAATTTTCAGTTCGTACAGGTGTTCCACTCTGTTTGCAGGTATCTGAAGTTTCGCAAGCAAGCTTGTCTGAAACATCTTTTCCATAAGTTTCTTTACTAATAGATTTTAATTTTTCTACATCTTGCTGCGATAAAAGATTTTCGCCACCTAACATCCGCGCTACAAATGTAATATGAGCAGCGTGTTCAACTTTTTCCATTTTGAAATAAGCGTCGTATAAATCGTTGCCGTAAGTTACAACACCGTGATTAGCAAGCAGTATAGCGTCC
>CAMTVZ010000235.1:0-5625 GCA_947085285.1 uncultured Ignavibacteriota bacterium
ACGAGGATATAACAGAGAAAATAATCGGCTGTGCATTGAAGGTGCATTCAACTTTGGGGAATGGTTTTCAAGAAGTTATTTACCAACGTGCTTTAGGGATTGAGATGAAAATTAATCATGATTAAAGGATTCCATCGAATCATTTTTTCTTGGTAATCCTTTAATCCTATAAATCATGGTCTTTTTTCCCCTTCCTTATCAATCCTACCATCTCGTCGTGTATTAATCCGTTGCTGGCAACGATTTTCTTTTTATAAATATCAATTTCTTCTCCTTCAAAACCTGTAACTTTTCCGCCGGCTTCGCGGATCAACAAAACTCCAGCCGCCATATCCCAGGCATTCAAATTAACTTCCCAGAAGCCGTCGTACCTGCCTGCTGCAACATAAGCCATATCGATCGCTGCTGAGCCCATTCTTCTGACTGCTTGACCTGTTAAGAGGAAATTCACAAAATGTTCTATGCAATTGTCAGGATTTTCATTGACATTATATGGAAATCCTGTTACGAGTAAACTTTGTTTTAGTTTTTCTGTTTGAGAAACACGCAGGCGCCTGCCGTTTAAAAAAGCGCCGCGTCCTTTTTCTGCTGAAAAAAGCTCGTTTAAATTCGGATCGTAAATTACACCGGCAATTAAATCGCCTTTGCGTTCAAGTCCGATTGAAACGCAGAAGATGGGTAAACCGTGTGTATAATTTGTAGTACCGTCGAGTGGGTCGATGATCCAGCGGAAATCCGATTTTTTCCCGTGCTCGCTGCCGCTCTCTTCGGCGAGTATGTCGTGCGTAGGAAAATGTTTTTTAATTATTCCCACAATCAGCTCTTCCGATTTTTTATCAATCTCGGTAACGAGGTTTTTTTCCTGACCGCTCTTAAGATTGATTACTCTGACTTTTCCTAAGTTATGTTTTAAAAACTTGCCAGCTTCTTTTGCGGCTTCGATTGCAATGTTCAGCATAAATTATTTGAGCAATAAAAGTTTTTTCGTTTCTGTAAAATTGCCAGCACTTAATCGGTAAAAATAGACACCGCTCGGTAAGCTACTTGCATTCCACGATACTGAGTAACTTCCGGCTTTCTTAAATTCATCAACCAAAGTTGTTACTTCTTGTCCAAGAATATCGAACACTTTTAGAGAAACGTAACTCTCTGTCGGCAATTGCCAACTGATAACTGTTGCAGGATTAAACGGGTTTGGAAAGTTTTGTTCTAATCTGAAATCAGTCGGAATTTCTGTTACGATCTTCTCAACATTAAGCAATACACTGTCCGGTTTGTTTGAATACACTCTCGCTGTGAAAGCCGGAATTGTGAAGTTACCGAGCGTAGTTCCGGATGCAATAAACTCGGTTTGGTCGAACACATCGTACCAACTGCCGGTTGCAAGCCAAGGAACGTTCGTTATAGTTTGTTGTGAATTACTTAAATTCGCAACGCACATAATTTTTGCATCGGTATTTGTATCTTCAAATCCCCAAACCAGAACTCGTTGTGCATCGTAACGGTATAGTTTACGTAGTAATCCATTGTAAAGGGCTGGATTGTTGAGTCGTTGAAAAATTAATCTATTGTAATAATGATAGTGCGATTGCCCAGTTTGTGTTGCGAGCCGGTTAAACTGCACAGGACGGTACGAAAGTTTTTCACCGTCGTTCTGAAAACCGCGAGGTTCAGCAAACTCCATCCCCTGCCACAACATCGGAATTCCGAGCGAAGTAAACATAAACGTTGCATAAAGTTTGTCTCTTTGAATCGCCTGTTCTAAAGGTACTCCTTGCCAGGTTATCATCTCGTAAATTAACGATAGCTCATCGTGATTCACAGTTGCATTCACTGGTTCTTTTCGGTTTGCATAACGGTCAGGAGTTGACGGTGTATCGCCGCTAGGATAAGCGCCAAGGTCGAGCACTTTATCTTCAATCGTTGCCAATGTTGGATGCTGCGATGGTATTAAACATTTAAAAACTTCGTCTCTGAAACTGTCGTGCCATCCGCTTGTTATTCCACTGTGGAAAATCAGTGCTGGACTTTCCGGCAAATGTTCAGCAATCTGATAGATAGTGCCACCGTATTCCGAATGAATTCTATTTGCCCATCCTAAAATTCCTTTTGTTGGTTCAGTTATTCTCCAACCGATTCCCTGAGTTAAATCATATCTAAAACCATCAACTTTATAAACATCGATCCACATTTTTAGTGCGTTATAAATTAACTCTTGTGTTTCAGGAGTCCAATGATCTATGTCTTTAAAGAAGCAAAGTTGATCTTCGTTATACCTGAGGTCGTTACATCTTTTGAAATAAGGATTGATATCTTCGTTCTGAGCCATTTGCCAGAGTGGACTCGTTTCGTTGAGGTGATTGAAAACGACATCGACGATTACTGCAATTCCTCTGCCGTGTGCCGAATCGACAAGAGCTTTAAAATCGGCTGGCGTGCCATATCCCGGCTCTAATGCGAAAAAAGAATTTAGGTCGTAACCCCACGAGAAACCCGACTTTCCAACCATTCCATAATCGTTGATTGGCATTAATTCAATAGCATTAACACCAAGCGAATCGAGATAAGGAATTGTTTCGATGAAATGACGAAATGTAGCTTGTCCTGCAGGAAGCCCTAACTTACCACCGGCAAATTCAGCAACATTAAGTTCGTAAATAACTAATTTTTCCATTGGTGGACGTTCGAAATTAGTATTTTGCCAAACATAATTGTCGGCTGTTAAACCAATCGAATCGGTCGAGAATCGGCTGCCATTCGTACCGTTCCACCTCCCCCACGGGTCGTAAATCAATTTGTTATTTTCGATTTCATAAAGATACTCATAAGTTCCTTTTGGAAGTCTAACATTAATCCACCATTCGTTGTTAAGTGTTGCACGTCGCATAACGATTGGTGATGCTGTAGCTGGATTTTGTCCGAGTGGCGCGATACGCAACAATACGTAGTCTTTTCCCGGCACGCGAATCCTGAAAGAAGTTGAATCGTTTGATGTTGTACTTGGTAATGTTACACCGTGATTAACATAAGCCGGCATTGGTAGCGTTGCTATTACATAACCGCCTCGTTTAAAGACAACCGAATCGCCTTTATCGTTGTATCCAACCAAGCGGATAAAGTAAGATTTTGGAATTGGTGATGGAAGTGTATAATCAACTATTCGTGTCGCACGATTGAAGTATTGAGTTATATCGGTAATTGTGCGTGGCGAGGATTCGGTTTGTGCTGTGGCAAGGTAGATTGATGTGATAGAATCGCTGTTGGCATGCACGAGTGAATTTGTTATTCTTGTAATTTGCTGCGAAACTTCAAAAGTATAAAATTGAAACCAGAAAAACCTTGTAAGCCGAAGCACTGAATTATTGTGATCGGCTGGGTTTTGTTCAGGGTTGAGTGGGTCGCTGTACCAGCCAGCGGCTGTGCTATGAAATTTGTATTGCCAAACCGAATCTCCCATTCGTCTTCTCGAATCAGCAGGGTCTTTAATTTTGAATGTGTAAGTTTTAATCCAACTTGCTAATGTATTATCATAACTCATTAACGAAATCGGAGCGTTGTTTACCCAGCCGTTAAATTCACCAGGAAGATATAAAGCCGGCGAGGTAGGTTGGTATGTACGAAAAGTTATTGTAACGCTATCGGCAGGATTGGAAAATAATAAATTACCGGTTAATGTTGTTAGAAATAGAAATAAAATTATTTTTTTCATGCTCATTTCCTTGTCCGCTATTGGCGGATTAAAATTGCACCGCTCATCGGTGGAATATTGTGAATTGAGATTTTTGATTTATCGTTTTGTGAAACTGTAGTATTATTTATGAGATCAATCCATTTTTTTATGTTCTTATCAGGCGACTGTATTTCGACGGTTTGGCACTTGTTCGAGTTGTTTAAAATTACGATTGCTTTTTCCTTTTCAAATTCACGCAAAAAGCCAAATAGGTTCTTCTTATTATCAGCTAAAATTGTTTTATAATTTCCTCTGCTAAAAACTTTGTTTTGCTTTCGCACCTCAATAAGTTTTTTGTAGAAATTTCTAAGGTCAATGTTCCAATGTAACGAATCCCAAATCATAGTTCGGCGGCAGTCGGGATCGCGCCCCCCCATCATCCCGATTTCGTCACCGTAATAAATCATCGGAGCGCCGATGTAAGTCATCTGAAAAAGTGCCGCTAATTTTACTTTATTAATATTCCCTTTCGTCAAAGTTAAAAAGCGCTCTGTATCGTGACTTCCGACAAGATTTTGAAGAGCATACTGAACTTCTTTCGGGTATTTTCTGGGAATTGCAAGTAACGAATCAAACTGTTTAGTATCTAATTTATTAAAAACAAAATATAGATTAACGGCATCGCGGAATAGATAATTCATAACCGCATCGAACTGGTCGCCCTTCAACCACGGAGTTGCATCTTCCCAGATTTCGCCAACTATGTAACAATCGGGGTTGATCGACTTTACAAGCTTGCGCCACTCGATCCAGAAATCGTGCGACATTTCATTCGGAACATCGAGCCGCCACCCATCTATTCCCATCTCAGTCCACTTCCGTGTTGCATCGAATAGATGTTTTCGCACATCAGGCTCGTCGGTCATTAGTTTAGGTAGATCACCTATTCCCCACCACGCCTCATAATTTGGTTTTGCTGGTGGTAGCTGAACCGGGAAACTGTGAACTTTAAACCAATGTAAATACTTCGAGTTTTTCTCCTTCTCCACAATATCTTTGAAAGCAAAAAAATCGATTCCGGTATGATTAAACACACCATCGATTACTACCCGAATTCCTCGCTTACGACATTCATCTAAAAGTTGTTTGAATATTTTCTCATCCCCAAAATTATCATCTATCTGAAAATAATCTTTAGTATGATATTTATGATTTGAGTTTGATTCAAAAATAGGATTGAAATATATTGCATTTACTCCAAGGTCCAGAATGTAATCGAGTTTCTCAATAACGCCCTTTAGGTCGCCGCCGAAGTAGTTGTAATACTTTGGTGTTGCACCCCAGACTTCAGTGTTCGGAGGGTCGTTTGTAGTATCGGCATTATAAAAACGTTCCGGGAATATTTGATAATATATTGCTTCGGCAGTCCAATCGGGAATTTTGACTTGCGTGTAGGTATTTTGAGCAAGCAAAATAATAAAGACAACAAAGAGGATGCTTACTTTTAGAGCCGATGTTCTTTTCATTTGTATTTTTTTCCTTATAATGTTGGAATCAATATAATAAAAATGAGAATGAGGCTCAAACTTGTTCACTTTTGTAGAATAGTAAGTCGGATTTTCAATCCGACCTACATTAAGTTTGTAGGATAGTAAGGCGGATTTTCAATCCGACCTTCATTAATTTTATAGGATAGTAAGTCGGATTTTAAATCCGACCTACATTAATTTTGTAGGATAGTAAGTCGGATTTTCAATCCGACCTACATTAAGTTTGTAGGATAGTAAGTCGGATTTTCAATCCGACCTACATTAATTTTGTAGGATAGTAAGTCGGATTTTCAATCCTACCTACATTAATTTTATAGAATAGTAAGTCGGATTTTCAATCCGACCTTCATTAATTTTATAGGATAGTAAGGCGGATTTTAAATCCGACCTACATTAATTTTGTAG
>CAMTVZ010000236.1:0-13606 GCA_947085285.1 uncultured Ignavibacteriota bacterium
AGCATAATAATCTTGAATAGAGTAAGGGCTGCCCAACTTGCCTTTGCGTTTTGTAACCCCTATAGGATGAATCGGCATCAGCCATAGAACTGTAACTCCCAAATCTTTTAATTCAGGTATTCGTTTTTCTAATCCGGCAAAATTTCCTTCCTTTGAGAACGACCGCAAGTACACCGAATATATTACAGCATCTCTGACCCAGTCGGTGCTTTGAACTGCTTGTTTTCCAAAATACTCACTCTTTAGCAGTTCGTCGAGATGCTTTGTATCAATAAGTGTGATGGGTTTGTATATTCCGCCGCCGCCACCGTAATCCAAAACTTGTACGACGATTAGATTCTCACCTTCGCGTAACGCATTTTTTAAATCAAGCGCAAATGGATCGCTATAACCTGTGTGGCTGCCAACTTCGATACCATTGATCCAAACTACCGCATCGTCATCAACACCTGCGAAGTGGAGGCTGATTGGGTCGGAAATTTTATCGAGATAGATTTTTTTAGCATACCAGCCCCAACCGTCGTAATTTGCAAGCGAAGGATATTCTTCCCAGAAGGCAGGCGTTTGAACTTTTTCCCAATTCGAGCGGTCGAATTCAGATGCAAACCACTTTTGCTGAATTCCGATTTTCTGTGAATCGGCTGAAAAAAGCCATTCACCGTTTAGTGATATTTTAAAGTGTGCCAATTGATAACTTCTGCATGAATTAGTTGTAAGTAATAAAATTAGAATTAAATAAAGATAAAAATTCATAGACCATTCTCCTTATGATAAGTCCCGAATTTTTCAAAAAATGATGTTACATTTTTTCGGGAGCTGTGATGCCTAAAATATCGAAACCGTTTTTTAGAACAATTTTTGTAGCAAGGCAAAGTGCAATTCGTGCTGCTGTCATCTGCTTGTCGTCGGAAACAACGCGATGCTGATGATAAAATTTGTGGAAGAAGCCGGCTGTTTCGTGCAGATATTCGGCAAGGCGATGAGGGTCGTAATTTGCAGCGCACGATTCAACAAAGTCGGGGAATTGCTCGAGTTGCCTAATTAGATTTATTTCTTCGGGTTGAGTTAATAATTTGAATTCAGCTTTTTGAGAAATGTCAACTCCTTCGCTTTGGGCGTAGCGGATTATACTCGCGATTCGTGCGTGAGCATACTGGAGATAATAAACCGGGTTCTCATCCGAATGTGTTTTTGCTAAATTCAAATCGAAGTTTAAGTGGCTGTCCATACTTCGCATAATAAAGAAGTAACGAACAACGTCGGCGCCTACCTCGTCGATTAATTCGTCGAGTGTGATAAAGTTAGCTTTGCGAGTCGACATTTTTACAATTTCGCCGTTCTGCACAATTGTAACGAATTGATGTATCAAGACTTTTATTTTTTTCTCGTCGTAGCCGAGGGCTTTTAAACCTGCTATTACATCGGGATAAGTGGCAACGTGGTCGGCGCCTAATAAATCGATTATAAGCTCGAAGCCGCGTTGAAATTTATTTCGATGGTATGCAATATCGGGGAGGCGATAAGTAGGCTCGCCTGTGCTTTTAATTATTACCTTATCGGTGTCGCTTCCTAATTGCGATGCCTTAAACCAGACAGCCCCGTCTTTATCGTATGCCAGATTTTTTTTACGGAATTCATTTACAACGTTCTCGATACTTCCGTCGTCGTATAAAGATTTTTCGTTAAAGAAAACATCGAATTCAATATTCAGACGTTTTAAGGTTTTTTTGATGTCAGCGAAAATTTCATCTTCGGCACGTTGTTTAAAAATATTTTCGTCTTTACAATTTTTTAATGAATCGCCGAATTCATCTACGAGATGTTGAGCAATATCTTTGATATACTCACCCTGATAATAATCGACGGGGAAGTCGATATCTTCGCCAATCAACTCAAGATATCGTAATCGGACTGAATCGCCGAGGAGACGCATTTGACGGCCTGCATTGTTAAAGTAATATTCACGTGTTACATTGTAGCCGTTCCATTCTAACAAATTAGCGATAGTATCGCCGACGACTGCTCCTCTGCCGTGCCCTACAGTTAGTGGGCCTGTAGGGTTGGCGCTTACAAATTCGATTTGAGTTTTCTTTTGGTTGCCAATATTTAGTTTTCCAAAATTAGAATTTTCTCTGATGATGGTTTCGAGCCGTTCATAAAAGTAATTGTTAGATAATCGGAAGTTAATAAATCCAGGACCTGCGATTTCGACATTAGTAAAATAGTAAGGGTCGAGTTCAAATTTTTCGATTAAATCCTGTGCAAATTGTCGGGGATTTTTTCGAGCTTGCTTAGCTGAAATCATCGCGATATTCGTGGTTAGATCGCCGTGTTCGGCAAGTCGTGGTCTTTCGATAACGAAGCGATTTGAGATAGAGTTGATATCAAAATCAGGGATAAAAAATTTTACCGCATCTAATATTTTATTTTTTAGATTTTCTTTCAACTTTTTTCTTTGTGGTTTTAGTAATTTTAGGCTTCGTTTTGGTAGGTTTATCTACTACTTTATCTATTTTAGCATCCCCCCAAAGTTTTTCTAAATTATAAAATTGTCGGGCTTCTTTTAAAAAAATATGCACAACGACATCAACAAAATCGATAATTATCCATATTCGTTGAGTTAGCCCTTCGGTTCTCCAAGCTGGTATACCGATTTTTTCTGTTCCTTCAATCACCGCGTCAGCTATCGCTTTAACTTGAGTGTCGGAATCGGCTGAACATACAACAAAGTAATCAGTTACATCAGTTAATTTTTTTAAGTCCATGATGATTACGTCGTGGGCTTTTTTTGTAAGAGTAAGTGTTGCAATTTTTTTAGCTAAAGTTTTTGGCGTCAACTGTTCTCCTTGTTACATCATTGGTTTTAATTTATTATAATCTTTTCCGATTACTACAGTAACTGCAACGAAATAATCGGTATTGATTTGTTGAATAATATTTTTATCGGACACTCCGAGAGCGTTTGCAACCTCGGATGCATTTTTCAGATTGCCAATACGATCGATTATAAAAGTCTCTTCGATATCCTGACGTCTATAGTTACGAGTATCGACAACATCGATACCTTTTGATCTCAGGTAATTAGTAAACTTGGCTGCGATACCTTTAACGCCACAGCCGTTTAAGACTTCAATTTGAATTATATGCCGCGAAGTGTCGATTAACGTTGGTTGGTTGTTATCGGTTGTTGGAATTTGTTGGAAAAGAAAAGCGTAAAAAAGATATGCGACAATTATAAAAAGCAGAAAAATAGTTATGTTCAGTGCCCAGGTCAGAAATAGTTTTGACCTATTCTTCTTTTCGTTCGGTTTTGATTTCAAATAAATCCTGCGATCAGTCTTCGAAGTTGTATGGCGAACTGTACCAATGATGCGGCATATAGTAGCCGTAATAACTTATCGGAAGCTGTCGATACTGAAGTTGAATATAGAAGTTTTCCGATGGTTTGTAATTTAGCTCGGCTCTGCTTATCAAAAGCCTGTTAAAATTATCCTGCTTGCTGTATTGACCAAAAGGGGAGCCAATCAAACTCACATCGAGACGTGTATTGATCGAACTTGAGATTTGATAAAACATACTGTTTGTGTAAGATGCTAATGATAAACCGCCACCGCCGCCAGAAATGTATTGCATCGAAAAACTATGTTTCATTCGAAAGTTTTGAGCATTGAACCAACTAAGCATTCCCGAAATACTTGGAGCTGGTCGGTATAACGAATTCACTACGCTTGTTTGTTCGGGGCGTTGATTTTTGTATTGAGCGTTAGCGTCATATACTACTGAAGCGTACAATAATACTGCGATTATGTATAATGATTTTTTCATATCTTTTACCTTAAAATTCTACATAAGTATAAAAAAATTACTTAATAATTTCAACTTTATTGAATAATTTTTCTACTGTCATATATTTTTCGAGCTTCTTCGAGCTGATTTAAGTCGTTTATTCCCATAATTTCGTTGGGATCGTAAGTTTTTAGAGCTTCGACTTTCCAGCCGTTTTTCCAAAAATTTTCAAAAACATCGGTTAAATAGTATTCACCTTGAGCATTTGTTGGTTTGATATGTTTCAAGGCATCGAATAGCTTCACTTTATCGAACAAATAAATTCCGGAATTAATTTCACGAACTGCCAATTCATCGGCTGTAGCATCTTTTTGTTCTACAATTTTTTTAACCGAACCATCGTCGTTTCGAATAATTCTTCCATAACCGGTTGGATTTAAAAATTCGGCGCTCACAATAGTTGCCGAAGCAAAACTTGCATTGTGATGCTCTAATAGCCTATCGAGGGTTTGTTTTGTTAGCAATGGTACATCTCCCGATAAAATGAGGAGGTTGCCCTCGAAGTTAATGAGATTACTTTCGGTCTGCATAATTGCATGACCTGTGCCCAATTGTTGTAGTTGGTCAACGAACTCGATATTATTTTCTGTGGCAGTTAAATAATCGACAACAGATTTTCGTTGCCAGCCGACAATAACTAAAATTCGAGAAGGTTGAAGTTTTTTACTTAGGTCGACTACATGTGCAATCATCGGTTTACCGGCAACTTCGTACATCACTTTTGCGATATCAGGATTTTTCATACGAGTGCCTTTACCGGCAGCCATTATAATTACTGCTAACTTTTTTTTATCATTCATTTTTAATTATGCAATTATCAATTAATCGAACTTTACCTATGCGGGCAGCCAACGAAATTAAAACTGGTGTTTGGGTGATGGTAGCTAATTCCTCGAGGGTCTCTGCATCGTTGAAGGAGATGTAATCAATTTTGAAATTCGGTTTGGATAAAATTAAATCTGTCATCTTGGCTTTAATTTTTTCTATTGAATTTTCACCCTTTTTAATTTCTTCTTCTGCAAGCTTCAGAGATTTATAAAGTACTGAAGCATCCTTACGTTCGCCATTTGTCAGATAAATATTTCTTGAACTCATCGCAAGTCCATCAGCTTCACGAATAGTTGGACCGACTATGATCTGAATATCAAAATTCAAATCCTTTACCATTTTTTTTATTACAGCAACCTGCTGTGCATCTTTCTGTCCAAATACAGCGATGTGAGGTTTTGTAATGTTGAATAATTTTGCCACGACAGTGGTTACCCCTTTGAAGTGGGCTGGTCGGAATATCCCCTCAAGTTTATTGGTAATATTATCGACCGAAACATAAGTAAGGAAATTATTATTGTACATTGCTGCAACATCGGGGGCAAATACTACATCACAACCTGCCGAAGTGCACAAAGAAATATCTCTATTCAAATCACGTGGATATTTTTCAAAATCTTCTTCGGGGGAAAATTGTGTTGGGTTGACAAAAATTGTAGTAATCACTAAATCGCTAAGTTGTTTTGCGAGGCGAATTAAAGATAGATGTCCTTCGTGCAGATAACCCATTGTAGGCACAACAGCAATTTTATTTCCGTTTACTCTGGATTTATCAGAATAATGTTGCATTTCTGGAACTGAAGTAATTATCTGCATTAATACATCATCCGTAGAAGTTTTGTGATATTATCTTTCAAATCTTTTCTGTGGGATACGATGTCGACGAAGCCGTGTTCGAGTTGGAACTCGGAACGTTGAAACCCAGGTGGCAGGTCTTTGCCGATAGTTTGCCTGATTACGCGTGGACCGGCAAAACCTATTAGAGCCCCTGGTTCAGCAATATTAATATCCCCCATCATTGCAAACGATGCTGTTACACCGCCAGTTGTTGGGTCAGTGATTACCGAAATGAAAGGTATGCCGGCATCCGAAAGTTGAGCCAGGCGTGCATTTGTTTTTGCAAGCTGCATTAACGAGAAAGCCCCTTCCATCATCCGTGCACCGCCACTTGCCGAAACGATGATTAACGGAATTTTTGATTTGCGTGCTTTTTCAGTTATACGTGCAATTTTTTCGCCTACAACCGAGCCCATACTCCCTCCAATAAATCCAAAGTCCATAACCGCTATAGCAACTTCGATTCCGTTGATTTTGCCAATTCCAGTACGAACAGCATCGTTCAATCCGGATTTGGCAATCATCTCTTTTATTCTCGATTTATATGGTTTTGTATCTGTGAAACCCAATAGGTCTTTCGACTTCATTTTTGCATCAGTCTCTTTGTAAGTTCCTTCATCGAGTAGGATCGAAAAATATTCTTTACTGCCAATACGAAAATGTAAATTACATTTAGGACAGGTGTACAATTGTTGTTCAAGTACAGTGCGGTGAATTATTTCATTGCAGTTATCGCATTTAAGCCACAACCCATCGGGGATATCTTTTTTCTTAGTTGTAGCATCAATACTTTCTTTCGACCTTCTAAACCAAGCCATAAATAATTCCTTTATAATGTTTTAATCAATGTTTGAAAATCTTTGATATAAAGAGGTTCAAGTTCAGTAATGTTTTCGGTTACACCTGATTTTAATAATTTTGTACCGATAAAAGCAACCGACGAGGCACTACACAAGTTAATACCATCTGGGTAAAATTTCAAATTTTCAGAACCATAGCTGTGCTTCTCAATTAACTGTCGAAATTTTTTAACTCCATCACCCACAAAAGCTACTTTTGTGAATGGCAACTTAGAAATCAGTTTGCTAAAACTAAGTGCTTGCGGTTTTAGGATTTGATGAATTTCGTTATTCTGGATTTTATACAGTCCGGTATAAAATTCATCGCGACGAGCATCAATCAAAGGGGCAACGATTTCAGTTTCGACGTAAGCCTGATTGGATATCAAGTTAAATACCAGAGCTTCGAGTGTTGAAACTGCAACCATTGGTTTACCAGTTGAGTATGCCAAACCTTTTGCCGTACTCACACCGATTCTTAAACCGGTGAATGAACCAGGTCCAATCGAAACTGCAATTGCATCGAAGCTACCAGCCAGGTTCAATACTTCACTAATGATGCTTATAATTTTTTCAGAATGTATATTCGGTTCGTTAAAAGATTTTTCCGAGATTATCCTGTTGTTTTCAACAACAGCGGCAGCACACACAAGGGTTGCTGTTTCAATGCCAAGAACTTTCATCAGCTATCAAGTGGTAAAATGAGCAATTTTTATTTCACGTATATTTTCAGTATCGCCGAGCGAAAAGTGTACTTCGAACCTGCTGCCAAGCAGGTCGGTTACACGTTCAGCCCATTCGATGATGCAAATTCCATCGCCATTAATATAATCATCAAAACCGATATCTACAATTTCGTCGATGGTTTTTATCCTATAAAAATCGAAGTGGAAAATTTTTAGTGAACCTGTATTGTATTCGTTCACGATTGTAAAGGAAGGGCTTGACACGTGTTCGGTAATTCCGAAACCTTTGCAGATACCTTGAACGAAACGAGTTTTACCGCTTCCCAGATCGCCGAAAAGGGCTACGACATCGCCCGCTTTCAAATTGGTTTTAGCAAATTCCGACCCAAGGTTAATTGTCTCTTGTTCGCTTTGAGTGATGTAGCTGTTCATCAAAACAAATTAAAGCTTTGGTTCGAGGAGAATAACTGGTAGAATCATTTCTTCTAACGAGATTCCACCGTGCTGAAAACTATCGCGATACTGTGTAAGATATTTATGATAATCTGTGGGATAAACAAAATAATAATCTTCTTTTGCGATGATATAATTAACCGCAATACCTCGGTTGGGGAGCCGGTAGTCGTTTGGATTTTTAATGAAGATAGCATGTTTATCCTCGACTTTAAGATTCCTTCCAAATTTGTAACGTAAATTTGTGGCAGCTTGACGGTCGGCTATTACTTTGGCGCCACGCATACAGCGGATACTTCCGTGGTCGGTTGTAACAATTACTTTAATATGCTTTTGTGTGGCAAGCATACGGAACATACTCAACAATGAAGAATGAGCAAACCACGATTGCGTGAGGGAACGATATGCAGATTCATCGGGGGCAATTTCTTTTAACAATTGCGAATCGGACCTGCCGTGTGCAAGCATATCCACAAAATTAAATACAATAGATGTTAGTTTATTTTGTGTAAAGGAGAGAATGTTTTGTTCGATGTTCTTACCAAACTCAGGGTCGATTATTTTTATGTATTTTGGTTCCGGTTTGAGATTTATTTTACGTCGTCCCAATAAATTCAATAAAAACTGCTGCTCGTTTTTATTGCGGCTGTGGTCGTCGTCTTCCCATTGTTCCCAAATTTCCGGGAAACGGCGTTCGATATCGCTGGGCCATGAACCACTAAAAATTGCATTTCTTGAATAAGGTGTAGCAGTAGGGAGGATTGAATAATAAAATTGTTTTTTAATATTATAAATATCGCGCAAAATAATTTCCATACCTAACCATTGGTCGAAACGCATACAGTCTATCACAAAAAAGAAAACCGATTTACCATTCTGTAATTCTGGGATTAGAAAACGTTCTACAACATCGACCGAAAGTGGGGGTCTATTCGAACTTTCGAGCCAATGCTTATAATTATTTTCGATAAATTTCGAGAACTCGACATTGCAGGAACGGAATTGGTCGTAATATGTATCTTTTAATCCTAATTCTGGGTGTTCATCAAGATCATAAGCCCAACCCACCAGTTTGTTATAAATTTCTATCCAATCATTTGCGTCGGGGTTCGATAACAATGAGACTGATATTTCGTTAAACTCTTTAATGTAATCGCGCGAAACATATTCGCCTGTAATCTTCTTGCCTTCTAAAAATTTTTTACAAGCTAACAGAATTTGACTTGGATTGACCGGTTTTGTTAGGTAGTCGTTAATCTTGCTGCCGATAGCATTTTCCATCAAGCCTTCATCTTCGCTTTTAGTTACCATAACAACCGGCAGTTCGGGTCTGATGTTTTTGATTTCGGAGAGAGTTCGCAAGCCCCCCATCCCCGACATCATCTCGTCTAAAAAAACCAGGTCATAAGTTTTCGTAGAAACCATATCAACTGCATCTTCGCCGTTTGTAGCAGTTTCAACATCATAACCTTTTTCTTTTAAGAAAAGAATGTGCGGACGCAATAGCTCGATTTCGTCATCTACCCAAAGTATTTTACCTTTATTTAACATCATTATCTTTCTTTATTGTATTGCAATTCTTATATCTAACCCACCTTCATTTGTAGTATTGCCCGGAATTAGTGAACCTCCCTCATCGGGGGCTAATTTTGTATATCGGTAAAATACTGAGGCGGTTATGCGCGAACTTAATACGTATCTTAATCTTGGTTCAAACATTGTTCTTGTAGTTCCTTCTAAAGGAGTTCCGTCGGGGTTAGTTTCTAATTGATTTACCTCGTATGTGGTTCGTGAATTATGCGACATCGAATAAGTCATACTCAAATCTATATCGTTACTCAATGAGAGCCCGAAGAATGGGAATTCAAAACCACGGCGGTTGTAATTCATTGAAAATGATAATTCCTGCGTTAAAGTGCTGGCAATATTCCGAGCACCTATATTCAAATCGTAAGAAGAAGTAGTGTTATATCGAAGCGTAGTTGTAACATTTCCTTTTAACAATTCTTTCATAGTTGCGTTAAGGCCTAAGAGTGGTGCAAAACTAAATCCAACACGTTCGCCTTCGGTTCTGATACCTCCTGCAGGGTTGCCGCGCCATTGTTTTACAAAGTTGGAAGTGTAAGCGTGGTCGAAAGAAAGGCGGTCGATATAATTGCTTAAACCTAAAGTTTTTTCTAAACCATCCCAACGGAAAGAATAATTAGCACGAGGTACCAAAGGACCTAAAATCTTACGTAACAAGGGGAGTGCCTCCATTCCTTCCTCGAATGATTCTGCAAGTTTTACATCGTCCGATGCCTTATCGGTGATATCGATTCTGCGGGCATTATATAATTTACCAACCTCTTCTAGATTACTCTTCAACATCTTAAAGAGAAGCACAGGTGGTAGAGTAAAGAATGAGCGGTCAACATTTCCAGAAACAGCCATCGAACTGATTGAAGGCACACCTTCGGCATCAGTTTGAAGTGTGACAGATTTATTGAAAGCCCACGACAAATTCCAGGTTAAATCCAAAGAGGCGCCTTCCCACAAAGGTCGGCTTGTTCGTAGCGAAATTCTGTTCGAGTGTGTAAACTGATCGGTTAACTGAGCATTGGGTGCGCGTAATCCTTTTATTACATTGAATTTAACAAACGGGAAACCTGTAGTTCGTTCTATTTCAAGTTTTCCGCTCGGATCGGCAACGATGCCTAATTGATATAAACGTGAAGGACCGTATTCTGGGTTTGGATCCTGGAATGGAGGGATTCCCCAGAAGTTCATAAGACCTGTGCTACCGCGGACACCGGAGTTAGTCGAACGGTTTGTTTGAGTGAAAGATATATTTATTGTTTCGTAATCCAACAGAGGGTACTTAATGAAAATTTTTGAAAGAGTTTTTAGCTGCGAGAATATTTTGTTGGGTCCTTTTGGTTGCATAACGGGTTCTTCAACAGCAGTTGTATCTATTCCCGCAGTAGAATCATCGGTTCGTTCACGTTCTCGGATTCTTGGAGGAGGTAATTTTGCCTGAGGTGTTATTGGCTCATCTTTGAAAGCAAACCAAGGGTCGGTTAAAGCTTTTAATTTAAAATTAGACGATAAAGTAATATTGTTATCCCAACCGGCACTTTTTCCGATATCGCCTGATGTGAAGTTAGTTTGCCATCCGTAGTTTACACTATAGCCAAAAGTAAAATCTAAATATTTATTGATGTCTAATAAATTGGGTAGTTTGGGTTTCGTGTTGATGCTGAATCGTTGACCGTAGCGTGAATCTCTTCCTAAATCGATTAGCTTATTTGTTCTGAACATATCTTTTAGAATATCCGAGAAGGGGCGTTGAGCACCTGCAGAATCGGTTTCAAGGTGTAGGAGTAAACTTTCGATATTGAGGGCGTAATCGCCTGATAGACTGACAAGTCCCCCTTCGGTCAATTTCCAGCCAAAACCTAACAAGCGGCTGGCATTGAAATTCCGGGTAATTGGCCTTTGTGCGGCTTGTATTCGAGGTCTTTCGAACGATTGGCTGCGTTGAATACCGATTGCAGAATTAAAACTAATTATCGGGATATAAAATATTTTATAGTCTTTAAAATCGTCTAACAACCAAACACCAGAGAAAAGTTTTGCGAAAGGGGAGAAATAAAAATTAGGGGGTATAGTTATGGCATAATTTCCTCTACCGTTCCAACCCCAGCTTGTTCGTTCTGCTGTAGTCGGATTGCGTTCCATTGTTTTCGTATAGTTAAACGACCAGCTTAGTTTGTTGAAAGTTTCGTTGATATACCAAGCAGAAGATGGAATAACAATTCGTAAATTTGGAACTGCATAAGAATCTGATATCCGTAAGGTTTGGGATTCGTTCAATATCGAATTTTTTGCCGAGTCGGCTCGCTCGGAACTATGTCCTTCATTCAGCATAGTTTGACGAACACGTTCAGCCGCTTGATCGACACGTATATCGGTGTTTGGGAAGTATTGCGGGTTCACAATATTTTCGGTATGTGAATAGCTGAAGGGTATCGAAGTTCCTTGCCAGTTTGAAGGCAAAAAGCGTTCGAGGGCAAAATTTGCACCGGCTGCCCAGTTCACCGAGTTAGTTCTTGAACCAAACCTCTGATCCAATCCGTGAAAGTATGGGTCCATTTTCGAGTAATTGAACATTGCATTTCCGAAGTCGGCTATTTTAAGTTGAGTATCGAATCGGTAAGCCCAACCTGGGGTATCATCTACATCCGAAACGCGCAGTTCGTTGAACCAGATATCGCCCGATATAATTGCTTTTCCTTTATCAGCTGGATTTGCAACCCCAATCCAAAGGTATCTGATATTTGTTAATGAAGGGTTGCCACGCACAACGTAGTAAGATCCTGGCGGACCGCCGGGGACTGGTACTGGTGTTGAACGTCCGTGTATAGAGTCTCTTCCTTCTTTGATAGATGTTAAATCAGAGAATTTAATTACAATTTCGTTATTCTGCGGATCCCAACCCTGATGAAGAGGGGCGCGGTATTCGTAGTAATTTAACGAGTCGAAACCAAAACGAAGATAAACATCGGCATCATAGTCGTCGAGTCCTCTGAAGTCAAAAGTTCTATCACCATGAACAAACATTTTCATAGTCCGATAATTGAAAACATCCAAAGGTTTGTAGGCATAATATTTAAATGCTTCACGCGATTGTCCATCAGATAAACCCCTGATTTGTATATTGAGCGATTGTTCGTTGCCATAAATTTCTTGATCGGGTTGCGTCCTATCACGTTCACGGATTACGCCTGGAGGACTTACATACTCTGGATTATCTTCGATATTTACCACAGACACTTTGAGTACAGAATCAGATCTTTTCACTTCCTGCCATTGATTTCCGGTTAAACTAATTTCAGCGATTCGGATACGGACAGGTTGATCGAAACCAGAGATCCACATCCTGAAGAATTGAACGTTTTGTAATATATCGGTAGGACTTTCGGCACCTAAAGCAATTTTACGTGTAAAATTAGAGAGTGGGATTCGTATTTGACGCCAACCGAAAGAGCCACCGCCGACTATAAATTCGTTTTGTCTTTCGAATCCGAGCGAGTCGATATAAACTGTATCAAGCGGAACTTCATACTCTAAATAACTATCTATGAGATCAAGGGAGCCGTTATTATTCAAATCTTCTGTGTCGGGAATTCTACCTTCTGGGCTCGACTCACTCCTTTCTGTTCCATTTATTCGGCTAAAGTCTCTACCACCGGTTGAATAACTCCAATTATCGCCGCTCGGATCAGACGATAGTTCGGGATACTTATTTATTAATGCCGCAAAAGCTATTCTTTCTTCTGCATCTGAAATCATGTCTAAACCAACGTCTTCACCTTCGTTTAGAACCCCGTTGGGATTATTAGGGGTTTTTACTAAATCTTCGCTATTTAATTTTCTGTTTGGGATTACATCTTCGCTAACTTTTCCGATGTTTAAGTATAAACGTCCCCGCTGTAAATTTGGATTGGAGCTGCCAGGCATATTTTCAGTTTTAATCCACAGCTCGATATAATTTATATTCTGTTCAATAATATTCGATCCGGTGCCGCCTAAAAATTTCATAACACCAGCCCAATTTTTATCTGGTTCAGATAATAAAGTTGATTCGATATCTAATGAATAGTTAAATGTTCCCCGTTCTTTTGGGAAGTAATCTAAATTAAGTACTGTAACTTGCTCTTGCCCACGCCGCACACTTTTATTGGGCCAGATGTCGTTAATGAATACATCGCTTGGCAGCCGGTTGTACCACCAGAGTTTTGCTCGGCTATATGCCTTTATCGAATCGGGGATATTTCCTAATAGCGAGTAAGCTGGTGGGCTCGAAAGTCGCCAAGTTGAATACCCAACTCCGAGCGGTATAGTTCTACGCGCTCCTTCAAAATCGTCGATGAACGCAATTCCTGAACCTCTATCGCTCGCAATCGAACTTTTTTTCGTGTTAGGATCGGGTAACATATATGCAGCTTCACCTGCAATTTTGAGAGTCGATATCTCTTTAGTTTTAATTAACGGTAATGCATCGATTGCAGTAGTTAGGAATCCTAAGTCTAACGAACTCATCGCATCGACACCGAATATTGAATTGTTAGTAGG
>CAMTVZ010000237.1:0-24053 GCA_947085285.1 uncultured Ignavibacteriota bacterium
CAGATTCAGATTTGGCATACCTGAGTTCCTCAAAAAGGAAGAACTTTGCACAGAACTGCCAGATGAGTTAGGACCGAAGCTATGAAAATCGCTTTGTGCAATAGCGGCACCATGGATGCTCAAGACGCCAAATTTTACCGTGAAGCGGAGTTGGGGATTTCGTGAAAAGGGTTGAAAAGGAACTCCTGTATTAAACGAAACTACGCCAGGAAAAACTTCGGTAACAAACATCGGATGCCAGGTTTGTCCGATGAGCAGCGAAATTTTTTCCCAATCTAATTTCACAAACGCCTGACGAAGTCGGAATCCGTTAGCATCGCCATCGGATGTTCCGAAAAATTCACCTTCAATTAAGCCGGAGGTTTTAGCATCGAAAGCATCGGGGGCTGTAATTTTTCCGAGAAGCCGCGTTTGAATGGATAGTATGTTAAAATTCGATTTTGCATTAATATCGGCGCCAGTTTTATCGAGTAATTCATCCGCAGGATAGAGTGCAAAGTGCCCTTCACGCAAATTTATTGTTTGACGTGTGTCATAAATAATATCGGTTTTAACAAAGCCGGAAAAATTAATACCATATTTTGATTCAACATTTTGTTGAGAATACAAAGATGCTGATAAAAGCAATAAACAAAAGAATATCCTTTTCATTTTTTCAGTTCCTATATTAAGGTAAGTTTTAATTTTTTGTTTTCGAATTCGGGAATAGTGGCATGAGAACCGTGTTGCCATATATTAAAAAATAGATGAGGTTTATTTTGACTGATGAAAGTTGGAAGCTATATCTTCCACTTACGCATTTGTTCTAACATCTCATAATCGGTTAAATCGTAATGGATAGGAGTAATTGAGACATATTTATTTTCGACAGCATAAAGATCTGTATCCGATTGTTTTTCTTTATCAATCAACCTACCGGTAAGCCAGAAATATTCTTTATTGTTCGGATCGCGGCGGGCTTCGAACCAATCGTGCCACTTAGCATTGCTTTGGCGAGTAATTTTGATTCCTTTTATTTCTTTTTCTGGAATTGGTGGAACATTTACATTCAGAAGTGTTCCCGAAGGGAGTCCTTTTTTTAAAACTACCGCAGCAACCTTACGCGCAACTTTTGCCGCGTACTTAAAATCAGGTTTATCGTAAGTAGTCAACGATACTGCAATCGAAGGGATACCGAGTATTGTGCCTTCGGTTGCTGCGGATACTGTACCTGAATAAATAATGCTGATTGCTGTATTGGCGCCGTGGTTTATTCCCGAAACAATCAGGTCGGGTTTTTCTTTGAGTAAAGAGCTGACTGCAAGTTTAACAGCATCGGCTGGTGTGCCATCAATAGCGTAGCCAAAATATTTTCCGTTTTTATAGAACTTTTGTGCTCGCAGCGGATAGTTCATTGTTATCGCATGACCAACAGCGCTCTGCTGTTTATCGGGAGCGGCTACAATTACATTACCAATTTTTTTTAATTCATTTGCTAAAGCATAAATACCGGGGGCGTCTATACCGTCGTCGTTGGAAACTAAAATATTAACTTTGTTTTTAGGCATAACTTTTTTTCAGTTCTCTTATCTTATTGAGTAAGCCGTTAAAAACTTTCTTCTTTGTTTGGGAAATTTCCAGCTTTAATATCTTTTATATAATTTTTGAAAGACGATTTAATTGTTTTTGCCAACTCAGCATATTTTCTGACAAAGCGGGGTTTGAAATCTTCGAACATTCCAAGCATATCATATACAACAAGTATCTGGCCGTCGCAATTAACACCTGCTCCTATACCGATTGTGGGAACGGAAACCGAAGAGGTAATTTTTTTTGCAAGAGTGGAAGGAATTTTTTCGAGTACTATGGAAAATACACCTGCCTTTTCAAGTTCTTTTGCATCGCGAAGAATATTCTCGGCTTCTGCTTTATGTTGCCCACGCACATCATAACTTCCGAACCTGTGTATTGATTGAGGAGTTAATCCAAGATGCCCCATTACGGGAATCCCGATATCAACCAAGCGGCGAATTGTTTCGATCATCGGTTTGCCCCCTTCAATTTTTACCGCTTCGGCACCAGTCTCTTTTAAAACTCTACCACAATTTCGAACTGCTTCCTCGATACTGATTTGGTATGAAAGAAAGGGCATATCGACTACTAACAACGAACGCTTTACACCTTTGCGAACTGCTTTTGTGTGATAAATAATTTCATCTACAGTAACAGGGAGCGTTGTTTCCTGCCCCTGAAAAACATTTCCGAGGGAATCGCCTACAAGTATTATATCGATACCTGCATCATCAAGCATGCTTGCAATTATATAATCGTAAGCTGTAAGTGCGGTAATTTTTTCGCCGCGGGCTTTCATCTCGACGATTACTTTGGTTGTAATACGTTTTATTTTTTCAGCAATCATAATTTTTAAATGAGGGTTTGTTCTTTGTTATATTTTATCTCAGCGAACTTGATAGCCCATTCGGTTTCGAAACCTGCTTTAATTAATGCAGCCGCTTCATCGAACGATACTTCCCTGTTTAATATCGTTTTCAGGTCGGTTGTATGAGCGTTTAATGTTTCCTTCATTTTCGAAAGTACTTGTAAATCTTTCTCGGCTAAGAAATCGATGAGCCATTTGTGTTCAGGACCCAACAAAATTGAGCCGTGTTGAAGCACCACTTCTTTTCCGTTTGTTTGAGCATAACGTCGTTGAGCGCTACCGACTAATTTTTTTCCATTAAATTGAATTTCGGAACGGGCAGAACTCGAAAAACAAGGAACTGAGCCGGGTTCACGATATAGATTTTGGAAATTGGGCTGCGATTTTTCGAGTTCAACTTTTATCCCCAATAAGTTAATGCCGGCTACAAGTGCCCGGCTAATTTTTTCGTACACAGCCGCAACAGAATCATTCTCAACATTCATTACTACGCTGTAAGTCAATTCGTTCCAGTGCAAAATTGCACGCCCGCCAGTCGGACGACGAACGACATCTATTCCCTCGTTCTCACATTTCTTCATATCAATATCATCTATGTTTTGATTATAACCGAGAGAAATTGCCGGTGGATTCCAACCGTAAACTCGAACACTCGGAACACCTGTCCCTTCAATTAACCGCGACGCCAAAAATTCATCGAACTCCATATTGAATTTGCCGCGCCTGAATTCAGTATTTATGAACCGCCACATCATTTTCGTCTTCCTATTATACCACGTTTACTTTTTTGTATAAATTCAATAATGTTATTTATTTCTTCTGTAGCTTGTAATTCTGATTTAATTTTTTGAACTGCTTGCGAAACATTTAAGCCCGATGCATAAAGGATATGATATCCTTTTTCGATATTCGCAATTGCCTCGGGAGAAAAGTTTTTTCGTTTCAATCCGATAATGTTAGTACCTTCAAACGACATCGGATCGTTACCTGCAAGAATGTATGGCGGAATATCTTTGGATGCACGCAGCCCACCGCCAACCATAGCATTTCTTCCGATGCGAACAAACTGATGAATCGCTGTTAATCCACCTATCGTAACATTATCTTCAATTTCCACATGCCCGGCCATATTTACTGCATTTGCAAGTATTACGTTGTTTCCCACTATGCAATCGTGAGCCACATGAATATAAGCCATCAGGAAACAATTACTACCTACTACAGTACGCATGTGTGCTTTAGTTCCACGATTCAGAGTTGCGTACTCGCGGATTGTAGTGTAATCGCCTACTTCGAGTGTAGTCTCCTCGCCGCCGAATTTTAGATCTTGTGGTGCAGTACCAAGAACAGCTCCGTGCGAAATTTTGCAGTATTTTCCAACTCTCGTTCCGTTTGCCAATAAAGCGTTGGAAGCAATTTGCGTCCCCTCACCGATTATTACATTTTTTTCAATTACTGTAAAAGGTCCTATCGATACACCATCGCTAATTACTGCCTCAGGATGAACGGAGGCTAATTTATCAATATGAATTGCCATTTTTAATTTACTTTAAATTGTTCTTTAGGTTTATCGTATTTTTTTTGAGAGTTTTCTGTTGCAGAGTCGATTTTATCGACTATTGCCGCCGACATTTCAGCTTCGGCAACTAAGTTCCCATCCACATAAGCTTCGCCAGCCATGAAAGCCATCTTACTTCGTTTACTTACTAATTTCAATTGCAGAACCAATTGATCGCCGGGCAGAACAGGTTTACGAAATTTAACATTATTGATTGAGGTAAAATAGACGAGTTTATCGCCTGGGTTTTCGATTCCATTTAGGAGTAAAACACCACCTGCCTGAGCCATAGCTTCAATGATTAATACACCGGGCATAACAGGTTGGCCCGGGAAGTGTCCTTCGAAAAATGGTTCGTTAACTGTAACGTTTTTTATTCCGACTATTTTGTCGTCTAACTTGAAATCTACAATTTTATCAATCAACAAGAACGGATATCGGTGTGGGAGAATTTTTTTTATCGCATTTATATCGAATACGACACCTTCCTTTTTTTCGTGTTGAAATTTCTTCACAAGTTTTTTTTGGAGATACATCTTACGCACAAGTTTTGCAAACTCGATATTGCTCGCATGTCCGGGGCGTGCAGCAAGAATTTGTGCTTTGAAAGGAGCGCCTATTAAAGCTAAATCGCCCATCACATCTAAAAGTTTGTGTCTGGCTGGCTCATTTTTATAACGTAGCATTTTATTATTTAACGCACCAGTTTTCCCTAAGAAAATTGAACCTTCGATTCCAAGTTTTTGTGCAACTCGTTTTACTTCCTCATTTGGCATTTCGTTATCTACAATTACTATCGCATTATCAAGATTTCCCCCTTTTATTAGCCCGTGCGAATGGAGCGCCTCTACTTCGTGTAAAAAACAAAATGTTCGTGCCGAGGAAAATTCTTCGATGAATTCTTTTTCAAGATTAAACAGACCAGTATGCTGACTCCCTAATGCTGGGTTTTGATAATCAATCATTACTGTAATGCGGTAATCGTCGGTAGGAAGTGCAACAATATCGACCCCCTTTTTTTCATCACGGTATTGAATTGTTTGATCGATTATAAGATAATCTTTCATGGCACTTTGTGTATGGAGTCCAGCTTCTAATAAAGCATCAACAAAAGGACGCGAACTTCCATCGCAGATTGGTGGTTCGATGTTATTTAATTCGATAATTATATTATCTATTTGAAGTCCAACTATTGCCGCAAGTATATGCTCGACTGTTTGAACCTTAGCATCGCCGAGAGAGAGTGTAGTTCCGCGGGAGACATCAACAACTAAATCGACTAATGCTGGAATTTCTGGATTTCCGCCTAAATCTACTCGCTTGAATTTTATGCCATAGTTTTCGGGGGCAGGTTTAAAAGTAAGTGTGGTTTCAACTCCAGTGTGTAAACCAGAACCTGTCAGAGAAATACTTTTATTTATCGTCCGTTGGTGAGCTATCATTTATTTTCCTTCTTATTTCTTGAATTTCTTTTTTAAGTGTTTCAAATTCTTTTAGTAGTTGAGGCAATTGCCTTTGTGAGGCTATAATTCGGCGCATCTCGCTAATTTCCAATGCTGGATAGCCAAAAAAAGTTTTACCCACTTCTGTCAAACTTTTGGATATTCCCGATTGTGCTGCTATAATGCTTTTGTCAGCAATCTTAATATGCCCAACAACTCCTACTTGTCCGCCGAACACACAATTATTACCGACTGTAGTACTACCAGCAATTCCTGTTTGAGCGGCGATTACAGTATTTTCGCCGATTGTTACATTGTGGGCTATCTGAACAAGGTTATCTATTTTTGAACCCCGTTTAATTCGAGTCTCGCCTAATGTTGCCCGGTCGATGCTGCAGTTCGAGCCGATTTCTACATCGTCTTCGATTACTACGTTTCCACGTTGCGGAATTTTTTCGTAAGTCGCATCCGGTTTGGGTGCAAATCCAAAACCATCACTTCCGATGACGCTACCCGAATGTATTATAACACGGTTTCCGATTTTACACCTTTCGCGTATCGATACATTAGGATATATTAAAACATCGGTTCCGATTTCAACATCATCACCGATTACAGAGTTGTGCCAAATTGCCGAGTTAAAGCGAACTATTGTTCGCTCGCCTACAAACACATTCGCTCCTATCGCTGCACCTTCTTCGATTATGGCAGTTGGCGATACTACTGCCGATGGATGAATTCCTTTAGACAGGGGTTGTGGTTCGGGATAAAAAATATCGATCAATTTTAAAAAAGCGAGATAAGGATTTTCGACTTTAATAAGGACAATAGGATTTTGCCGCGAAGTTAATTCCTTATACTCAGTATCTTTTGAAATTAATACAGCCGATGCTTTAGTAGAAGATAAATACTTAGCATATTTAGGATTCGACAAAAAGGTAATATCGCCTGATTCAGCTTCTTCAATTTTAGCAAGGTGGTTAATTACGATTTCGTGGTCGCCGTCAATTTCACCTTTTACAATCAGAGCTAATTCGCTTACATTCATTTCTATCGCTTGAAAGTTTTTATTTTTTCAAGGACTGTAAGTGTCAGGTCGAATTTTTCGTTTGTGTACATCAACAAAATTTCGCCGCTCTTATCGAAGATATAATCGTAACCTTCATCCTTTGCAACATCTTGGATAGCTTTGTAGATTTTATCTTGAACTGGTTTCATTAGTTCGTTTTGCTTTTGGAATAATTCACCGTTCTGGCCGAATTTCCGATTCCGATATTCGGATATCTTCCGGTCTAAATCCTGAAGTTCACGTTCGCTATCTGCTCTCATCTGGTCGGTTAATATCAGTTTTTTCTTATCATATTCGGCAAATTTTTTCTGCCATTCGTTCTGCATTTTGGCTAATTCGTTTTGCCATTCGGTTACTAAAGCATCTAATTGTGCCTGAGCTTCTTGCGCTTCGGGAAGTTTATCCATAATCGTACGCGAGCTAATCCAGCCGATTTTTGCTTGAGGAAAAGCAACCGAAGCGAATAAAAAAACTAATGCGATAATTACTACTTTTTGAAATTGCATATTTATGCCTTTATTTTGTTCTCTTTAACTTATCTAAAACTTTATAAGTATAATCGTAAGCAGGATCGCCATAGAGTAACACCATAATAGTTTCGTTGCGATCGAAAATGAAAGTTAATTTTTCATCCTTCGCTACTTGTTGTATAACTTTCATTACTTTATCTTTAATTGGCTGTAATAGTTTTTCTGTCTCTTCAGCCAGTTCGCCATCGCTACCAAATTTTTGCGATCTGTATTGGTTAAATTTTTGTTCCAATTCAAGTAGTTCCTGCTGTCGGGCAAGTTTTTTCTGCTCGGTCATCAGTCCCTGTTGCTTCTGGTAATCTTCGTATTGCTTCTGAAGTTCTTTACTCATTTTTTCTAATTCTGCCTGCCAGGCTTTTCCCATATTGTCGAGTTTCTTTTGAGCTTCTTGAGCTTCAGGATACTCTTGTAATATTTTAGCAGAATTTACATATCCGATTTTAATTGGTTGGCTCAACGAAACGCTTGCAACAAGACCGATAGCAAATATAGCGATTAAAAAGTTTTGCATTTTAAGAATTTTATTTTTCACATTTACCTCTATTTATAATTGAATAATATTTATTAATTAATTTGATTTGAAACCTACGAAATAAAAAACTGCTTATGTATCGTGGTTTTGTTAAGTTTGGTGGTAACGACATTAAAATCCTCTACCGAATTGAAAGTGAAACTTCCATCCATCCGGTTTGCCATCTCTGGGCATAACATCGTCGGCACCGTAACCGTAATCGAAGCCGACCATACCCAAAGGCTGAATCATAATGCGTGCACCAAAACCATAACTCCGTTTTAAATTTAGAAAGTCGATGGTTTTTAGATCTTCGTAAACATTTCCGGCTTCTGCAAAAGCTAAAAGATAAATGGGCATAGGAGTCATAGTTACAGAAAATCTAAGTTCAGCTGAATACTTTACCATTGCTTTACCCCCTTTGACTTGCTCGTTTTCATCTTGAGGACCGACTGTGCGATCGTCGTAACCACGCAATGGAGTAGTTGCAATAAAACCTAATCCGGTTCCTCCCATAGAGAAATACTCGATGGGTGGAATATTTGAATTTACTTTGAAACCATCTATCAAACCTATATTTGTTCCTGTAAACAGAACTAAACGATTTGTACCAAAGAGAGGTGTGTACCAATCGCCAGTGAATATCCATTTGTGATAATCGACATTTCCTGGAAGAAACGGACCGCCTGAAATTTCAGTTGATAGGGCAAAGCTTGAACCAAATGCCGGAAAAATTGGATTGTCGGTACTGTTACGTGAAATAATTTGATTAACACTGAACTGACTTGTTTTTCCTTCTGGATATAATCCACCGCCACTAATTACATCGTTCAACTGGAAACGGCCTATCCAATCGCCTCTGAAATAATCGTCAGGAAATTTAAATCGTCTTCCGAATCGAAGTGAGCCGCCGGTTTGACGTAAATCGTAAACATAAATTTGCCGGGTATCGAATAAATTAACGCCGAAAGTGGTTGGGGTATCGAAGAGCCAAGGCTCAGTAAAACCGAGCGAGAATGTTCTGAAACGGGCACCTTCGCCAAATTGCCACTCGAAGTTTAAAATTTGTCCAGCCCCCCCTCTCAACGGTTCAGTAATATCGAAGTTGTTTATCGTGAAGCCTAGAGCCCCTGTAACACCAAAAGCTCCGCTGTAACCAACCGAAGCGTTTATATTGTCACTCGATTTTTCTTCAACTTCATAGATTATATTAGCTGTTTTCTCGTCCTGTAATCTGTAATCGGGTTTAATTTTTTCGGGATTGAAATAATTCAACTGAACAAGCTGGCGGGCGCTACGCATAATTGCAGCGCGGCTGAAAAAATCGCCTGGGCGCGTATATAGTTCGCGCCGAATTACTTTTTCCTGTGTCTTCGTGTTTCCTTTTATATCAACTCTTCCAATTCTAAATTGATTACGCTCGAATATGCGTATTCGCATATCGATACTGTCTGGTTCGACACGTGTTTCCTCTTTCTCCAAATAAAATGTGAGGTAACCGTTATCCAGATACAACGAAGCTACATCCGATTGTTCCTCGTTCTGTCTTAAATTTCTCTCGAAGCGTTCAACATCGTAAATATCACCTTTATAAAAACCGAGTCGTTGAGTTAACACCGATGAGGGAAAAATTGTATTTCCTTCCCAAGTAATATCACGTATCTTGAATTGTTTGCCTTCGTTAATATTCAGCTGGATCGACATATATTGTTTTGTTTGGTCGTACCATATCGAATCTGAAATAATTTCAGCATCTAAATATCCGTTTTTACGATAGAATTTTATTACTTTTTCTTTATCGGTTTCATATTTGCCTTTTTCGAATTTAGCCGAGCGCCAGAACATCCACCAAACTTTTTCCTTTGTATCTTCCATTTCTCCTTTAATTTTGCTTTCACTGAAAGCCTCAGTACCTACAACACGTATCTCTTTTACTTTTACAATTTTACCTTCATCAATATTAAAACGGAGTACAACTCTATTCGGTTTAGTAGAATCTTCAATAATATTCTGTGTCGAAATTTCAGCAAGTAGCATCCCCTTTTCAGCATACAAGTTTTTAAAACTATTTTTAATTTTTATAACCTCCTGTGGAGTTAAAATTTGTCCTTTCGAAATTGTAACTTTTTTCATCAGATCGTCATCATCGAGTTCATCGTTGCCCACAAACTCAACTCGTTCGAGCCGAGGATATTCTTTAACTGAAATCAACAAATAGACCCCATCCCCCACTCTACTTTCGATAGCGATTTGAATGTCTTCAAAAATCCGTAGTGACCAAAGTTTTTGAATTGCTTGACGAATCTGGTCGCCGGGGATAGTAATTTCGGTTCCTGTTTTTAAACCTGAATTTGCAATTATTGCACCAGCTTCGGCAGTGGTGTTACCTTCGACCGATATTCCTAAGATAGAATATTTTTCCATCTTTTGGCGTTGAGCAAAAAGCGAATTATCCAAACTTAAAATTGTGATAAAAACTAAAAATATTTTTAATAAACTTCGCATATTAGAAAATCACTTGTTCTGTTTTTGTTTAATTTGGTTACTCGTAAGCCCAAAACGACGTTCACGTTTTTGATATTCGGTAATTGCCCGATACAACTCGTCGCGCCTGAATTCTGGCCAGTTCAACTCGGTGATATAGATTTCCGAGTAGGCTAATTGCCATAATAAAAAATTACTTACCCGAAATTCGCCACTGGTACGGACTAACAAATCAGGGTCAGGAATACCTTGTGTAGATAAGTACTTTGCGATTAAATCTTCGTTGATTGAATCTTCACTTAAAACACCACGCTTAATATCAGCCGAAATCTTTTTTACCGCTTGTGCAATATCCCACCTGCCGCTATAACTTAATGCTAATAATAAGTTCAAGCCTGTGTTATTCTGAGTTTTCACTATCGCATCTAAAAGTTCGTTTTGAACTTCGACTGGAAGTTTCGATATATCGCCAATCGTTCGAACTCGAACATTGTTGCGGTGGAGTTTATCGGTTTCGTCGCGCAAGGCTTTCATAAGCAGACGCATCAGCATCGAAACTTCGTCTTTCGGACGCTTCCAATTCTCGGTTGAGAAGGCATACAGCGTAAGATACTTTACACCGAGTTGCGCGCAAACTTCGACCATATCGCGAACCGATTCGACACCTTCACGATGGCCTGCAACCCGAGGCAGATTTTGTTTTTGTGCCCATCGACCGTTTCCGTCCATAATCATCGCTATATGTATGGGTATTTCGCCCGATTGTTTCAGCAATTCCTGTTTTTTAAGGTCAGTCTCAACTATTTTTTTATTTTTTGTATGCATTTCCGTTCCATTAGACGATTGAAATTTAACTGATTTTGCATAGAAAAGCAAAATAAGTGGCTTGAAAATATTGATTTTGAAAGGAGTTACCAAATTAATATCGTACTGAAAAAAATTTATTATAAGCATTCGAGCTCTATTTTTTAAAGAATTCAAAAATTTGGTTGGACTGATAATATGAATAGTTTTGAAAATACTAAAATTAATACGTATCTTTTCAAAAAAATTTATTAGTCCACAAATAAAAGTTAACGATGAAAATAATATTTAACATAATTGTTTTTTTAATAGCATCAACTTGCGGAATTATTGATGCTCAAGTTACTGAAAATGTTTTTATAATTGTTATAGATGGTCCTCGCTATTCAGAAACATTCGGCGACTCCTTACACCGTTATATTCCAACAACCTGGAATCGATTGAAACCATTAGGAACCCTTTACACTTCGTTTTACAACGACGGTATAACAAAAACAAATCCCGGACATGCAAGCATACTCACAGGTAGCTGGCAGTCGATTGCAAACAATGGAACTGAGCAATTTACAATGCCGACCATATTCGAGTATTATAGAAAGCAAAAGAATAGACCCATCACATCAAGTTTTGTTGTTCTTGGAAAGGATAAACTTGATATTCTAACTCACAGTACTCACCAAGAGTATGGATACGAATATCGTGCCTCCCTGAAAAGGTCAACAGAAGATTCCGACGACTATCAAACTTACAAAAATATTAAAGAAGTCATGTCTGAACATCGCCCTAATTTACTCATCGCTAATTTCGCCGGGGTCGATATTGCAGGTCATAATGAAGATTTTGTTAGTTATACATCGAAAATTAGAATAGCCGACAGCCTGATGGGAGCTTTGTGGAACGACATTCAAACAGATTCTATATATATGAATAGAACAACTTTGATGATAACTAACGACCATGGGCGCCATCTCGATACTGTGGCAACCGGTTTTAAAGATCATGGCGATGACTGTGAAGGATGCCGACATATAAGTCTGCTTATTATTGGCCCTGATACACCTGCTGGTATTATCGACACCACAAAAAGAACGCAGATCGATATTGCCCCTACAGTAGGACGCTTGTTAAAATTTGATACCCCCTATTCTGTTGGAAATGTAATTGAATCTGCTATAATAAATGAAAATAATTTGGTGAAATGATTATCCTGAATTCAAATATTTTTCGATCTCTTATCGTTATTTTTATTGTGGTACAAATTTCAATAACTGGCTGCAATAAAAAAGAAGAGAGCGATTTCGCACAATACAAAAACGAAATCGTGCAGTGGCAACAGAAACGATCCGAAAATTTACAGAAAGAAAATAGCTGGCTTTCGCTTTGTGGTTTGTTCTGGTTGAAAGAAGGGGAAAATAAAATGGGATCCGATTCATCAAATGATATAATTTTTCCATCTGAGAGGGCGCCGAAATACGCTGGATCAATTTTTTTAATTAATGGAGAAATGAATTTGATATCGGCGAAAAACTCTGTAATTAAAGTGGACGACTCGCTAGTGAGTAGAATAAAAATTAGATCCGACGAAAATGGAAAAGCAAAACCAACTGTTATGAAAATGGATTCGTTCACTTTTGTAGTTATACAACGCAACGAAAAATTTGCCGTCCGAATTTGGGATAAAGAAAATCCTGCTCGTCGGAATTTCAAAGGGTTGGAATATTTTCCTATCGATTTAAGGTGGCGATTTAAAGCAAAGTTTCAGCCATATAATCCTGTAAAGATAATTCAAATCGTAAATATTTTGAATCAAGTAAGCAACGACACATGTCCTGGAGCAATTCTATTCGAGATGGATGGGAAAGCATTTATGCTCGATGCTTTAAAAGAAGATAATGCATTGTTCATTATTTTCCACGACCAAACGGCTGGCAAGGAAACCTACGGAATGGGAAGGTTTCTTTATACTGAGCTACCCGACTCGAACAACAATGTGGTATTAGATTTCAATAAGGCATACAACCCACCTTGCGCATTCACTCATTTTGCAACCTGCCCCACGCCACCAAAACAGAATTTTTTAAACTTACGAATTGAAGCGGGGGAGAAAAAATATTTAGGGGGTGAGTAAAAAACGATTAACGCATTTCAAGAAAACCTATTAGCCCGGATTGTTCATTAGGAAAAAATTCTAATGACCGTCATTAGAAAATAAAGGAACTAATTCATTATTTATCAATCAGTTACAGTTATTGATTGGTTAGTGAATTAGCCAATGAATGTGTAAGAAAAGCACAAACAATTCTTTTTCACAGTTTATTTAATACATCGGTTCATCTAACTTTACTGACGGTGGCAGCCTAATGATATAAAATAGAAAATATTACTTTTTGTGTACTAGAGGCTGACTAAAAAGTCATTGCGAGTGGTTGTCCAATAAGTCCTAATACGACGCACATTGAGCTTGTCGAAATGTGAAAGTAAGTTGGAATGAGCATTCGACAATTTCAGAACCGCGGGAAATTTTACTTTTTGGACAACCACGTTAGATGCAAAGACTTTCAGAATGTTAACCGTTTTAACGGTTTTTTTGCAGATTGTTACGATGATCGGTCAACTTGAGTAAATAACGAGATAACAAAATTGCAAGATGGAAAGATGAAGATATTGTAGGTCGATTAGTCTAATCGACCAATAAATCGTTCGCATATTGGTTGAATTTCTGAAGCAATGCGTGTATATTATACCCATTGTTTGATACATTGCTTAATATCGAAAAGGATTGATAGAAAATAAGAGATTGCAAATGGAAAGGGAAAATAAATGAAATTATTTAAGTGGACGGGAATTACTGTTTTTGAATGAGAAAATAACAAACTGAATAATAAATTATAGCGAGAATGGAAAAGGAAAAATAAATATGATTACAGAAATTGCAAAGTTTGTTGAAACGATACCAACTCGTTATCACACAGAGGGACTTAAACCAGCCTCGGGTTTGCATATTATTGTTGAGTTAGATGAGAGTGGAAATCTGAAAGATGACTCGTATGAAAGTTATATAATATCAAAGAAAGCTGAGAGAGAGCCCATTTGGGACTATCTTTCCGAAATGGAGTATTATTCGAAATGGATCGATTCTAATAAGTGCTTAGACGTTGGAGGAACCGGGAAAATGAAAATTCACTCGGCAATTCCATACGCATTATGGTTCAGAAAAGATAATCTCGATGATATTAGCAATAGGATATTTTATTACTTCAAAAACATTTACGATATGCAGGGTATTGATGATAAAGAAAAAAAATACATAGAGACAATAGAGCACTTCTGCAAAATTGATTTAATCGGGTTGATTAAAAACGATCCGAAACTTGAAAAAATTAAGGGCAGTGATTATATCAAAGTCTACTTTAGGGTTGATAAAGAAAAGGTTGTGAAGAGTTATCAACGTTATTTAGACAGATATCTATACCTGAAGGACACATTCAACATCAAGCTTGACGATGGCAGAGTTGTGGGGATGACAAGTTTTCTGACTGGTGATAACGAGAAGAAGGTGTTTTTAAGACATCAAACAGCTCCTTACGTAATAAATGAGAGAGTTGATCAAGAGATTCTTAAGCGACTATACCAGTTCGAAAAACTACTATTGAGTGAACCGAGGAAATTACCCAACCCTCTTCCGATATTTGTAGATGAAAAAGAGCTTAATTCAGAAGTTGTACGGCTTTATAGAAGTAACCCAGATAAACCACTCACTTTTCACGAAATTATACGACAACTTTTTGAGCAGAAAAAAGAAGACCTATCCAAATACTATCTGATGAATTGGAAAAAGGGAATTGTGAGCAATAAATTAACAGCAATCATAAATGATTTCGAATTTGTTCCAATGTTCAAATATGAGTTAGGAAAGATACTAATTCGCAATGTTATGGAAATACAGGATTATAAAGAACGAAAAATCGAAAACGTTTTTGAGCTCGAGAGCGTAATAGACAAACAATTTTTCTATAAAATTCAAAAAGAAACAAAATATCGATATGAAAATCTTTTCTTCAATTATTTTAGCGACGATGTGGAGCCACAAAAGGGATATGAGATAAGAGCAGTCGTTAAGAATAACTTGTTGAAATATCGAAAGGCATTTTATGATTACATTTACAAATCGAGAACACAAGCGATAACTGGTAAGATGTTCTACGATTTAGCTTTGAGTACTATAATCGACGAGATAAAGCAAAACGATAACTTTGATGAAACATATACGATAAGAGAGAAGCTAAACATTCTTTTTTCATTAAACCACATTTTTGACAAAAACAATAACAACTTTAAAGGAGTTAATATGGCATCTAAAATACCCGAATACCAGGAGCGGATGCGGAAAATCTTCAACGATGAGAATTACCACATTGCTGAAGATGATGAATTTGCATTTGCTGCTGGACAACTGATTTATTATATCCTCAAACAAAGCAAGTCATCAAATAAATCTCATGCTTTGTTAGAACCATTCATATCCAAGAGCGATCCTAAACAATTCCGACAGATGATTATACGTGGAATTGACCAATACAAGCATGCTTTCGAATGGTATGGAAGCGGTAAGGGTAGGTTTGAAAAATTAACGGGTGAGATAATGGGTTATGAATGTAAGACCAGTATAAATGAGATGTTACCGGTAATATTGGCTGGATATTTTTCACAATCTCTAATTTATGAACCATCACAAAACAATCAAACCAAATAATAGAAAGGAAATAAAACAATGGCTAAAACAGAATTTAAAAACCGAGTATTCGGCTGTGTTATTTTAAAATCCATTAACTCAAATTTCAATGCCGACTTCACACATCATCCACGCACACTCCCCGATGGGGTTGTTTATTCAACCGATAAAGCATTGAAGTATGCAGTTAAGGATTATTTTAGAAAACATAATGCGGTGGGTGATAATATCTTCTATATTAAACGATTTAATGAAAGTCTGAATCCTTTGACTTTGGATGAAACTTATATAAATATCTTCGGGGAGTATCCAATGAAAAAAATAAAGAGGAAAGACAAAGAATCGGAAGAAATCAACCGCCTTGAGATCCTTAAGAATCTGCTTTCTTGTGTTGACATTCGACTATTCGGAGCAACATTTGCAGGTGAAACCAATATTTCTATTCACGGTACTGTCCAAATTAACCACGGGGTTAACCGTTTCCCTGAAAACGAAATATATACTGAAGATATTCTCTCGCCGTTTCGGAATCCTGGAGAAGAGGGTTCAGCGGAAAAAGGAATGTCCACCATCGGAAACCAGACCAATTTGAAAGAAGGTCATTACGTGTTCCATTTCTCCATTAATCCAAAAAACACAGAAGAGCTTTACAAAAAAGTAAACGACAATTCACTATTCTTGTCGAATGAGGATATTCAAAAGCTCAAAGAAGCATTTAATAATTCTGTAACTGCATTAGACTCTTCGAGAAAGATCGGTACGGAAAACGAGGCAACGGTATTTGTACAATTGATCGAAGGGTCAAAGAAAATGCTGCCAAGCTTCACTGAGATGGTGAATATTAAGCGCAATGGAGAAAAAGTGGAAATTGATTGCTCATTAGTTCAACGGAATCTTCAAAAGATCGACAGTGATGTCATGAACGTAGAAGTTTATTACAATCCCGTCAATACCGAACTAAAAGGATTAGACAGAGGTGGAAAAATTAAACATTTCAACATTCTCAATAACGAGGAAATAAAATGAGTGATACAAAACTCATATCTGTTGACCTTCGGGCACAGTTTGGGTTTCTGAAAAAACCGGATACGAACGAAGGTATTTATCTTACATATAATTGTCTTCACAAACCAGCTTTGCTTGGAATTCTTGGAGCTATAATTGGGTTGGACGGTTATGCACAGTCGTATGCAAAAGACAAGAATTCGTTTCCTGAGTACTATCAGAAACTCAAATCGCTGAAGGTGGGTATTCAGCCCCTGGATTCAGCGAAAGGAAATTTTCAAAAGACTGTTATCAGATACAACAATAGTGTAGGGTATGCAAATCTTGATGGCGGAACACTTGTCATAGACGAGCAAACATTACTAAGGCCCGCATACAGAATTTACCTTTTGCTTAATATCGATAATAAATATGAACATCAACTCTATGAAAATCTGAATTGTAATGAATCGGTGTTTATTCCTTATTTAGGTAAAAATGATTTTCAGCTATGGTGGGACAAAACTACCGAATATGATTACGAACCGAGTTATAAACCAAAAGAGAGTTATCAAATAGAAACGATCTTCCTAAAGAAAGAAGGGACTACAATAAAAGATTCAAAAGAGGATCCGCGTGCTGGAATATTTGATTTCAGCGAGCCAATTGTAGATAGTTTTATTTATTTCGAAAACCTTCCGCTAGAATTCGATGAGAAAATTAAACATTATCGAAAATGTAGTTTTGCTTTTTCTAACTGGAAACTCATCAAGGAATATACTTTGGATAATCTATATTTATTAAAGCAATCTGGTAAAATAATACAATTGATTTAGTCGGCGTATGATGACTTTCAGGGAAATACGTAATCGTGAAGAATTCGATATATCGAAAATTCTGAGAGATGCAAACAAGTATTATGCTCATTGGAATGATAATCAGAAGGAGAGTCTAAGCGAGCATACGAACTTAACTGTTGACTATTGCTTACGCTTGTGCAAGGTAAATGGTCTTGAACCAATCATTGACCGAACGGTCGCTGAGATATGCAAAGCCAATTTGATTTCGCACTCAGAGGAAGCGACAGCGTTTGTCAAATCACTTTTCCTTAAATCCATATTCTACCACGACTTTGGGAAAGTGAATGAGAATTTCCAATTTGTGAAGATGGAAAACGAGCAATTCAATAGAGTGAAAAATGGAATTGGTTCGGATCATTCATTCCTGGGCGCATATTTTTTTATTTGTGCCGCCTTCAAAGAATTAGAGGAATCCTCTTTCAACCAGAACGACAAAGGATTTCTATTCCTACTTGTGCTCCTATTTGCTCATCCGATTTTAAAACACCACGGAGAAATATCCAATCCCGAGAAAGTGGAATTCGGAGAAGATACCATCGCTTCTTTATCAGAGTATTTAAATTTGCTTAACACGACAAATGGTGTCAACAGGGATCATCTGAAAAAAATTCTCAAAAAGAAAGATCAGGTATTCGGATTACTGAATAATACAAAGGCCTTCTTTAATCTTTACACACTTATTAAACTCAATTCATCGTTGTTGACTGCTTCCGATTACTACGCAACTAATGAGTTTATGCTTGAACTAAAATGCGATGACTTTGGAATTATATACGACGAGTTACGAAAGAAATTATATGAAGGTGTATATAATATTTCATATAATCAAGACCTGATTGAAAGAAAGGATTATTACAAAAGAGAGTCATTTGAGAATCTTCAATCCATATCTAACCAGAATATCAATTTATTGAGACAAAAATTATCATGTGAAGTATTGTCTATTCTTGAACTAAATAAAGATAAACGCCTCTTTTACATTGAAGCGCCCACGGGTTCGGGAAAGACCAATCTCTCTGTCCTATGTTTGGCTGAACTACTGAAATCAAGGAAGGATGTAACAAAAGTATTCTATGTTTTCCCTTTCACAACATTGATCACTCAAACTGCTAAATTCATCAGGAAGAATCTGCGTCTCGATCAAGATGAACTTGCAGAGATTCATTCCAAAGCACCGTATCACGATAATGGAGATGGTGAAGACTATGGAACGAAACGAAAAAACTATCTTGATAATCTATTTGTAAATTATCCAATCAGTCTCATTTCTCACATAAGATTTTTCGATATTCTTACTTCAAATGAGAAGGAGGTAAACTATCTACTCCATCGTGTTGCAAATTCAATCGTCATCATCGATGAGATACAATCGTATACGCCATCCGAGTGGGATAAAATAAATTATCTATTGAATTCTTATTCGGAGTCGTTTAACATTACTTTCATTATAATGTCTGCCACACTGCCGAAGATTAGCAAGCTGCTGCTAAATAAAGATGGAGAGCAGAGAGATAACTTCGTGTATCTTGTTGAGAACAAATACAATTATTTCCAGAATCCAAATTTCAAGAATAGGGTTATCTTTAACTTTGACTATCTCAATTCAGATGAATATTCATCAGAGAATCTTTTATCTATTGTTTACGAACGCTCAGAAGCATACTTTAAAAATGAAAATCGTGTTAAAGCAATTGTAGAGTTTGTTACAAAAATCTCTGCTCAAGAGTTCTACGAAAAGCTAAAAAATGATTTGAGGTTTTCAGAATATAAGAAATTTCTCGTGTCAGGAACTATTCTGGAACCGAGAAGGAAAGAAATCATTGATTATCTGAAATCGGATGAATGTAATTTCGGAAAAATTGTTGTTGTGTGTACGCAGGTTGTAGAGGCGGGGTTGGATATTGACATGGATATAGGCTTCAAAGATAAATCAATTGTCGATGCAGAGGAACAACTGGCTGGCAGAATAAATAGAAACGCATCCAAAAAGAATGCTGAACTTGTTTTATTTAACTCAAGAGATAGCATAAAGACATACAGAGCAGACCTGCGACATAAACAACATATCGACCTTGAATCATACAAAAAAATACTTTCTGAGAAAGACTTTGACTCATTCTACGAAAAAGTCTTTGAAAGCATCAATCAAGCAAATAAAGACCCTTTTCTTGCAAATAATCTTTCGGATTTTCAAAACCAGATAAGACGATTGGATTTCAATGCGGTACATAACCAATTTGAATTGATAAAAGATAATACTGTGAGTGTATTTGTTCCTTTGGAAATCGAGACTTGCCATTTTAGTGAGAGTGAGTTGAGATTTTTACAATCAGCGAAAGTTTTCAGGGAAGGTGAAAATAAGATAGGTGGTACAAGGGTGTGGGAACTGTACACATCTGTTATCGAAAACCGAGATATTGATTTTATTGGCAAGAAAATAGATTTGAAAATTCTTTCACCCATTCTTGCTAAGTTCTCTTTCAATGTTTGGAATAACAGAAATCAGATTGGGTTGTTGAAGCATTATTCAGATGGCAACGAATTTAAGTATGGTTTTCTTTATTTACAAAACTACAATGGTATTTATTCTTATGAAGATGGATTGAAAAAAGATATTGAAACGGACTGTAATTTCCTCTAATGCAAATTACCGGCACTCATATCAACTATTATTATGTCTGCAAGAGAGAGCTCTGGCTCTTTTCCCGCGGCTTACAGATGGAGCATACCTCCGACCTCGTCTATACAGGCAAACTCATTGACGAAAACGCTTACTCCCGCGAAGAAAAAGGCATCGACATCGACGGAGTAATTAACATAGACTGGATCGATACTAAAACCGGTGTTATACACGAAGTGAAAAAGAGCGACTCGGTAGAGAAAGCCCATGAGATGCAAGTACTGTATTATTTGTGGTATTTGAAAAGTAAAAATATCACAATTGCAGAATATCAAGATGAAACGATTGGTTTGAAGGGCGAGATTGATTATCCGAAACTTAAACAGAAAACTTCCGTCGTTTTAACTGAAGAAAAGGAAAAAGAATTATTGAATGCTATCGAAGATATAAAACTGATTATTGCTACCGAGAAACCGCCAGATAAGATTAATAAGAAGTTTTGTAAAACGTGCAGCTACTTTGAAATGTGCTGGGTTGAGTAACTGGGTATTATACAGATTATGGGAATTACTATGAAACTCTCTAAAGAAATAGACGATCTCACATACAAAATCATCGGTATCTGTATGGAAGTGCATCGGGAACTTGGACCCGGCTTTCCCGAAGAATACTACCAGAGAGCTCTCAATATCGAACTTACAGAGAGGAAGATTCCATTTCAATCTCAGAAACCAATTCCGATGAGATACAAAGAAAACCAAATTGGGATGAATTATTTAGATTTCGATATTGACGAAAAACTTATCCTCGAAATAAAATCGGTAGCCACACTGAACAATGTTCACTTGTTTCAAACCTTGAAATATATCGGCGTAACAAAGCGAGAAGCGGCATTGCTTGTCAACTTCGGGAAATCGAGTTTAGAATATAAACGTGTTCTTCCTACAAAGAAAATACAAGAATATTGGAATCGTCATAATACCAATAATTCCCAGTTAAATAACCATAATAACCAGTCATGAAACGACCATACTACATCTGCTCATCAGGCCGCCTAAAACGCCGACAAAACACAGTTTATTTCGAATCATTTCCTATTAATGAACCCGATCCTGCTCTTAAAGATGAAGAGCTGTTGGCAGGATTTACTGAAGAGGTTGAAGCCGACGATAATCAACCAATCGGAAAAAGAAAACCGATTCCTGTTGAAGACATCGAAGCATTCTACATCTTAGGCGAAATGGATTTTAATTCTAAGTTCTTCAACTTTTTGTCGCAACATAAAATACCTCTTCATCTCTTTAATTATTATGGCTACTATTCAGGGAGTTACATTCCACGCGAGTACCTCCCCTCTGGCTTTACAATTGTCGAACAAGTCAGAGCTTATCTCGACACACAGCGGCGACTTGCAATAGCACGCGAAATTGTCGACGCCGCATCTTTCAACATCCTCAAAAATTTGCACTATTATTCAAACCCCTCGCGAAATAACGAAACTAAAGTTTTGCCTCAACCTGTTTCAAACCAAAAAGAAGGAAACATTTTACAAGCTATCCAAGAAATTGAAGCACTGCGTGCGAAGATTAAACAAACAAATACAACTAGCGAGTTGATGGGTCTCGAAGGTAATATCCGCGAAAGATACTACCGCTGCTGGGGCACGATAATCGGGCAAGAATATGCCCTCGATAAACGTGTAAAACATCCCCCAGATAATGCTATAAATGCTCTCGTTTCCTTTTCCAACAGCTTAATTTATACAACAGTTTTAAGCGAGTTATACCATACGCACCTGAACCCGACTATAAGTTATTTACACGGACCGGGGGAGCGTCGCTACTCGCTTGCACTCGACTTAGCCGAAATATTTAAACCTATTATTGCCGATAAAATGATTTTCAAACTTTTAAACAATAAACAAATACAGGAAAAACATTTTCGAAAAGAACTCAACTTCTGTTATTTAGAAGAATCGGGCCGTAAAATAGTTCTTCAAGAATATGATGAACGTTTAAAAACCACAATCAAACACCGTAGTTTGAACAGAAGCGTTAGCTACCGACATTTAATGCGTTTAGAAGCTTACAAATTAGTTAGGCATTTAACTAGTAAAGACGAATACAAAGCTTTCAGGGCGTGGTGGTGAATTATAATAGAAAGATGGCAAGATAGCAAGATTGCAGAATTACAAGATTGAATTATGTATGTTATCATAGTATACGATATCGAGGAAAAACGTGTAGCTAAAGTTTGCAAATTTCTTCGACAATACTTACATTGGGTGCAGAACAGTGTATTCGAAGGCGAGCTGACTGATGGAAAGTTTCAGGAACTACAGTTTGGACTTCGTAAGCTTATAAAGCCCGATAAAGACTCGGTTTTATTTTACAAAATGCGGGCTGAATATGATTTTGAAAAAGAAACGATGGGCGTAGAAAAAGCCGGTATAGATACGATTTTGTAAAAAGTCGTCAGCCCCCTATGGTTTTTACATTATCGTAGGTTGACGATAAATAGAATAAGAAAGATGCCGAAAGGCATATTTTTTAGGCGTTTTTTAGCGGGTTTGAATCGGACTAAAGTAGAATTGAAATAACGCTTCCCTAAATTTTGCATATTCCCAAGTCGGCGCGTTTGAATCGGACTAAAGTAGAATTGAAATGAAAAAAGGGAACTGGAAAAACTACACTTGCAAAAAGTTTGAATCGGACTAAAGTAGAATTGAAATTGCTCCTCCAATAGGAGGCACCATTCATCTGCACTCGTTTGAATCGGACTAAAGTAGAATTGAAATCCCTTCAATTTAAACTTAACCAATTCTAATTGTTCGGTTTGAATCGGACTAAAGTAGAATTGAAATTACATTGCCTTAACTGGAGTCGTTTGAGTAACCTTTGTTTGAATCGGACTAAAGTAGAATTGAAATAATTTATTTTACACATTGACATATAAAGAAAATATGGTTTGAATCGGACTAAAGTAGAATTGAAATGTCTTATCAATAACTTTAGTAACAACTTCTTTTTTAGTTTGAATCGGACTAAAGTAGAATTGAAATTCGACTTCGGAAATATTTGTTTGACAACGTCCCAGTTTGAATCGGACTAAAGTAGAATTGAAATGTTACATACCCTTCAAAGTTTTTATATATGCTGTGCGTTTGAATCGGACTAAAGTAGAATTGAAATACGGCGTCCATTGCCGTCTTCGGATACGATGACTCCCGTTTGAATCGGACTAAAGTAGAATTGAAATTGCCAAATTATAAAACCACCACCAACGATTAAAATAAGTTTGAATCGGACTAAAGAAGATATGATATAATTTCCTAGTTAAAACACATTGCGGATAGTGGATTGTTTGAATCGGACTAAAGTAGAATTGAAATAAATTTTCATTTGTCCGAAAATTCTATAGCTGGTCGTTTGAATCGGACTAAAGTAGAATTGAAATTCGCTCCGGTTACCCCCACATCCACATGGTCGTAAACGTTTGAATCGGACTAAAGTAGAATTGAAATCCTCTTCTTGCCCGTCCTTGTCAGGTGCACTTAATAGTTTGAATCGGACTAAAGTAGAATTGAAATGCCGAATAACAATTCCGCAGTCCTCACACTTATAAAGTTTGAATCGGACTAAAGTAGAATTGAAATGAATGGGGGCTTAATGCCCCCATATTTAACCAATTAGTTTGAATCGGACTAAAGTAGAATTGAAATACTGGCATTGTTGAGAGATATTCGTATTGATAAGCCGTTTGAATCGGACTAAAGTAGAATTGAAATTGGGTTGAAATTTTTGCGTCCGAAGAGGACGCAAACGTTTGAATCGGACTAAAGTAGAATTGAAATATTATTTCGACATTAGTAATATTTTTAAGTTTTTCGTTTGAATCGGACTAAAGTAGAATTGAAATGGGAATATGAGCCTATCGTCGAATGGGGATATAACAGTTTGAATCGGACTAAAGTAGAATTGAAATTCTTCTCCCGCTACCACTACTCCTCCCGCGGGGCAGTTTGAATCGGACTAAAGTAG
>CAMTVZ010000238.1:0-2747 GCA_947085285.1 uncultured Ignavibacteriota bacterium
CATTATTTACCTTTATTTTTGTTTTTCTTCGTTTAATATTTTCGGTGATTTTTTCTTACCCCCTTTATCAGCCGTTAAAATAATCGACATCCATTTACCTTCCATTTTAGCTGGTTGTTCGACTTTTGCAATATCGGCTAATTTTTCAGCTAAGCGTTTGAGTAAGGCTTCGCCTTGCTCCTTATACGTAATTTCACGTCCTTTAAAAATAACTGTTGCCTTCACTTTGTTTCCTGCTTCGATAAACGATCGAGCATGCCTTGTTTTAAATTCAAAATCATGAACATCTGTATTCGGATGAAAACGCACCTCTTTTAAAAGAACTACTTGCTGATTTCTACGTTGTAACTTTTCTTTTTTAGTAAGTTCATATTTGTATTTACCTAAATCCATCAACTTGCAAACAGGTGGATTGGCATTAGGAACTATTTCGATTAAATCTAACCCTCTTTCGTTTGCATAGCGCATTCCCTCTTGCGGGGTTACAATTCCGAGCTGTTGCCCAGTTTCATCTATTAAACGAATCCGTGCTACTCGTATTTCTTCGTTTATGCGAGGCGTTTGTTGTTCTTTGATATTTAGTCTCCTATATTGTTAATTGTTTTTCTTTGATTTCGATTGAAATTTGTTCTATGAATTCTGAAACAGTTTTGATACCACGATCGCCCTTCTTGTGTTGGCGAACTGATACAGTATCGGATTGCTTTTCTTTATCGCCAACAACGAGCATATAAGGAGTTTTTTTTGTTTCCCAATCTCGGATTTTATAGCTTACTTTTTCATTTCTGCTATCGAGCTCAACTCGAACATTAGCATCTTTCAGTTTTTGAGTAACGTATGCCGCATAATCGTTTTGAGTATCTGTGATTGGAATAACTACTACTTGTAATGGAGATAACCATAGAGGAAATTCGCCAGCAAAATGTTCAATCAAAACTCCGATAAATCTTTCTAAACTTCCGAAAGGTGCTCGATGAATAACAACAGGACGATGTTTTTGGCCATCGCTTCCGGCATACTCTAAGTTAAAACGTTCGGGCATTACATAATCGACCTGAACAGTGCCCAATTGCCAACTCCTACCGAGTGCATCTCTAACTATAAAGTCAATTTTAGGACCATAAAAAGCGGCTTCGCCTTTTGCTATAGTATATTTTAAGTTCATTTCTTCGGCTGCTTCAAGAATTTCTTTTTCAGCTCTATCCCAAAGCTCGTCTGCCCCACCATACTTTTCTTTGTTGAGTGGATCTCTAAAAGAGAGACGAGTAGTGAATTCTTTGAATCCTAATGTGTTAAAAACAAGTTGGATTAAGTCGATTACCGAACAAATTTCTTCTTTTAACTGGTCGTGACGAACGAACATGTGCGAATCGTCGACAGTAAAACTTCGAACACGGGTAAGTCCGTTTAACTCACCCGATTGCTCGTATCTATAAACTGTTCCAAATTCGGCTAAGCGTATTGGCAAATCGCGATAGCTACGTGGTTTAGCAGCAAAAATTTGAAAATGATGAGGGCAATTCATCGGTTTGAGCAAGTATTCTTCGTCATCAACTTTAATCGGGGTAAACTGACTATCTTTGTAATAAGGATAGTGCCCACTTGTTTTGTATAAATTAATATTGCCGATGTGTGGTGTAACAACCGGAAGATAGCCTCGTTTTTTTTGTTCACCCTTTAAGAAATCTTCCAAAGTTTCGCGAATTATTGTTCCTTTAGGTAGCCAGAGTGGTAAACCACCTCCGACTTTTGGAGTTAGTAAAAAAATTTCTAAGTCGGTACCTATTTTTCTATGGTCTCGACGTTTTGCTTCTTCGAGCCTAAATAAATAATCGTCGAGTTCTTTTTTTGTAGGGAAAGTAATTCCATAAATACGCTGAAGCATTTTATTTTTTTCGCTTCCGCGCCAATAAGCACCAGCAACATTAAGCAGTTTTACAAACTTAATTTTACCAGTCGAAGGTAAATGTGGGCCGTAGCACAGGTCGGTAAATTGACCAACATGATATAAAGTTATCTTTTGACCTTTGAACTCGTCGAGAAGCTCTAATTTATATTCATCTCCTTTTTGTTGAAAAAAATTGACAGCATCTTGCCACTCAATTTCTTCTCTACGGAATTGAAAATCCTGTTTGATGTATTCGTTCATTTTTTCTTCAATCTTGATTAAGTCGTCGTTAGTTAATTTATGATCACCTAAATCAAGATCGTAATAGAATCCGTTTTAGATTGGAGGTCCGATTCCGAATTTTGTTCCCGGGAAAATTTCTTGAATAGCTTTGGCCATGAGATGAGCCGAGCTGTGCCAATAAGTATGTTTGCCGCCATCGTCGTCCCATTTTAATATTTTCACTCGAACATCATTAAAAATAGGACGGGATAAATCCCATACTTCGCCGTTAACTTCAACAGAAAGAGCTTCTTTTGCAAGTCGGCTACTAATCGATTCAGCGATTTCAAAACCGGTAACGCCGCTTTGGTATTCGCGTGAACTATTGTCTGGAAATGTGATTTTTATTTTACTCATCTATAATTTAAAAAAACGGAAACAATTCCGATTGGTATCAGTGGGCCCTACGGGACTCGAACCTGTGACCTCTACCATGTCAAGGTAGCGCTCTAACCAACTGAGCTAAGGGCCCAATAAAAGTGAATCGAAGTGCCGGGGATCGGAATCGAACCGACATGGACCTTGCGGTCCGCAGGATTTTAAGTCCTGTGCGTCTACCAGTTCCGCCACCCCGGCA
>CAMTVZ010000239.1:0-13662 GCA_947085285.1 uncultured Ignavibacteriota bacterium
ACAAGCCATTATATCTTCGTCGCCAATATTTGGATATGCTTTCTTTATTCCTTGATAACTTTCTCCAACTGCTAATAATTCAAGAATGATATGAACAGGTATTCGAGTTCCCTTAATGCAGGGCTTACCACTGCAAATCGTTGGGTCACTAATTATTTTCCCATTGTAATCAGACATTTTTTTTCTCACTAATTTTTCCTGTCGTTTTTAATATATAATAATAATGCTCGAAAGTCAAGATGTTACAGATATTATTATTGGAAGATGAGCATTTCTCTAACTTCCGTATAGGTTTTGCCTGAACCGGTTACACTGGAAGCGTTTGAAAGGTATTAGAAATCCTTGAGAGGAAATTCTTTAACGTCTTAATTTATTCATCCATTGATAATCGTTCCACTATCATCCAATTTTCTTCAAAGCTTTCCATACACATCTTTTCGATGTCCTACAGCAAACAATACCGCTTCACCCTTACTAAAATAAAAAAGTGCTCTATAACGCCGCGTTATTCGAAAAGAATAAACACCATCTGCCTCTTTGAGTTTTTTTATGTGCAGCCGCGAGTCAAGCCAATTGTTTCTGAAAAGTTCTTCCTGCCTTCTGAGGATACGTTGCGCATCTTTTGGCAAATGTTCAGCATTGTTAAGAAAATCGTCAGTTTTATGGATTACCATATTATGAACGAGGAAATGTTTTCTTCGCTTTTCGTAACGCCTTCTGAATTGCAGAGGCATTCTGATATTCCTCAAGGCTTTCTTCAGGAATAGCGAGAACACGTAACAAAACTGTTTTCATTTCGGTTACGTCTCGTCGAAGTGTTTTTATTTCCTTATTGAGTTTTTTTACAAGAATGTCTGTTGTCATAACCTATAAATTAGCTCAAAAAATATAAATAGCTAATAAGTCAAAAGCAAATCGAATCTGCCTGAGCTATCGCCAACACGAATTCGGTACAGTTCTTTTTTGGGGATGCTTCGAATCTCCTTTTCAAACGTAGCTCTATACTTTATCCCTTTAAAACTTTTATCAATTCTCTGGTCTTCTCACTTTCAACAACAATAAGTTCTGCGAGTTTTTCTATCATCTTTGAAATGTCAATTGACGATTCTTTAATCTGACGTGAAATTTCTCTTCTGGTCATTCTACCGTTATAGACCGAAAAGATTCCAACAATAAGTGCGAAAATCACCGCTCCGGATAGGATTAACATAAAAAGATTTAAGAATGTCATATATCCTTCTAATAAAATTCCTGCTTATTGTTAACTTTTCTATTCATATTTTTGCAATCAATTCCCGTGTTAGCCTTGATTCTTCAACTATTAAGTCCCTCGTTAACCGAGATTCCTCAACCATTAAGTTCCTTATCTCATTTATCAAATTAGAAATTTCTTTTCTTGTCTTTCTGACATTATAAACAGAAAAAATTCCAACAATAAGTGCGAAAATTGTTGCGCCAGATGCTACTAACACAAAAAGGTCTAAAAATGGCATATTTTCCCAAATATTTTACTTATTGATTTTATATTACATTCAACAATGCACCCTTGTGGCTTTGTAGAAAAGTCAGCGAAAATTGTTTTTCCTCATATCGACAGCTAAGCCACATCCCGAACTAACCTATTCGAGAAAAGTGTACATCAACCGTCCGATTGAATATAGTGAATCAAAAACCGAAAATCAAGACCCATCGCACAATTTTAAACATTAAAATACTTCGCTTCCGGATGGTGGACTATGATTGCTGAAGTTGATTGTTCAGGTATTAAATGAAACTCTTCCGTTCTTAACCAATTGACAAATGCACCATTATCGCCCGCTCAACATTCTTCATCTTTGATTCAGATACACGACCGATAAACTCACCTAACCTTATTTTATCTATCGTTCTAATTTGGTTCGCTTTTATTTTTGAATCGCCCCGACAAAGGTCGGGACAAATTTCCTTCTCCACTTTGCAGCAACACTTCGAAGGGAAAAATTTTTTCAGTTTTAGACGTAATTGGAAGTATCGTTACTGTCGTCGCACATTCATTATTGATGTTATTTGAAACGATAAGAACGGGACGCAATTTCGAAATTTCGCTTCCTAAAGTTGGGCTTAGTTCTGCCCAACAAATTTCTCCTCGTTTTATTTAATGTGTTCAAAATCCGTCGCTTCAAATTCTTTTGCAATTGCAAGGTCTTCTTCTCTCGTTGATTTGTATCCCTCTGCCAACTCTCGTATTGCACTAAGAATAAACGATTCGCTATCGGTTGGAACCAAAGCGAGTTCTTTTTCTAATTCTTCGGGAATATTGATTCGTAGCGTTTTCATAGATTACTATGTTACTTTTATTTTAATATAAGATATCATAAATCTAAAATCAAACTTCATCGCACAATTTTAAACATTAAAATACTTCGCCTCCGAATGATGAACTATGATTGCTGAAGTTGATTGCTCAGGAATCAAATGAAACTCTTCAGTCAACTCAACTCCGATGCGTTCAGGTTTCAAAATCTCGAATAACTTAGTTTGGTCTTCCAAATTCGGGCAGGCAGGATAACCGAAACTGTAACGCGAACCTTGATAACCTTGCGAAAAGAGTTTTTTCATATCCTTCGAATCGTTAAGATGAATGCCTAATTCTTCTCGTATCTTTTTGTGCCACATCTCAGCTAATGCTTCGGCGGTCTCTACACTTAATCCGTGAAAGTACAAATAGTCCTTATATTTGCTTTCTGAAAAGAGTTGTTGTGAATACTCGGATGCTTTTCTCCCAACAGTTACAAGTTGAATAGCTACTACATCGATTTTACCAGATTCTTTTGATGCAAAGAAATCAGACAGGCAGAGAAGTCGATCCGACTTTTGACGCGGGAAGGTGAAACGAAGCCACTCCTGATAATTTCGAAATTCGAAATTCGAAATTCGAAATTCATCGTCTGGTTTGTATATGATTAGGTCATCACCTTCGGAGTTACAGGGGAAATAGCCGTACACAACTTTGGGCTGGAGAAGTTTTTCTTGTATAGATTTTAATTTTAGTGTTTCGAATTCAGGATAAATTTCTTCCTTCAGAAATTTTTTATAATCTTCCTCCGACTTATCCCCCTTGTAAACCTGCCATTGACCTTTAATCAAAGCTACTTCGTTTATGTATTTGAAGACCTCATCCAATTGAATATCTTCAACCACTTTTGAACCCCAAAACGGAGGATTTGGAATTTCGGAACTCGAAACAGGTTTACGAATTTCGGAATTTATGATGATTGGTTTCGTAGGTTTGTTAGTTGTGGAAATGTTTTTTTGATTTACTTGGGATTTCGAAAGAATTTGTTTTGGTGATTTAACCACCTGCTCCATAAATTTTAAACCGTCGAAAGCATCGTTTGCATATTCAACCGTGCCACCGTAAATATTTCGCAAATCTTCCTCAACGAAACGGCGAGTCAATGCGGCACCCCCCAGCACTACTGGCAACTGAATATTTCGCTCGTTCATTACTTCCAGATTTTCTTTCATTATTGCGGTCGACTTTACAAGTAGTCCGCTCATACCGATTGCATCGGCTTTATGCTCGATTGCTGCCTGTAACATACTTTCAATCGGAACTCTAATTCCCAAATTTATAATGTGATAACCGTTATTAGTTAAAATTATATCAACTAGATTTTTACCAATATCGTGAACATCCCCTTTCACTGTTGCTAAAACCATTGTCCCCTTTGTCTGTGCAGACGATTTTTCCATCAAAGGTTCTAAATAGGCTACAGCCGCTTTCATAACTTCAGCCGATTGAAGAACAAATGGAAGCTGCATCTTGCCTGCTCCAAAATATTCGCCCACTACTTTCATCCCGTCTAATAGTATGTTATTAATTATTTCAAGGGGCTGATATAGTGTCAATGCTTCTTCTAAATTCTTTATCAGACTTGTTTTATCGCCATCAATTATATTAAATTTTAATCGTTCTTCAACAGTTTTAGTTTTTTGAGGACCAGTTTCGGGAGTGTCAGCTTTTTTCTCAGAATAAAAATTTATAAACTCTTTTAAAGGGTCATATTTATCAGTCCGTTCGTCAAAAATTAATTTGCGGCAAATTTCCTGCTCCGTGTCGCTGATTCTGTAGAGTGGTAAAATTTTGGAAGCATGCACAATCGCCATATCGAGTCCGTTTTGAACAGCATAATGTAAGAAAACACTATTCAAAACCACACGCGATTTTGGACTCAAGCCAAACGATATATTACTAACTCCTAAGCTTGTGAATACTTTTGGAAAAATTAATTTTAATCGGCGTATAGCTTCTAAAGTTTCGATAGCAGATTTGCGAAATTCCTCGTCCCCCGAACCGAGAGTAAAAGTAAGCATATCGAAGATAAGGTCGCTTTCTCTTAAGCCGTATTTTTGTGTTGCAAGGCGGTAAATCCGTTCAGCGATTTCGAGTTTTTTCTCAACAGTTTTTGCCATCCCCGATTCGTCGATTGTGAGTGCTATTACTGCTGCGCCATATCGCTTACACAAGTCCATCACTCTTGCAAAATGTTCTTCGCCATCTTCCAAATTTACTGAATTAATTATCGCTTTCCCGGCATAAAGTTGTAAAGCCTTTTCAATCGCTTTCACATTAGTTGAATCGATCATCAACGGAACAGTAATTTGTGTATTGTATCTGCGAACGATTTCTTGAATATCGTTTATCTCATCGCGACCTGTGTAAGCCACACTTAAATCGAGTATGTGGGAACCTGCACGAACTTCTTCTTTTCCGAAAGCAATCATTCCTTCCCAATCCTCATTCAGAAGCAATTCACGGAAAAATTTGCTGCCGTTGGAATTCATCCTTTCGCCAACGAGTATCGGTGGCAAATCGATTTTTAACGGAACACTCTGATACAAACTTGAAACACTTGGTGTGAATTCAAATTTTCGAGATTTAATAGAAATATTGCCAACAGACTCTGCAAGTTTTCTAATATGCTCGCTCGTAGTTCCGCAACATCCGCCGACTATGTTCACACCGAAATCTTTTACATAATGCGAGAGTGTGTTTGTAAATTCATCGGGAGTAAGATGATAATGGGCTTTACCTCCGACATTTTCAGGAATACCGGCATTTGGCATACAGAAAATTGGGAACGGACTGCTTGACTGTAAATAACGGATGTGTTCAGACATTTCCTGTGGACCGGTTGCGCAGTTCACTCCGAACGCATCAATCGGGAACGGTTCGATAGCGGTGAGAGCCGCCGAGATTTCTGTCCCTAATAGCATCGTTGATGTTGTCTCGATTGTAACTGAAACAATAACAGGAATTTGTTTTTTTAAATCTTTCAGGCAAGAATAAATGCCGGCAAGTGCGGCTTTTGTTTGAAGAACATCCTGGCAGGTTTCAACGACTAATAAATCAACACCCCCTTCGATTAAACCTTTCGCTTGTATATAAAATGTTTTTTCAAGTTCTTTGAATGAGATGTGCCCAAGTGAAGGAAGTTTAGTGGTTGGACCTATTGAACCGGCTACAAAACGAGGTTGATTAATTGTAAAAAATTCAGAAGCAACATTTTTTGCTAACATAGCCGCTTTGAAGTTGAGTTCATAAGCTCTATCGGCTAAACCGTATTCGTCGAGAACTATTGAAGCGCCACCGAAAGTATTTGTTTCGATTACGTCGCATCCTGCAGTTAAAAAATCAGCGTGCACTTTTTCGATAGCCGAGGGTTTTGAGACTATGAGATATTCGTTGCAACCAAAATATTTTTCGCCGCCGAAATCATCTGGCGTTAAATTTTGGGTTTGCAAATTTGTTCCCATCGCTCCATCGAAGACGATTACTTTTTGTTTTAATATGTCGAGAAATGTTTTCAATTATTAATATAACTTTGTTTCTTTTGAGGAGCCAATTTGGCAACTTAAATATCAGAACTTATAGATTAAAATATTTTATTACCGCATAGACACATATACCACTTAGTTTCACACAATTAGAAAAATATCTATTTGTTTTGTTACACTCTTCGGAATTATAATAATGAGACTTCTGAAAAATAGAAAATAGAACACGCCTGCGTGCGCTCCGTCGCTGAAGCTTTGGAGCGTAGGCGACCGAAACGCATAGTAGCACTACGGCGTGCAGGCACGGATGAACACTGAGTCAACGGATTAGCACAGATAATAATCCGTGTATATCTGTCAAATCCGCGTTTTTCCGTGTTCTATGAAAATTATCTATTCATTGTAGTTTTAATTTTTCAGAAGTCTCAATAATATAAGTCATGCATATTTACACACATTTTTTCGTTTATTACGTAAACTCCTCTTTGTATTATAATCGTCAAGGGTTACAAATTCTTCCCTTTTCTAATTCTTTATCTGTTTTTGGTTTTACTATATTCTTTACGACGGTAATAATCATCCAGTTCATCAATCATCTTTTCATACTTTTCAATATCGATTACAACTGCGATTTTCTTGCCCTTGTTATCTATAACATATTTTGTTTTTGATGAATTTGCCATTTATTTATCCTTCAACTTATTAATTATCATAATATATTCATCCACAATTCTTCTTACAATTTCGCCCGCAGGTAGAATTTCCTTAATCATCCCTGCACACTGACCAGCTTCGATTTCACCTTCGTCTAAATTGCCCTCTAATATCGCCATTCGTTCACGCCCTTTGCTCAGCAGATTTTTAAGTTCTTCTGAAGTAGCACCACGATTTTCAGCATCAATCACTAGTTGCGAAAATTTGTTTTTAATCAAACGAACCGGTGTAACTTTTTTCAAAATTAATACAGTGCTGTTATCAACGGAGTCGACAATCGCACGCTTGTAGTTATCGTGGGCGGATGATTCAACCGAAGCTGCGAAGCGTGTTCCGATTTGAACTCCTTCAGCGCCAAGTGCAAAAGCCGCCGCCATTCCTCTGCCATCGGCTATACCGCCGGCTGCGATAACAGGAATTTTTACTGCATCAACCACTTGTGGAATCAAAACAAAAGTAGTTATCTCGTCCAATCCGTTATGCCCGCCTGCCTCAAATCCTTCAGCTACAAGCGCATCGCAGCCGACACTCTCGGCTTTTAATGCATATTTCACAGAAGGGACTACGTGCACTACATAGCATCCGTTTTTTTTTAATTTGTCAATAAATTTACCGGGATGACCTGCAGATGTAAAAACTATTTTTACTCCTTCATCAATTGTAACATTTATCAAATCTTCCGCATCGCCGCGCAACAATGGGATATTTACACCGAATGGTTTATCCGTTTTATTCTTAGCTTTTTGAATTTGTTCGCGAAGCAAAACTGGCTTCATCGATCCGGCACCAATCAATCCAAGCCCCCCCGCTTCTGATACTGCAACCGCTAATTTATACCCGGACACCCAAACCATTCCCGCTTGAATTATCGGAAATTGGATATTAAACATTTTGGTAATTCGTGTTTTCAATTTTACCTGCCTGAAATAAATTCTGTGATGGGAGACGAAACAAACGACATCGAGTAAAATGTAAAGCTATTTGATGTCGGAATTAATTTCAATATATGCTCTCCGAATTCAGGGTTGTTCACAACATTATATAGTTTCGGACTGTCGATTATTAGAAAGCTCCTCCCCTCTTCATCAATAGTTATATCTTGCCCTGCATTTTCTTTTGAAAGATAACTTCCATCTTGTTGAACAAACACTTTGAAGTTACTTTCGCCTTCAGGTTTGATTACAACATTAACTTCTTTAGCCTGATAGAGGGCTTTCATATATGCTTCGTCGTGGATTTCATTTTCAGCTTTTACAAAATATTTATTTACTAACCAGTTTCCGTGCAAATATACTCGCCCCTCCAAATAATAAAAAGGGTCGTGGTAATAATTTACCGATTGCGGAAAATATCCTTCGGTATTTCCGATATTTCCACGCTGGTAGCCAACAAATATTTCGGGCGAAGCTTTATAGCAATGTACACCTTGCTTGTCTTCTTCGCGTATTGGCTTCATTATTTCAGGAAATTCTCCGCGATATCCTGCATCTGCGAGAAGATATTGAATTGCATTTTCGAGTGAAAGGTATGAACCTCCCCCCTCTTGGATATAGCGTATGAAACCAGACTTATCTATCAGATAAAATGATGGTATTAATCGTGTGCGAAATAAATTCCCAACATAAAAATTATTATCCAAAACAACTGGATAATGAATTCCGTTTTCTGAAATGCTTCGCTGAACCAAAGCAGGTTCTTTTGCGAAAGGAAATTTTGGCGTATGAACTCCAATTACGATAAGACCGTATTCGAAATATTTTCTAAACCACTCTTTAACATAAGGTAACGAGCGGAGCGAATTTTGGTCGGTAGCATCCCAAAAATTAACAAATAATACATTTCCTCTGTTAGCCGATAGTATTATTGGTTCGGAATTAAACCAGTGGTCGCCGTATATTTCGGGGGCACGATATTTTTGTTCGAGTAAATTCATAAACTTTTCTTTTAACATTGAAAATGTAGTCAATTTTCACTAATTAAACAAGAAATCTTTTTCTTTCATTTTCTCAAGTTTCGGCTTTATCACAAACCTGCAATAAGCGGCATCCGGATTTTTTTCAAAATAATTTTGATGATATTCTTCCGCCTGGTAAAATTGAACGAGTGGTTTTATCTCAGTAACAATCGGTTTTTCATGTTGCTTTTGGGCTTCGGATCTTGATTTTTCTGCTAATACTTTTTGCGATTCGTTATGATAAAAAATTACCGAGCGATATTGCGTTCCAACATCAGCGCCCTGCCGGTTTAAAGTTGTAGGGTCGTGTGCTTTCCAAAATATTTCTAACAATTTTGCATAACTGATTTTAGCCGGGTCGAATGTAATTTCAACAACTTCAGCGTGACCTGTTTTTCCGGTACAAATTTCTTCGTAAGTTGGGTTAGTTTTAGCACCCCCCGCATAACCCGATATCACAGTTATCACACCGGGCAAAGATTCAAAAACTGCTTCGGTGCACCAAAAACATCCGCCGCCGAGTGTGGCTTTTTCGTAGCGATTCATTTGTTCTCCTTTTATTTCTATGGTTGAGAATAATGCCAATATTAAAAATATGATTCTATTCATAATCCTAATAACTATCACTTTTGTATAATCGTTCCTAATAATTTGACATCGAACCATTTATTATATATCTTTTAAAAAACAAAAATTGGATATCTAATGAAACTGAAAAATATAAAATGTGCATTGTGCAGTAACCACTCGAAAAGCATTTTCTGTGATTTAGCTGAAAAACAAATCAACAAACTTGATTCGGAAAAATCTGTCCAAAGCTACGAAAAAGGGCAAATGATATTTTATGACGGCAATCCGGCTTTTGCAGTTTATTGTATTTTTTCAGGTTTAGTAAAACTATTCAAGACCAATAGGAATGGAGATCAGTATATCATACGATTGTTAAAACGTGGCGACATGTTAGGTTATCGTGCGGTATTGGAGGGAGAATTTTATACTGCAAGTGCTGAAGCATTAGAACCCACAATTGTTTGCACAATCCCTCGAGAAAGGTTTTTCAAAATTTTAGAAACCGACAGAATCGCTTCATTATGTTTATTAAAAAAGATGGCTGAAGAAATCCGAATATCTGAAGAAAAAATGATTTCACATACACAAGAAACAGTCCGTCAACGAACGGCTCGGATGCTTTTGTATCTTATCGACCGCTTGGAAAGAAAGGGAAAAACAAGCCTGTCTTTAAAAACGCCTCTACTAAGAGTTGAGATGGCACAAATAGTAGGCACAACACCCGAAACTTTTTCGCGAACTCTGCACGATTTGGACAAGCTCGGTATCATAAAGCTGACCCGCACCGATATAGTTATCGAGAAGCTAAACTCACTGAAAAATTTAATTGAAGATCGTGAAAATCCGACTTAATTTAAATCAACTATTTAGATAATTCGTATCATTGTTTTTTTTATCTATTATGATTATAGTTTTGTGAGCTAATTTTCATTAATTCAATAATTTTGTTTAATAAATAATGGAGGTTGTTATGCGATCTAAATTATTAATAATTATAATAGCTTTTATAACTTTTATGTTATCGTTAGCCGTAACAGTGAGCACAACTTTGAACGACTTCTTTCTGGCCGGGAGTCAGCCAGGACAGTCTGGACAACTTGAAACACCCGACAAGTGCGACAATTGCCACGGCGGCTACGATGCGAAAGTAGAACCTGCCTTCAACTGGCGTGGAAACATGATGGCACAATCAGCGCGCGATCCGTTTTTCTATGCGTGTATGACTATCGCCAATCAGGACGCTGCGTTCGCAGGGGATCTTTGCATCCGTTGCCACTCCCCAGCAGGCTGGCTTGAAGGTCGCTCGGTGCCGACTGATGGAAGCGCACTCAATAATAACGACCGCCAGGGAGTTCAGTGCGATTTCTGTCATAAGTTAGTTAAGCCGACTCCTCTTGGAGTCAACCCGTATCCGAGTGACGCGCCCTACGTCTCCGGCGGTACGTATGCTCGGGACCAAGCTTACTTGGGAACGCTTTCCCATATTCCACCCAGATCAGCAAACGGAATGTACGTTGCAGATGTTGACAACGCAAAGCGTGGACCTTATACCGACGCTGTTGCGCGACACAAGATGTACTACTCACCATTCCACAGAGATGCGGCTCTATGCGGCACTTGCCACGATGTGAGCAATCCGGCGTTTGAGAAGAAAACCGACGCTAGCGGTAACTTCTATTACGTCCTCAATTCACTTAATGCACCACCCCCATCGATGGATCCGTACTCACAATTTCCCATTGAGCGCACATACAGCGAATGGCTGCGGAGCGCCTATAACACACCTCAGGGGGTCTATGCCCCGCAGTTTGGCGGCAACAGGCAGTATGTGTCGACTTGCCAGCATTGCCACATGCGCGCTGTAACTGGCAAGGGCAGCAACAAGGCCGACTCGCCAGTTCGCACCGATCTTGGGCTACACGACATGACGGGCGGAAACACCTGGGTGCCAGATATTATTCCCATATTCTTCCCTGGAGAAACGAACGCCTCCGCACTTGCCGCAGGAAAGCAGCGGGCTGCGTACATGCTTCAAAACGCCGCCACGTTAGAAGTAACAGGTACTATTCCAAACATCTCGGTCAAAGTTATCAACGAAACGGGCCACAAGCTCCCATCCGGATATCCGGAAGGCAGGAGAATGTGGATTAATGTCAAAGCTTACAACTCAAGCAACCAGTTGATCGGCGAGTTTGGCGGATATGATTACGCCACCGCTACACTTAATACTAACAATACAAAAGTTTATGAGATAAAACTTGGAATGTCGCCCGAAGTCCTCGCTGCAACGGGGAAATCAAATCTTGCGGACGGTTCCTCCTTCCACTTCGTCTTGAACAACGTTGTTGTGAAAGATAACCGGATTCCACCGCGTGGATTCACGAATGCTGCCTTCAAGGAGATCCAATCGCAGCCGGTTGGTTATACGTATGCTGACGGACAGTACTGGGATATTACACCCTACACACTCCCAAGCGGGACTGCATATTATGAGGTGAATCTATATTATCAAACCGCTTCGATGGAATACATAGAGTTTCTCCGAAATGAAAACCGGACGAACAATTGGGGCACTCGGCTCTACGATGCGTGGGCAAGCTCAGGAAAATCGGCGCCTGTGTTGATGGCAACTTTCAATTCACGTGCACCCGTTGTTGATACTCAACCACCAAGCACACCGACAAACTTGACTGCCACTGCACCGAAATTCAATATAGTGAACTTATCCTGGAATCCATCAACAGATAATATCGGCGTGGCTGGATATTATGTTTTCCGTAAAGATAAAGGGAATACACCAATAGCAACTGTAACAACTACAACTTATTCCGATGGAGCTGTTAAAGCAACTACGACATATACATATTATGTTCAAGCGTTCGATGCAGCGGGCAATAAATCAGCATTTAGTAACGAAGCTACTGTGAGAACACCAAGCCGTTCAGCGAAAATTGCAGTTAGTTCGGAGAACTTCAAATCAGGGATAGTCAATATTAGTCCCAACCCATTCAATCCAACCACGACCATCACTTATAGTGTCTCTGAACCAAGTGACGTTGTTATTGAAGTTGTTGATGCTATTGGTAGAATTGCTCTTACACCAAAAAGCACTTTTAGAGATGAAGGACAATATTCTGAACTAATAAATACACAAAATCTATCGAGTGGAATTTACTTCTTCAGATTAACTATCACCCCCATAGAAAATCCAAATCAACCAATAATAACAACTACGAAGGGTATTCTAATTAAGTAAACAATATTAAAGTTGGTACGGCAATATTATACACCGGCAGTGTAAGGAATTTGCAAAAAACTTTACACTGCTTTTTTAAACTACAATAGGAGTTTGTTATGAATAAATATTTTATAATTTTTTTATCACTAATAATTTTCGCTGTGATTGTATATGCTTTTTCGTCGGGACCACCAGCCGCAAGAACAGGTGCACCAGGTGAAGGTAATTGTACCGGCTGCCATGCATCATTTCCTCTAAATTCCGGATCTGGTACATTATCAATCAGTACACCACTTAATTACAAACCGGACAGCGTTTATAGTATAATCGTCAGACTTCAGCAAACGGGCCAGATGAGGTGGGGATTTCAAATTACCGCTTTAACATCCGGCAATCAGCCTGCGGGAAATCTGCTTGTTTCTGATGCAGTAAATACTCAAAAAGTAATTTCTACAAGGCAATATATACATCATACCTCTGTGGGTACGTATAACGGTACAAATAATGGTCCTGTAGAATGGCAATTAAATTGGCAAGCACCTGCAACCAACGTTGGTACTATCACATTCTATGCTGCGGGGAATGCAGCAAATGGAGATGGTTCAACATCAGGCGATTATATTTACACCAAATCTGTTTCCGTTCCTGTATTTCAACCTCAAGGAAGTATTTCGGGGATGAAATTCCACGACCAAAATGCAAACGGCATTAAAGACCCCTTAGAACCCGGCTTACAAAATTGGAAAATCAAGTTAAGCGGTGCAAAAATTGATTCTACCTTTACAAATCAAAACGGTTTGTACTCATTTCCTAACTTGCCCGATGGTGTGTACCAAGTAGCCGAAGAAATTAAGCCACAGTGGATACAAACTGCACCCACCCCTCCTACCTATTCACTTAATATCAGTGGTGGGACTATTTATACAAATATCAATTTTGGAAATGCACAGCTTGGTACAATCTCAGGAAAAAAATTTCATGATGTAAATCAAAACGGAATATTAGACGGCGACGAACAAGGACTTGCTAATTGGAAAATCTATTCTTTACAAACATCACCCTCAATGTTACTCGACTCTATACTCACTGATAACAATGGTAATTACACTTTTATAAATTTGATAAATGGTACTTACAATATTTCAGAAGAATTAAAACCTCGATGGATACAAACATATCCACCAGATCCTGGCATACACGTAGTAAATTTAGAACTAAATCAATTTATATCGGACATTAATTTTGGGAATAAATCGATAGATACGACATTGAGCATATCAGTACGTGCTGGTTGGAATATGTTATCAGTACCACTTCTTGTTGATGATTATAGAAAAACTTCATTATTTCCAACCGCAATTTCTCC
>CAMTVZ010000240.1:0-9860 GCA_947085285.1 uncultured Ignavibacteriota bacterium
ATAGTCGATACTACTGTTTGTATATGCTCTTCACAAAGTGGATGGCTCACATCTACTACGTGCAGTAGAATATCGGCTTCAACAACTTCGGCGAGTGTACTTTTAAACGAAGCAATCAAGTTAGGAGGAAGCTTTCGTATAAAGCCGACTGTGTCGGAGAGCAAAACTTTTTGAGAACGAGGAAGCTGCATTATGCGAACGGTTGTATCGAGTGTTGCAAACAAGCGGTCTTCAACAAAAACATTTGCATCGGCAAGAGCATTCATCAAAGTCGATTTTCCCGCATTCGTGTAACCGATAAGTGCGATACGTGTAAAATCTTTTCTCCCTTTACGTTGTACTTCACGCTCTTTCTCGATTTGAGCAAGTTTTTCTTTTAATAATTGAATTCTCTTTCGTATTGCACGACGGTCGGTTTCGATTTGGGTTTCACCCGGACCTTTTGTACCTATGCCTCCGTATTGTTTCGAGAGGTGGGTCCACATTCGGGTCAACCGTGTATTGGTGTATTGCAATTGAGCTAACTCGACTTGAGTCATAGCTTCTTTCGACTTCGCCCTCGAGGCAAATATATCGAGTATCAAACCGCTTCTATCAACAATTTTACAGTTAATAATTTTTTCAAGGTTCCGAACCTGTGTTCGCGAAAGATCGTCATCGAATATTACTAAATTAATATTCTCATCTTTAACTAATTTTGCAATCTCCTCTGCCTTTCCTACCCCTATAAAAGTCGAGGCTTCAATCCTGTCACGCTCCTGCACAATTCGATGCACAACCTCGCTGCCAGCTGTATCGGCAAGTAGCACAAGCTCATCCAAATAATCATTAACCTGCTGACGAGTTATAGTTGGAAGTTTTACACCTACCACTATAGATTTCTCTTTTTCACCACTAATATTATTTACATTAATCATTATTTTTCTTTTTTACGATCGTATGCTATAAACATTTCGAGAAGTGCGAGGAACAACACTAAGATGACAGCATATTTCCAAAGCTCCACACCATATCGGGTTGCCAATACTGTCTCCTGAATTTTTTCGTTTGTGGGTATTCTAACGATGTTCGATTCCTGAATATTGAACCGTTGAAAATATTCCGACATCTCCTCTTGCGAAATCTTTTTCAAATCCGATTCTGCTTTATCAACATTTACTGCAAGTAATGCTTCGATGTTTGTATCTGACGATAACTCGTATATTCCTGATTTTATCAGTTTCCCTAATTGTAAAACATCGGCACCGCTACTTGTTTTTTGTATCGTACTAATAATTTCTTCGCTTCCATCTGGAGATATTAATTTCCATTTTACGGAGGCGGTTTTATGACCCTTTAATTTTAAACTTATTTCTTTCCCAACGATTATCGATTCATCAAGATTCTCATTAACAGCAGAATAAAGCAGAGAACGATAGATGATTGGAGCAAAAATTCCTTTAATTGGAAAATTCGACCAGGATAGTTTTGGGGAGATGGAATATACCAACACAGTTCCGATACCTAACTTGTGTTGAGTAAGGAATGGATTTTCGTTACTCATCGAAATAATCGTATGCCCCTCTTTGCCTGTTTGCCGTTTAGCGAAAGTAAAAATTTCGGGTGAGTCGATTTGTCGTTCTTTTTCTTTCTTTTCCTTTACAAACATCCCCTCGAAAATCGGATGGTCGAAATCCAATTCCTTGAATGTAAAATTAGCAGTTCCTATACTTTCGACAAAAGGTATATTCAATGCAGATAAGAGTCCGTTAAAATTCTGTAATTGAGAATTTTCGGGGGCAAATAAAATTAGCCCTTTTCCCTCTTCAACAAATATTTTTATACGTTGAATATCAGCTTGCGAAATATTTGTGAGATTTGATATTATTAAAACATCCGCCTTTTTCAAATCTACTACCGGAAAGCGTGAAGGCAAATATTCGTTAATCTCGAAAAGCTGATTTGAATTTTCGCCCGAAGTTGCAGTTAAAGCTAACTTCATAAAACGCGACTCGTCGGGATTCGAGATAAATGTAACTCTAATTTTATCAGGGACATTGATTGTAAAATATCTTCTGTTATCAAATTCTAAAGCATCGGTTTCGAGTTCAACATATCCCTTTATAGCCCCCGTTCGTTTCGGAATCGCTGAAAAATTCGCCGAGGCAGTTCCCATCGCACTCAGGTCGAGACTTCTTTGCGCCACTCTGACTCCATCCAAATACAAACTTGCAACAATATTTTTTAATTCGTTGCTGCCGTAATTTTTTATAAGAGCTGTAAGGTTAATCGGTTTATTCTTTTCAAATATTTTGGTTTGCACAAATAAAGAATCGATTCCAACGTTTTGAATTTCTTTTTTCCCGACTTCGTTTAAAAAGAATTTCGTATCTTCGGCAAATAGCGGAGTATTTGGGTTTAACGATTTATCCTGAGGCTCGAAGAGTGTTTTCTGAAAATCGCTAACGATGTAAATTTCTTTGTTTGCATTTTTCGATTTACTCATAATTTTTGATGCGAGCTGCAGAGCCGGTTCGATAGGATTTCGAATTTGTGAAACTTGGCTTTCTCGAACAGCTGTTTTAACCAGAGCAATATCGTGCGATGGTACTAACTCGCTCGATTCGGGGTTCGATAGTTTAATTATGTAAGCTTCGTCCCCTTCTTTCATCAAATCCAAAATTTTCAATGCCGATTCTTTCGACTGTTTGAAGAGCTCCCCCTCGTCATCTTGAGACATCATACTAAACGAATCGTCTAAAATTATCAAAACTGTCGATAACGAGTGTACGCCGATACCACCTAAAAAAGTACCTCGCAGTGCTGGGCGCGAAAAAGCTAAAACGATTAAAATAATCATCAAAGTACGAATAATTAAAAGCAAAATTTGCTTTAATTTAAGTCGGCGTATTTTGGTTTGCTGAAGTTCTTTTAAGAAAGTCAGCGTGCTGAATTCTATGGTTCGGAGTTTTCGTAAATTCAGTAAATGAATGATAAGAGGAATTGCCGCTCCGATTAAACCGAATAAAACAAGTGGATTTAAAAAAGTCATACATCAATTCCGATTGAAAAATAGAGGAGCCATGGACCTTTTGAAAAAGGGGCATTAATTTTTTTGGGGAGATAAAAACTTCTGCCGAGAGCCGCAGAGATTGGACCGATTGGAGAATCGATACCCAATTGAAAACCATAAGCTTGCCGCATGTTAACGAATTTAATTTCCTCAGGCAAAGTCGATATCATTCCCATATCATACCTGACCGAAAAGTGTGTATCGTAAATAAATTTAAATGGAAAATGGAACCGATACTCGCCGCTGAATAATACAATTTGCCTGCCTCGACTGTCGTACTCCCTCAAACCAAAAAATGAATTAATTCCTCCTAACGAATATTGTTCGGCCAGCGGAAGAGTTGCATCGGCGGCACCAAAAAATAATTTTGGCCGAAATGTATGATTTGAAAAAAGTGTGGAGTAATTTTCGAACGCCACAGATAACTTAGTAAACGAAAATCGGCTTCCTAAATCTTTAATTCCCGATTCATAAGCAATCGAAAGAAACATTCCTTCGGTTGGAAATGGCATCCGATTTTTTGAATCAATCGTAGTTGCTACTTTGAATATTGCAATGGGATATTTTTCTGGAACGAAACCACCTGTTTTTACTTCTCTGATTTCATGTTCCTCTCGCCTGAACTCTAACATCATGTTTCCGAGGCGTTCGAGTTGCGTGCCGAAGCTCAGCGAAGCACCATATTTAATAAAACGATATTCACCGAATTGTACCCGTTTCCAATCAGTTGAAGCGGGAATAAATTCGTCCTGATATGTAAAAATATTTTGCAGACTATGCGATAACTTAAAATTAAAAGTCAAATAACTGTGGAATATTCTTCGTACTTTATACTCAAAGTCGGCAACTCTAATGCGGTTACTAATTAAAAAATTTAATCCAAGTTCTTCGCTATGCCCTCTGAAGTTAACATCACGTAAATCGAAGTTGTATATTAATCCCTGTTCGTTGTTTGCATTTACCCCCAATTTCAAAATATCAGTTGATTTTTCCTTAACCCGTATTACAACAATAGGGTTATGGTTTTCATCATTTTGAATTTCCATCAATACATACTCGAACAACCCAAGGCTGCTCAAATTCGAAATTCCCTTTTCAGCTGCGTTTATTTGAAATGTTTCTTCACTTTTTAATGGGAACTCTCTTCTTAATACATATTCTGCTGTATTATTATTACCTTTGAATTGTATCTGCTTTATAACTCCTTCATTTATTATGAACGATAATAATTCTTTTTCATCGTCTAATTTAATCGAATCGATTCGTGCGAGACTAAACCCTTTTACCCGATATTTATGAAGGAGAGTTTCGCGCGCTAAATTAAATTTCTCGGTATTGAAACGCTCACCCTTTAAGTTAGCAAAGATAGAATCGATTTCAGCGTTTTTAAAATTAACGTTACCAGAATATTTTATTGTTTTTATAATCGGATAGTATTTTGTTCGGTATGTAATATTCTTAAAAATAGAATCATCTATAATTTCAACATCAACATCTTGAAATATTTTTAAAGAAGAAAGGAATTTAATATCAGCCAATAATTCTTTTTGTGTAACTCTTTCGCTGTTTTTGTTCTTTAAGATGTCGTGTTTAATTATTTCTGGTATTGAATCCCCCACAAAATGGAACAATACATTAGAAAATACTATACCTTCATCATCTTCTTTGGCAGAATTTTTTTTCTCGAGTAACGATAGAATCGATTTGATGTTTTTTTCAGCAATTTCTTCTCCTGCTTTTATCAAAAATTTTATGTCGCTAAAATCGGATGATAATATATTACCAATCTCTGGTTTGAGAACTATATCAGCTAACTCCATTTGTTCCTGATTTGAGTTTTGCATCATAATTGTAATTATTTGGTCAGCAACTTCCCATGGTGCTGCGTGTTTCTCTAAATTTATCAGCTCGCTAGTCGAGTTCACCGCTATGACAACGTTGCAATTTTCATTTTTTGCAATATCCACAGGGATATTAGTTACAACACCTCCATCAATCAAAACGAGTGAATCTTTTTCGAGAGGATAAAACATTAAAGGAACACCGACACTTGCACGCAGAGCTTCAGAGAGTGAGCCTTTATTAAAGACGACACGTTTCCCTGTTATTATATCGGCGGCTACTGCCCGAAACGGAATCTTTAAATCGTCGAAACTCGGTTGCGGATGATAAAGTGCCTGGAGAGCAAGCTTGTTCAAAAAATTTGTAACCCTTTGCCCACCTGAAATAGCCGAAGGAATAATTGGCTCTAATCCGTTAAATCGGATAATTAAAAAGCCCCTATCTTTTGTTTGTTTCTGGTCGATAAAAAGTTCGGTTCTTTTGGTTTCGTCGGTGAGCGAAAGTAATTCCGACCAATTTGTGGAGAGGACTAGACTTTCCAGTTCAGCCACAGAGTAACCTGCTGAGTATAACCCACCGACGACAGCTCCCATACTATTACCGACAATCAGATTGATAGGAATATTATATTTTTCAAGAACTTTGAGAACTCCGATTTGAGCCAAACTTCGTGCCCCCCCTCCGCTCAATACAAGTCCAACTTTCACATTATCCCTATTCTGCCGACCTGATTCAAAACTTTCTGTGATTGAAATAGTTTTTTGTTGTGGGAAAATAGTTTGAGTAAAAAAGTAACATCCAAAAAAGAAAATTAGTAAGTTTACATTTTTAAAAAATATAAACAATTTATTTTTCCGTTTTTGATAAGTTAAGATTTGTTTCTCCGATTAATTTTTGAGTTTCGTAGAGTTGAATATCGCGTATGGTATTATGGATTCTTTGCATCGAAGAATCGATTCGATCGAGCCAGCGAATTATTTCAGCATCCGTTTCAAATTTCCTGCGAATTTCTTTTGTAGTAATCGAAATAACAGCGAGTGGATTATTCACATTATCTTGTAGCAAAGCCGATATTTCGTTTACTACTTTTGTATGGATTTGTTGAATTTCTAACTGCTTTTCTAATTGAAAGTTTCGTATAGTGTTATCATGCGTTTCTTTGCGTAGTTTTTGAATCTGCATATATGCCGCTATGGCAATCCACATAAAAAACAATGAATCGAATTGTAGAACATAATCGATGAAACTTTTTTTTGAAGCATGGTTCTGAAAAAAATTTACAGAAGTAAGTAGATAATAGGCATAGATTACGACTCCTGCAATAATTAATGGGTACTTATTTACAAAAGTTTTTATTTTTTCAAACACTATATTTTTAAAAATCTTCATATCAATTTCTCTGAATAGTCATCTTTAAATTTTTAATTTTGTTCGGATTACTAAATCTAACTCATCAAGGTCGATCGGCTTAATTAAATACGAGTCGACCCCTAAGTCGTTGCTGTATTTTTCAGCCAGCGGATCGCTAATTGCTGTTAGGAAGAAGCAAGGAATATCTTGAAATTTCTTATTTTTTTTAACCGTTTGGTAAAAATCGAAACCGTTCATAGGCTCCATCCTTAAATCGGTTATAATTAGATTTGGCATAATAGTTTCAAGTAAATTCAGAGCTACTACGTCGCTGTCGGCAGTTATAACTTTGTAACCCTTATCGCGTAACCCTTCTGAAACAGAATGGCGAATATCGGGGTCGTCATCAACAAAAAGTATTGTAGTATTTTTCATATAATTTAACTATTTGGAAAATATTTGCTTTAAAATTAATTGTATTTTCGGCAAATTGCAAGTTAATAGATACTTTTGTATATTCATAGCACTAAAATAATAATCAATTATCGGGGTGTAGCTCAGTCCCAATTTGAAATAATTTGACAAACGAAGTACAGTCAAATTATAATTCAAATTGAGGATCCCGCCATAGGCGGGACCCGGCTTGCCTCAAGAATGGACTGGAAAAAATGATATAATCGGGGTGTAGCTCAGTCCCAATTTGAAATAATTTGACAAACGAAGTACAGTCAAATTATAATTCAAATTGAGGATCCCGCCATAGGCGGGACCCGGCTTACCTCAAGAATGGACTGGAAAAAATGATATAATCGGGGTGTAGCTCAGCCCGGCTAGAGCGCTTGGTTTGGGACCAAGAAGTCGGAGGTTCGAATCCTCTCACCCCGACAACAATGAGGTCGAAATATTTTTCGACCTTTTTTATTAATCAAATTTCAATATATCATTTTCGATGACAGATAATAAAATAATTTTTTCGATGATAGGTGTTGGTAAGGTTTACAAACCTAACAAGCAAGTGTTAAAAGATATCTATCTTTCATTTTATTATGGTGCAAAGATTGGAGTATTAGGTTTGAACGGCTCGGGGAAAAGTACACTTCTTCGAATAATTGCCGGCATTGATAAAGATTATATTGGAGAGGTAACAGCACAAAAAGGTATAACGTTCGGTTATCTTGCACAAGAACCTGAGTTAGACCCAAATAAAACTGTTAAAGAAATTGTTGAAGAAGGGGTTCAAGAATCGGTCAACCTATTGAAGGAATTTGAATCAGTGAATGCAATGTTTTCGGAGCCGAATGCCGACATCGAGGCTTTACTCGAAAAACAAGCAATACTTCAGGAAAAAATCGACCATCTCGGTGCATGGGACATAGAGAGCAAACTCGAACAAGCAATGGATGCACTGCGATGCCCGCCAGGTGATACTTTAGTATCGGTTATATCGGGGGGCGAGCGGCGGCGTGTTGCATTGTGCCGCCTCCTGCTTCAAGAACCCGATGTTCTATTGCTTGATGAACCGACAAATCATCTCGATGCAGAATCGGTCGGATGGCTCGAACTACATCTCTCGCAATACAAAGGAACTGTTATCGCCGTTACCCACGATCGTTATTTTTTGGATAATGTTGCTGGATGGATACTTGAATTAGACCGCGGCGAGGGAATTCCATTCCAAGGAAATTATACCTCCTGGCTTGAACAAAAAAAGGCACGCTTAGCTGTTGAAGAAAAACAAGAATCGAAACGACAAAAAGTTTTGCAGAGGGAATTGGAATGGATAAGATTAAATCCCAAAGGGCGACATGCCAAAAGTAAAGCAAGAATAGCAGCTTACGAAAAAATGTTTGCTGAAGAGAATACAAGCCGAAACGAGGAAATAGAAATTTATATTCCACCTGGACCACGATTGGGAAACGTAGTCATTCGTGCTGAAAAAGTAGTTAAAGCTTTCGGCGATATTATTCTTTACGAAGATCTGAATTTCGATTTGCCCGCAGGTGGTATTATCGGCATTATAGGTCCGAACGGGGCTGGTAAAACCACCCTTTTTCGAATGATTACTGGAGAAGAAAAACCCGATGCTGGGTCAATCATTATTGGTGATACAGTTAAACTTGCTTATGTCGATCAAAATCGTCCACTCGATCCTCAGAAAACAATTTGGCAGGAAATTTCGGGGGGTGAAGATTTGATAATGTTAGGTAACCGCGAGGTAAATTCGCGCGCGTATGTTGCAAGATTTAACTTCAGCGGAACAGATCAACAAAAATTAACAGGTGCACTTTCAGGTGGCGAGCGAAACCGTGTTCATCTTGCAAAAGTTTTAAGAGCAGGTGCGAACGTTTTATTACTCGACGAACCGACTAATGACCTTGATGTGAATACACTTCGGGCACTTGAAGAGGCACTTTTGAATTTCGCTGGTTGTGCAGTAATTATTTCGCACGACCGTTGGTTTCTCGACCGAGTAGCAACACATATACTAGCATTTGAGGGAAATAGCAGAGCTGTCTGGTTCGATGGTAATTACAGTGAGTACGAAGAACATAGAAGGAAAATTTTAGGAATCGAAACCGACAGGCCCCACAGAATTAAGTATAAAAAAATGTTCCGAGGTTAATACTCTACAAACCTACAATTTCACAAACTCAATCAAACCGCGTTTATCTAAGCCGACTTTCACTGTATCGCCGTCAGAAATATAGTTTGATAAGATTTTTTCAGAAAGATGGTTGACGATATATTTCTGGATAGTTCGTTTTAATGGTCTAGCCCCATAACTTGGTTCATAGCCCAATTTGGCGAGCCAATCTTTTGCTTCATCATCTACAATCAGTTTAATTCCATTTTTTTGCATCATTGTATCGAGCCGCTTTAATTGAATATCTACAATATTCCGGATGTCTTCAATCGATAGTGGTTTGAAAAGTATAATATCATCGATGCGGTTCAAAAATTCGGGACGTATTGTTTGCCTCAATAAATCGAATAGTCGGGCTTTCAACTCACTAAATATCTCGTCACGCTTTTCGCTGTTTAATAAGTGCATATTATCTTGAATCAATGGTGTTCCGATATTGGAAGTCATTATTATAATCGTATTCTTGAAATTAACGGTTTTCCCTTTGCTGTCAGTAAGCCGTCCATCATCAAGCAGTTGCAACAATAGATCAAAAACTTCGGGGTGTGCTTTTTCAATTTCATCGAGTAGAACAACAGAGTAGGGCTTACGACGCACAGCCTCGGTTAGCTGACCACCTTCCTCGTAGCCGACATATCCTGGCGGTGCACCAATTAAACGGGATACAGAAAATTTTTCCATATATTCACTCATATCGATACGGATAAGTGCATTCTCGTCGTTGAATAACACTTCTGCTAAAGCTCGTGCAAGTTCTGTTTTTCCGACACCTGTTGTTCCTAAAAAAATAAACGAACCGATTGGCTTCTTCTCGTCCTGCAATCCTGCTCTACTCCTTCGTATTGCTTCACTTACAGCACGCACTGCTTCCTGCTGACCTACTACTCTTTGGTGCAAACGATCTTCTAAATGCAATAACTTCTTCCGCTCCCCTTCAACCAAGCGTGTAACAGGAATTCCGGTCCACTTTGC
>CAMTVZ010000241.1:0-4692 GCA_947085285.1 uncultured Ignavibacteriota bacterium
AGCACATCGTAAACTTTCAAAGTTACCCAACTGCCAACTGGCAATTGATAATTGATAACTGTAGCAGGGTTGAACGGGTTGGGATAGTTTTGAGAGAGAGCATATTCTGATGGTATATTATTTACTTCCTCATTAGTGTTTGATTTTGAAATTGCTTGCGAACTCGGAACAATATTTTTAAGGTAATAATTATTGACAATTGTACCCGATAAATTTTTCTTCGGGAAACCAACAAAGCGTGGCCGAATGTAAACAGTTCTTCCTTCTAAATTTTTTACTGACGCTTTGCTGTTAAACCGTATTTTACTCGATTGTTCAATAGCCATCTCGTTTCCGAGACGCATTAAAACATTTCCTGTCGTCGCATCTACAACTTCAAATTTTAATTTACCAAAAGGAGTACCTGGTATTATTAAACCATTTGGATTTTTTACTATAATCCGACCTCCAACTCTTAAACTATCTTTCGTAAGTTTAAATGGTTTTGTTTTTAATAACTCAACCAGATTATCGATGCTTGTAACATCAGCACTACCTAATATTTTTTCAAATGGAATACGGGCAACAGAGCCATTTGCACCAAATAATTTTGGTTGTCCTATGGTAACCTCAAAGCGTGTGCTATCGCTAACCGACCAAATTATACCGCTTCTCGATCTCATTACATCATAACCATTACCCGGATCTTCATCGCATACAACTATCTCGCAGCTATCAATAGGTTCAGGTCCAATGACTTGTAATTGTGGCTGAACATTCAGATTATATAAAGGTGCTGAGCTTGTTAAATAAGCATATTTCAATTGGTTGGAAGCTAAGTTTGGATTTACTCCAGCAGTAATAAAAGCACTTCCGATGCCTAAATTGGGCGAGCTGACACGATAAGTATTTACACCGGTTTCCCACATCACAGTTATATTACCGTTATATGATGCGACTATTGGGTTGTAAAAATTGAATGACCCAGACCATGATATTGCAGCGCCATAAGTACCATCGCTGTTTCGTTTCTGATAGAATATTGCAGATTTTGGCGGCGATGGTGGTGGGTTGCCCGGACCTGGTGACAAAGCAAGAGATTGAAAGCTGTTAGCGTCAATAGGATCTTCTATAAAAGGTATATAGTTACCTACTTCCCATACTATATCGCCGGCAGATGTTACTTGAGATTTGCGACTTTCGCGGTCGTTGGCGTATCCTAGGTCTTCACGGTCGCTGGCTGGAACGATTTCTTCATTACCCCAAGAACTTCCGCTTGATGAAATATTTAGTTTTCTTAAATATATCTTAGCATTATTATCATAAGTTAAATAAGAAGTCGATATACTTGGATTTTGGCACGCAGGATTTGATGATATAGTTCCGACACCACCAAAAGTTACAGATGTATATTCTATCGTGGCGGCTTTATATTTTATACCTGAAATATCTTTCCAAACTATATGGAGATTATATTTATTCCCCCAAGTAGGAGTATTACCTATCAATACGCGAGTAACAACAGGTTTCGGTTCAATACTTGCTGGCACAGAAGATATCAAACGTGTTTCGCCAGAAGGCGTCCCATAGATACACTTCCAATAAATTGAATATGTATTGTTAGATTCTAACTTTTGATAGACCAGGTCAGAACTGTAATTTCCTGACAAAGAAGGTTTACTGCCTTCGCCTACATAATTTTCAGGTATCCATGAGTTTGCACCATCTGTTGATTTGGCAACCCATATTCTGCCAGCGCTCTCATAAGCTAACCACAAGCCGCCATAGTCTATTAATTTTCTTTGACTATTACCGGTAAGTGCCGTGGATAGATTTGATTTCATTGGCAGTTTATAATTTGCTTTCACTACTGCATTTGAGTTATTAAAAATAACAGGGGTCTCTAAATTTGTAGGATTAGTAACTGTTGCACCTTCACCAGACCAAAAGCCAAAGTTCGCATTATACCCGCCGATATTTTCCACCTGTGGCACCCGCACTGAGTAGTAGGGTGGTTTTAAGTCAGCTGGATCGCCTTGATTCAAGAAAACTCCTTTGTATTTAGAATCCATTTTTAGTGTGCAAGGGAGTGATTCAAAAAGATAAGGTGCCGACATACCTAAATTTCTGTAGCCGTAAGGGGCTTGATAAAATCTTGTGTCGCTGTAATCTATAACCCAAGGATCTTTAATCTGAATTACGTGTCCGTAATTTGGATTAGGTGTTGTTTGTAATTCAATCAGTTCGGGACGTAAAAAAGTGCATCCTCCGAATGTCGATTTGAAATTTGATGTTAATTGAGTTGTCCCGACTTGAATTGGAAAAATTTGATGGTTCTCAACATTACTACTCTGATTCCAATTATTATATTTCTGATTTGATATAATCTTTCGTGAAGCCTCTAAAACTTCGTTATCACCAACATCAAATATGAATGATTTGGGAATTGAATATTTTTTAAAATGATTCGTTTCCCATCTACCAATACTATCGACCGATATATTACTGCCCTCCAATTTTTGATCTACATTAACAGTCACATTTGGTTTAGTATAAACTATTCTTAATTTTACAGTCCAATTATACACCCTCCATTGATAATCCCAACGATTTTCTGAATATGCAGTTACTCCTAAAACAAACTTATCATCATTTAAAGAATTTTGAACCGCGCTAGTAAATGCAGAACCACGCCCAAATGTAGCATCTATCTTAAATCCTGATCCGTATGCATCTCCTTCAGATTCAGAATAACCAATATGCGGTCGTGTACGATCACTTCTAGCCCAAAGGGTATCAAGATTTGGATTGATTAAATCGTGTGAAATATTGTAGAACATAGCTATTAAGTTTATTGAATTACTTACATATCCACCTTCAAAAATAATTTGTACCGTGTCAATAGTTGAACCGTTCGGTATTAGATTATCTGGTAGTTGCCACTGGTAGAATAGACGATATCTAATAGTACCATCATAACCGACAAATGGAAAAGTATATAAATTCATTAATCCTGTTCCGAAGCAACCAATAACAGGCCCTGTTTGAGATTTACATAAAAATCTCCTAAAAGTTGAGGTATCAGGTCCTACCACGACTCTTGTTTGACTAAATATTTCAAGATTAGCACATATTATTAACATCAATATTTTGACGTATAAATTTAATTTTTTCATGATTTTTCCTTTTCATATTAGTTATACAAAAAAATTTAATAGTTTGAAATGATTTGATTAGTGTATTACAATTATGTAAATTAATACAGCAAACGAAAAGGCAAAATAAACATAAGAAGACCTAAACACTTCTCTATTGCCTTCTCGGTTTTGCTGTCTTGAGCCGCTGCTGTGCTGTTATCACAGTGGCGGTTCTATTTTAAAACATTCATAAAAATCACCTCCTTCATATTATTTCTTTTTCATTATTAAAGCTGCTGCACTTCCATAAACTTGACCAACAGCAGCGAATATATTTTTTTTATAATCAGCAGAATGATATAATGGCCCAGATACATTGTTAAACAAAAACCAATTAAATCCGTTAAAATGAGCTACTATGCCAAAATCACCCGCAATAAAAATATCATTATAGTCATTACCTCTTATACGATTTGTGTAAATTAATGGAATAGATGTAATTTCTCGCCATCCAATGTTGAATTTTTTTTCAAACACTCCACCGCCACATGCGTAAATACGATTTTTATTCAAAAACCAAACTGAATGGACTCTTCTATCGATTTGCCAGTCAAAATTTACAACTTTATTTTGTTCTGTTATTATTAAAATTTTTTTCTGTCCTAACGTATATTTATTCGATGCGCTGCAAAGTATTAATTTTTTACCTGTTTTAGTATCTATAACACCCCAGATATCATTTATACTTACATCCGTCCCGCTCTCCAAACGACGCCAAGCGACGCCGTCGAAATGCGCGATGCCTCCGTTTACCCCAACGCCATAAAGGTTCGAACTCGATGTCCCCCACAGCTTGCTTACTCCTTGATTTGTTCCTAACACCGGCGTAGGATTGCCCGGATACCCACTAATCCAGTACGCTGTTGCAAATGCACTTTGTCCATCCCAGTGAAATGCATTCCCATCCGCAAACCACACATCCGTTTGCGAGAAAGCAAACACTCCCTTGAATACCCGACTATGGACATCCCCTACTTGAGATCTTACAAGAATTCGTTTCAATTGCCATGTTGTTCCATTCCAAATTGCCAAACCATAAGGTGTTGGATCCCAATTCCCCAAGCTATCGCGTTTGTATATCTCGCCCACAGCATAAACCAACGGCGGGTTCGTGCTCACGATCGAAACGTCGTACAGCACGCTCGATGCGCCGCCGAGTGTGTCAATCTGAAAAATCCATTTTCCTGAAGATGTATCCATCGTAGTAATTGGTAACTCGGCACTTGAATCAACAATTGTGTTGTTGGTTAGCCGGTAGGATTTGTATTTGTATGTCCGCTTAGGAAGCAAGCCCTCGTCTAAGAGCAAAGTGTCAATTGCAATGATTGTATTTGTCATTAGTACCTTGCCATCACGCGTGAGTATAAATGTTTTTGGTGAAGTGTTTGCTGTGTCTAAAAACTTTAATCGAATGAATGCATCGGTTACACCAACATCTTCAGCCGTCAAAACTATAGGCGGAATATACGGCGGCTTATCGGGAGGCGGAACAACACGCTCGCGGCAGGAGATCAGG
>CAMTVZ010000242.1:0-5860 GCA_947085285.1 uncultured Ignavibacteriota bacterium
CCGATAATACAATTACATACAGGTGGCGCGAAGATTTACCAATCACAACATATTTGATGGTGATTACTGCTTCGAAGTATTCAAAATTTTCACAATATTATCGACGTGTAACAAACCCAAGCGATAGTATTGAAATTGTAAATTACATGTGGCAGATGGACTCAGCAGGTGCAACATGGAATGCTGTTAAAGCGTTTGAGAAAGTTCCGCAAATGATGGAAGTGTATTCTACAATATTTGGTGAATATCCCTTTGCAAAGTATGGTCACGCAGTGGCTTATCCATTTCATTATGGAGGGATGGAACACCAAACTTTATCTACTATACATCGAGGTTGGATAAGTGTTAACGCTTATCCATTTTACGAAGATTGGATAGCTCACGAACTCGTGCATCAATGGTGGGGGAATTTAGTTACTTGCGAAACCTGGAAAGATATTTGGCTCAACGAAGGTTTTGCAACTTATTCAGAAATACTATGGCGCGAGTTTGCTTACGGAATTCAAAGTCGCGATCAGTTGTTGAACCGCTACACACGCTTTACAGACGGCTCGTGGAAATACGCTATCTACGATCCAGTAGGACAGGGAATAAATTTATTCACAGGTAATGTTTATCAAAAAGCAGGTTGGGTTCTGCATATGCTGCGATATTTGGTTGGCGATTCTCTATTTTTTAAAATACTTCATAATTATCGCGATGCAAATTATTATGGAACTGCTACAACCCAAGATTTTATAGATGCTGTGAACACAACTACAGGTACAAATTACGATTGGTTCTTCAATCAATGGATTTACGGAAAAGGTTGGTTGAAGTTGGGTTATGAAACCGCGTGGAATAATGATAACAAACTATTCACACTTGTTTTGCATCAACAACAGGAATTAACCTGGCCCACTTACAAGATGCCTATTGAAATTAAATTTTCCATTCGAGGTACCGATACGTTAATAACTGTCTGGGATAGTTTGCGAGTCCAAAGTTTTCAGTTCGCTTTTGAATCCCGACCTGATAGTTTTAAAATTGATCCGAACAATAAAATTCTGAAGCAAATAAGTACTACACCTGTTTCGGTAAATGAAGAAGATATATATGGTTTTAAACTATTTCAAAATTATCCAAATCCTTTTAATTCAAGCACAACAATCGCATATCATATTACAAAAAGCAGCTACGTTACTCTGAAGGTTTATGATTTGTTAGGCAGAGAAGTCGAAACGTTGGTCGATGGATCGAAAGAGGCGGGTAGTTACTCGATTGACTGGAATGCAGAGTCCGCAACAGGTGGATTACCAAGCGGTGTGTATTTTTACCGATTAACTGTAACCAATGGAAATAAAACAAGTTATACGCAAACAAAAAAATTAGTATTACTAAGATAACTCAAGTTGACCGCTCATCGTAACAATCTGCAAAAAAACCGTTAAAACGGTTAACATTCTGAAAGTCTTTGCATCTAACCCACGACTTAAGTCGTGGGTTAATAACTAAAAACATCAAAGATAAACCACTTTAGTGGTTTTCAAAAAGCAGCGGTCAACTTGAGTAAGATAACTCATAATTCACAACTGTACAACCAAAAACCATACGTACCAAAATCGCTCCGTCATTAAAACTCTGGTGTGTAAGCGACCGTACGACGTAGGTGGGAATCATATTCATAAATCTAAAATCCAAAATCCCAAATCTAAAATCTTATTGTCTCGTTTTAAACTCTACATAGAATACGATGGCACTCGTTTCAGCGGGTGGCAAGTACAGAAAAATGCACCGACTGTTCAAGGCAAAATTCTTGAGGCGGCGTATAAAGTTTTTAAAACACAAACTTTAGAAGTTTACGGTTCAGGTAGAACTGATGCCGGTGTGCATGCCCTCCAACAAATTGCCCATCTCGAAGTTCAAACAATGTTAGCACCCGAAATTATCAGAATGAAACTGAACGATGAACTACCAGCTGATATCAATATAATGGAAGTGGAAAAAGCAGCAAAGAATTTCCATGCTCGCCACGATGCGGTAGCCCGAAGTTATCTATATCAAATCTCGCGAAGAAGAACTGCATTCGGCAAGCGTTACGTATGGTGGATAAAAGACAAACTTGCTATTGACAAAATGCAGGAAGCATCTAGAATGTTTGTGGGTATGAAAAATTTGCAATCGTTTACTTCGGATGATCCTGAAGAAAAATCTACAAAAGTATTGATTGAAGAAATCGAAATGAAGGAGTCCGGAGATTTAATACTGATACGAATTTACGGCTCGCATTTTTTATGGAAGCTTGTTCGTCAGATTGTCGGAGTGATAGTAGAAGTGGGGAAAGGAAAACTTACGCTTGATAAAATTCAGCATTACATAAAAGTAAAATCCGATGAGCCGGCAAAATTTACCGCACCGCCGTCAGGATTATTTTTAGAACGAGTTTATTATAAGGGGGATAAAAAACTTGAAAAAATTGAGCCTGTATTATACATAAACAAATTACCAAGTAAATACGAAATTCTAATTTCGAAACCGAATAAAAAATGAATACTTACGCAATCATAATATTGATCGCCTTACTTACCGAATATATCTTAAATCTAATTGCAGATTTGTTAAATTTAAAAACTCTGAATTCTCAATTGCCTAAGGAGTTCGAGGGAGTATACGATAATGAGTCGTACAAAAAATCGCAAACTTATACATACACGCGGACTGTATTTGGTATCGTCGAATCGAGTTTTAGTCTCGTCGTTACTCTACTCTTCTGGTTTCTCGGTGGTTTTAATTACCTCGATATTGTAGTCCGAAATTGGCAGCTCGGTTTTGTTTTTACAGGAGTCGCATATATCAGCATTCTCATCATCATCAGGTCCATTCTTTCAATGCCGTTCAGTATTTACTATACTTTTGTTATTGAAGAAAAATTTGGATTTAACAAAACTACGCCCAAAATTTTTATCGCTGATATCATTAAAGGAATACTACTTTCAGTTGTGCTTGGTCTTCCGCTTCTTATTGGAATTCTTGCATTGTTCGAATATGCAGGCACACTTGCATGGCTGTATTGTTGGATTGCCGCATCGGTCTTTATACTTTTTGTTCAGTTCATCGCACCAACCTGGATAATGCCGCTGTTTAATAAATTCACTCCACTTCAGGATGGAGAGTTGAGAGAAGCTATAGTTTCGTATGCTAAGTCTGTAAAGTTTCCGTTGCAGGGAATTTATGTGATGGATGGATCGAAACGGTCGAGTAAATCGAACGCTTTTTTTACAGGATTTGGTAAAAATAAACGTATCGCACTTTTTGATACTTTGATCGACAAGCATACTATTTCTGAATTGGTTGCCGTGCTCGCACACGAAATTGGTCATTACAAGAAGAAGCATATTATACAAGGATTAATCATCAGCATCTTGCACATGGGATTGATGTTTTTTCTGTTGTCAATATTCGTAACTCAGCGTGGATTGTTTGATGCATTTTTTATGGAGAATGTTTCTGTTTATGCAGGACTGCTTTTCTTCGGTATGCTTTTTACGCCGCTTGAATTTATTCTTTCATTAGCTCTGAATGCTATATCAAGAAAGAATGAATTCGAGGCAGATAGGTTTGCAGTCGAAACAACGAAATTTTCAGAACCATTTGTTGATGCTTTGAAAAAACTATCGAAGGATAATCTTTCGCACTTAACTCCTCATCCGTTTTATGTTAAGATGAATTACTCGCACCCGCCGGTTGTTGAGAGGATAAGAGCGATAAAATCCGATATCACAAAATCGAAACTCGAAAATAATATTAACTATGATCGATAAATGTCTTTGCGATGTGCACAATGGAGAATTACCACGATGTGGTCTTTATCGTAAATCTCGTATCTAATTCTATAATCTCCGATTCTAATTCGGTATTCATTTTCATATCCTTTTAACTTAATACTACCAGCTGGGCGAGGATTACTTTTTAACTATATGAGACTTCTGAAAAATCAAATCTACGATGAATAAATCATTTAAATAGAACACAGATAAACGCGGATTTGACGGATATACACGGATTATTATCAGTGTTAATCCGTTGCATCTGTGCTCATCTCCCAACGGGATGCTTCGCACGTGTTCTATTTTCTATTTTTCAGAAGTCTCTATGTTATTTGTTCGATAATTCTATCGAATATAAAATCGGGTAAAATGTCCATTTGATTCCGAACCGGTTTAGGGACAACTACTTTGTAATTCATTAGGTATTCTTTTTGCGATCACTAATATAGTCATCAAGAAACATGTAGTCACCGGCTTTATAAGCGACACGTGCTTCATGAATCTCAGATTTTACTTTCGGATCTGCCATTAGCGTATCTTCTTCCGCTTGTTCTAATTGTTCCTGTAATAGTTTCCACAAGTGTAGTTTTTCGGTCAAGGATAAATTATTTATTTTATTTAATAGGGAAGGGTCAATTGCCATATTATAAATCCTTTCTATGGTATTATCTTAAATCTGAATCCGTTCCACTGATTCTGTTTTCTAAACAAATTTGTTAAGATTTTAGGAACACTGAATAATAAGAAAATTTGTCGTAAAGTCAAACTTTATTTGTATTCCACACAATTTCTTCTTAAAATAAAATTAATGAAACTTGGAAATCTAAATATCGAACATCCTATCGCACTCGCACCTATGGAAAGTATTACAGATACTTCTTTCAGAATAATCTGTAAACGTCTCGGTGCCGATCTCGTTTATACCGAGTTTGTGAATGCCGAAGGTTTAGTCCGTCTGTCGGAAAAGACAAAACATAAAATGTTTTTCACAGAAGAAGAGCGACCAATCGGGATACAAATTTACGGCGGACTCGAAACCTCGATGGAAGGTGCGGCAAAAATGGCTGAAGAAATGCAGCCCGATTTCATCGACATCAACGCCGGCTGCTGGGTCAGAAACGTAGTTGGTCAGGGTGCCGGTGCCGGACTGCTGAAGGATTTATCCAAAATGGAACGAGTAGTTTCAACGGTAGTTAAAGCTGTTAAGTTACCCGTAACAGTAAAAACCCGTTTGGGTTGGGACAATACCAATATTAAAATAATCGAAGTTGCAAAAATGGTGGAGAGTGTAGGGGCAGCGGCTTTAACTGTTCATTGTCGAACTCGTTCACAAGCTCACAAAGGTCAGGTCGATTATAGCTGGATTCCCAAAATAAAGGAGGCAGTGAAAATTCCAATCATAGTAAATGGCGGAATCACTACACCTGAAATTGCAAAGTATGTTTTCGATTCAACTGGTTGCGACGGAATTATGATTGGCCAAGGGGCGATACAGAATCCATGGATATTCAAAGAAGCAAAACATTACCTGATGACCGGCGAGCATCTCGCACCAGTTACAATCGAGAAGCGGATTGAAACATTAATCGAACACCTAAAACTTTCGGTGCGATTCAAAGGTGAGCGGGGTGGAGTGATTGAGTTTCGAAAATATTATACAGGATATTTAAGAAACTCCCCTGATGTTGCAAAACTCCGGAACGAGTTAATGAAATTTACTGAAGTAGAACCGATAATTGAGGAACTTCAAAAATATAATATGTTGCATTCATTTAATAATGAATATCGAACAGTAGAACAGAGATTGTAGAAGTAATCTCTGAAACAGATATCAAAAATGGATAATAAAACTGTATCAGAAATATTGGAAGAAATCGGGACGCTGCTTGAATTAAAAGGCGAGAATCCCTTCAAGTGCCGTGCGTACCATAACGCTTCGCGTGTTGTTGCTGCTCTAACAACGGAATTGAAAGTATTAATCGAGAGTGGTGAGATCAAAAATGTAAAAGGAATCGGTGAAGGTTTAGCCGAAAAATTAGCTGAACTTGTTTATA
>CAMTVZ010000243.1:0-1266 GCA_947085285.1 uncultured Ignavibacteriota bacterium
AAGGTATGCAATTCGATCGAGGTTACCTTTCGCCTTACTTCGTAACCAATGCCGAAACAATGGAAGCTGAATTAGAAGAGCCTTACATCTTAATACATGATAAAAAAATTAGCGTGATGAAAGACCTTCTTCCGATACTGGAGAAAGTTGCTCAATCTGGACGTTCATTGCTTATTATCGCCGAAGATATAGAAGGCGAAGCTTTAGCCACATTAGTAGTGAACCGATTACGCGGCACACTGCGTGTTTGTGCAGTTAAATCTCCCGGTTTTGGCGATCGACGAAAAGCTATGTTAGAAGATATCGCAGTATTAACTGGCGGCCAGGTTATAGCCGAAGAGAAAGGCTTTAAGTTAGAAAATACACAACTTTCATCACTCGGCAGGGCAAAGAAAGTTACCGTAGATAAAGATAACACTACGATTGTCGAAGGTGCCGGTGCTGCTGATGAAATTAAAAAACGCATTAACGAAATTAAGAATCAAATCGACAAAACAACCTCCGATTACGATAAAGAGAAACTGCAAGAACGCCTTGCAAAACTTTCAGGTGGGGTTGCAGTTCTAAAAGTTGGTGCTGCTACAGAAGTTGAAATGAAAGAAAAGAAAGCCCGCGTCGAAGATGCACTCCATGCTACGCGTGCAGCAGTTGAAGAAGGTATTGTTCCCGGTGGTGGTGTTGCATATTTAAGAGCATCGGCTAAATTGGATGGTATGAAATTAGAAAATGAAGACCAAAAAATCGGTGTTGATATAGTCAGACGTGCACTTGAAGAACCGATTCGCTGGATAGTTAATAATGCCGGACAAGAGGGTTCGGTTATTATTAACAAAGTAAAAGAAGGTAAGGACGATTTTGGTTTCAATGCACAGACCGAAAAATTTGAAAACCTTATTAAAGCTGGTGTAATCGACCCGACCAAAGTTACACGTATTGCACTCGAAAACGCCGCAAGTGTAGCCGGCTTATTACTTACAACTGAAGCTACAATAGTTGAAAAGCCAGAAAAAGAAAAACCAGCAATGCCTCAAATGCCACACGGCGACATGTACTAAAGAATAGTATTATTTTTACAAATGATCCCTATCCCCATCCGTCGATTAACGGGTGGGGATTTTTTGTTTCTTTAGTACGATTTCATTAAACTTTAGATGTGAAACTTCTGTCTAATCGTTTAGAATATAAAACAAAGAATGTCTGATAAATCTGATTTACAACTTGTAAGCGAATTTCAAAATGGCAATATCGAGTCATTCAATGAACTTG